>CALAGS010000211.1 GCA_937891665.1 uncultured Burkholderiales bacterium | reverse complement strand
GTAAGAAGTCTCGTGACCAATTGGAATCGTGTCGTAGGGAACCACAGACAGTAGATGGACCTTGGCTTGCTCCCATTGCGAGATGTCTTTGCAATTGAGAAGCACCTGCTGACTTTCAAGAGATCCGTCGTAGGCCAGAATGATTTTTTGATACATCTGTTTCTCCTTGCTCAATTAAATGGTGCTTGAGTTGGGTTAAACGGTCGCTGATATTGACTCAATTTTTGATTTTCTCGAAGAGATCAGGCTGTAAGTTGATTGTTAGATTATTTTTATGCTGTTGCCTGACATGTCTAATAAAGGCCATTGGCGTTACTTGTTTGTACAGTTGAAATAGTTCAACTAGCTGCTCTTTAGAAAATCCACTTTTATTTGTCAGTTGAGTCCAGCCCAGAGTTTGATCAAAGTTTTCAGCAATCCAGACACATAACTCTTCCAGCCTCTTGGCATTAGAAGCATTCAGGGGAGATCGCTTTTTGGTTGTGGAGCGCATACGTTTTTCTAGTGATCGGTCTATTTGTAGTGTTTCAATTCCAAGATGTTGATGGGGGAGTTATATATTTCCTTTTGTATTCTTACAAGTTTATTTTGGCACTCCCTTAATTTTGTACGCACTCTCCGTGACGCACTTTGACGTATCTCGTCCACAAGGGAGCGCAGCTGCTCTGGACGGTCCAGGTGCTCGGTACGGTTATGGGGTGTCCAGAATCTGGACGCTTGAGTTGCTCTGGACGGTATCAGGGCGTCCAGAGTCTGGACGGTCGAGGTGCTCTGGACGGGTAGGGGGTGTCCAGAGTCTTGACGCTACGTCACTTGGTTTAGTCACCTCAATTGGGCTTGTAGGCGGTAGGTCACGCCTCACAATCTCAGGGGTCAATCTCCGATTGAAACCATGACATAAGAAATCGGGATTTTCTCATTTCAACAATTCGATTGTGACTTATGGATTGCACCCTTGTTTTAAATACATTTCCATACTAAGTTATACCTTTACTTTTCATTACCCCACCTCACCATCATTTGTATGCACCATTGGACAGATCACTGCGGGACCTCTTTTGTCACCGAAAAACAACCGGCTCGTGCAACGCGTGGCATGGTGGTCACCAACCACCCTTTAGCTTCTTCTGCCGGTTCAGAAATGCTGTGCGCCGGTGGCAACGCAGTAGACGCAGCAGTGGCTGCACTGTTCACTTTGAGTGTGGTCGAACCCATGATGGTGGGCCTGCTCGGCGGTGGATTTGCACACCTTCGTCATCCCGATGGAATGCATACCATCTTGGAAGGCCAAGGCACGTGTCCGCAAGCGGTTGGCCCACACACTTTTACACATGACGCGTTGGCCCCTGCCGGTTCGCTTGAAAGCGTAGGTCGCCAGCACAGTTTGGGCAGAGGGGCGGTGGCCACACCCGGTAACCTGATGGCCTGGTGCCAAATGCTTTCTCGCCATGGTTCCATGTCTTTGGCGGAGGTGATTGCGCCGGCCATCAAACACGCCTCTTGTGGATTCAGGGCCACGCAATACTTGAGTGACTGCATCGCCGAAAACGCGGCTGATTTGTCGCTGGACCCCGAAATATCCCGATTTTTCTTGCCCCAAGGTCAAGCGCTTCAAAAAGGAGATTTGTTGGTGCAAGGCGCCTATGCCGACACCCTGAAACTGGTTGCCCAAGAAGGCGCCGGCGCTTTATACAGCGGGGCACTCGGCCGCGCCTTGTGTGCCGACATTGCAAGTCACCAGGGCTTTTTAAGCCTCGAAGATTTACGCCTCTACAACACCCGTCATCCCGCTGCACTGCGCAGCCATTACCGAGGTTTTGAAATCATTGGCCCGCCACCACCGTGCGCAGGACCCTTGCACATCGGACAAATGCTGAATGTGCTCGAAGGTTTTGATCTGAAAGCAATCGGCTTCGGAACCGAACAAAGCGTCCACTTGCTCGCGGAGGTCATGAAAATGGCTTTTGCAGATCGCTCTGCAGTCACGGCAGATCCAGACTTTGTCAATGTCCCTACCGAAAAACTATTGTCTGCCGAATACGCCGCCGAGCGCCGAAAGCAAATAAACCTGCATCAAGCACAAAGGTCGTCCCCGGGACTGGCGCCTGCTGAAAGCGCCAACACAACCCACATCACCGTGGCTGACAGTGAAGGGTGCATCGTCAGTGCCACGCAGACCATCAATTCGGTGTTTGGTGCGCGCTACATGGTGCCGGGCACCGGTATGATTCCCAATAATTACCTGTATGTCCTTGATCCGAGGCCTGACCGCGCCAACTCGATGGCCCCCGGAAAACGAGTGACTTCGTCCATGGCTCCCTTAATGGTGATCAAGAACGGTAAGCCCCGTTACGCGCTCGGTTTGCCTGGCGGCTTGCGCATCTTTACTTCCGCGCTTCAAGCCGTGATCAACCTGATCGATCATGGCATGAGCTTGCAAGAGGCGGTTGAGGCACCCCGCATCTGGACCCAAGGGTTTGAGTTAGAGCTTGAGCCCAGCTTTTCGCAGGCAATGCACGCCGCACTTCAAACCCGCGGTCACTTAGTTGTGCATGTGCCCAATGTGGGTGGTGGCATGAATGCGATTGAATTTCATGACGATAGATCCCTCGAAGGCGCCGCATGCTGGCGGGCAGACGGCACGCCTATCGGTATAGGTGGCGGATTGGCTCGCAAAGGTGTTCGCTTCCTGCCGGAAACACGCAAAGTCTGAGCCTTTCACAAGCCGTATGAATCTCTCTTTGTCGCATCTCGGTCTTCAAGGTCCTTTATCGACCAGGTGCTATGGGCAAGAAGGGGTTAGTAATAATAGGTTGTTACACTTTTTTAATAATTATTTACTTAGGGAGAAACTGATGCACCATCAATTTAAGGTTCTTCAGACATTTTTTTTAAAAGTGTAATTGAACGAAAACTGTAATTTACAGTTTTCCCAGCAATTTCTTAGATTTTGCACTCAGGGCTGTCACTTTGTGCTCGAAAAAGTTAGTCGCTAGCCTTGGGGCTTGAACTGGTTTTTGGAAAAGTTAGACTCCATGCGCGGACAGAGAACTGGGCGTATTGAGCAGCACGGGAATTGAAAACCGTGTCATAAGTCGTGCGAAGTGCTGGATGAAAGGCTTTAAGTCAGCAGGTCAAACGCAGAGATTTCTATCCGTGTTCAGTTTTGCCAAGAATAACGTTTTGCTAACTTCTGAAGCATACTGAGGAAAGCAGTTAGATAATGCAAACGTACTCTTCAAAACCTCTGGTTTCTTGTTTAACTTGAAGCCTTGAGAAAGTCCCAAGATGATTGCCTTATGAATGTTGTCTGATCTACAAAAGGATAAACCATGACGGTAGGCTTTAACCCGCTTGATGCCTTTAGCTTGAAAGGCCAAACAGCAGTTGTGACAGGTGGCGCAAATGGTATTGGCAGAGCTGTAGCAACAGGCTTGGCTCGCTCGGGAGCGCATGTGGTCGTTATGGATCTTGATTTCTCAGCAGCACAGTTTGCAGTCAGTGAAATTATGAAGGAAGGACTGTCTGCAAAAGCAATCTGTGTAGATGTTAAAGATGAAGTCCAAGTCGATCAAGCTATGAAGCAAGCGTATGAGCTTCATCAACGACTAGATATTCTGATCAATAACGCAGGTATCGCGATCAGGAAGCCAACAATTGAATTGGACCTAGCAGATTGGAACCGTGTATTGGAAGTTAACCTCACGGGTGTATTTTTGTGTGCGCGAAGTGCAGCGCGCTTCATGATTAAGCGAGGCAGCGGCGCAATTGTTAACACAGCCTCAATAATGGGGCTTTCAGGCGGTGGTTTGTACCCCAATATTTCTTATCAATCGACCAAGGGTGCGATCATTAATTTAACTCGCGCATTGGCGGTGGAGTGGGCCCCTCATCAAATACGTGTCAATGCGATCGCCCCTACATGGGTGGAAACTGATTTCATCAAACCACTGCTGGCACAGCCCGATTTGATTGAGAAAATAAAAGGGCTAACACCTTTGGGGCGTCTTGCCAAACCCGAAGACATGGTGGGTCCTTTTATTTTTTTATGTGCGCCTTGCTCCTCCATGGTTACGGGTCATACCTTGGCAGTTGATGGCGGATTTTTGGCGCAATGATCTTGCATCCTTGCGGGCTTAAAGATCGATGACGGGCCTCGCAGCGGCCAATAAGTCATCGATCAGTTGATGGGTTTGCAAGGCCTCACCTCCATGCGTGCGTGAGGGTCGCTGCTGCTGGATGGACGCCACAAAGTCGCTGATCAAATCGCGGTGCCAATCGTGCGGAAAGTCCATGATGTTGGCCCCGCCACCGTAGCCCCACCTCCGCTAAGGCGCAAGCCAAATACGCCAAGCAATTGCCCAAGCTCAACCTGTTCAAACTGGAAGATGCATTTGGCGACTGGGACAAAGTTGCTAAAGATCACTTTGCAGATGGCGGCAGCTTTGATCAGATCTATCTGAAAAAGTGAGATTTAGCGTTTCCCCATACGGGTAACAACTACTGAAGATCAGTAGGTGGGCGAGCGACTTGTTGATTGTTCTTCGGCACTTGCTTTTAGCCTTTTACAGTAATACAGAACCGCTGATTAACAGAAAACATTTTCTTCAAACTATGCTTGATTTATGCGGTTTGCAAG
>CALAGS010000210.1 GCA_937891665.1 uncultured Burkholderiales bacterium | reverse complement strand
AAACACACCCGCCACCATGAACTCGTAGCGAAAACCCCACAGGGTGCGAGACAGTTCATCGCGATCAAATATTTTTGGAATCTTCATGATTTAGCTTTCTGCTGAAGAGCGGCCAAAACTTCGTCACGCGGGCCAAAAGCCTGCTGAGCGCCCTCTCGCATGATTAACATCTTGTCTGCCACACCCAACACACTGGTTCGGTGGGTCATGACCACAAAAGTGGTACCGAGTTGTTTCAAGGCTGCAATGGCATTGGCCAACGCTACGTCGCCTGCCTCATCGAGGCTAGAGTTGGGTTCATCCAACACCACAAACACTGGCTTGCCATAAAGTGCTCTGGCCAAACCTACTCGCTGACGCTGGCCGCCCGACAGCATGGCGCCATCTCGGCCAACAGGGCTGTTGTAAGCTTCTGGCAAAGACATGATCAAGTCATGAACACCTACCAAACGAGCGGCGGCCTCTACTTGCGCCATGTCCACCTCGCCAAATCGGGCAATGTTTTCAGCCAAGGTGCCGTCTAGCAATTCAACCCCTTGTGGCAGGTAGCCCAAATAAGGGCCTAACTCCGATTTGTCCCAAGAAAAGACATCCACACCATCCAGACGAACTTTGCCGCCCATGGTGGGCCACAGACCTACCAACAAACGCGCCAAAGTGGTTTTACCAGCAGCTGATGGGCCAACAACAGCAAGCACTTCACCACGGTTCAAGGCAAACTGAACGCCACGCACAATGGGCACTTGCTGGCCAGGCGCTCCCGCCACCAAACTTTCGACTGTCAAGACCCCTTTGGGTGCTGGTAAAGACATGGCATCTGGCTTGGCAGGCACCTGTGCAAGGAGAGATTCCAAGCGGCTCCATGCGCCGCGCACATTGACAACACCATTCCACTGCGCCACCAATTGGCTAAGAGGCGCCAGCACACGGCCGCCCAATACAGAACCAATGATCATCATGCTGGCCCCGCCATTCAACATGTTGTTGAGCAACAGCCAAGCACCCAAACCCAACAACAAGGAAGCCATGATTTGTTGCACCGCTTTAGACATGGCCGTCCAAAGACCTGCGCCTTCAGAAGCCACTGCCTGAAACGCCAAGAATTCGCGTTGGCGTTTTTGCCACCGCGCATGAACAGCATCGAGCATGCCCATGGATTCCATCACGTGTGCATTTCGCAAGGAGGCTTCTGCAAATTGCTGGGCACCCACAGCACTTCGATTGGCTTCGCCAAGGGGTTTTCTGGTTGCACGTTCGTTCATGAAGGCCACACCAATCTGAGCAATGGCACCCACCAGGGCAGCCCACCCCAAAACAGGGCTAATGGCGAACACCAATGCCAATGCAAGCAAAGCAACTGGTGCCTCAAAGATAGCCATGAGAGCTGGGTTGGCCAAGAACTCTCGCACCGCCTTCAAATCGTTGAGGACTTGCATAGAACCACCCACTTGGCGCTTCAGGAAACCTTGAAACATGGCGTCATAAACGCGCTTAGAAAGCGCTTCATCGACCTGCACGCCAGCCGCTCGCATGAGACCGCCGCGCACCTTCTCCAAAATTTCCATGACGGCATAAGCCAAAACAATGAGCACCGTGAGCATGGCCAAGGTCATGCCACTGCGGCTGTTGACCACCCGGTCGTAGACTTCCAACATGTAAACAGTAGGCGCTAAGGCCAGCATGCTGATGATGATGCTGAATCCGATGGCTCGGTAAATGGCAGGCTTCAATGGCTCAAAGGCCAACATCAGCTCCGATGGGGGGGTTTGGGGCTTCATGCAGCAACCTCTACAGATACGTAATCGGGAATGGGGGACAGAGACATCAGGGCAGCAGGCACAACTTCGTCTTGCGTTGTGGCTTGATCGTCTAAAACAGCTTGCGCCTCTTGTTGCGTCAAGGCCTTTTGCGTTTCGAGCCAAAAAGCCAGTTCAAACAGGCCATCCAGCCTTCTAGTTAGCGAAATTTCACGCAACTTAGCCACTTTAAACAACAAAAGC
>CALAGS010000209.1 GCA_937891665.1 uncultured Burkholderiales bacterium | reverse complement strand
TTCTGGCACAAAATCAGACCACAATCACTTATTTTAAATCAATGCTCACCCTGACACAGGCCGTCCAAGTATCGTCATCTAGAATGAAGCAATGACCACACTCAACGCTACCAAAGTACTCAAATCACTCACCATCTTCTTGGTAAGTGCCATTGCCTTGTTCAGTCTCTACGTTTACATCGTACTCAACTGGAGTTATTCAAGCGGCGAGCGCGCAGGCTTTTTACAAAAGGTCTCGCACAAGGGTTGGATTTGCAAAACATGGGAAGGCGAACTTTCTTTGGTGGCAATGCCAGGCGCCGCCCCAGAGAAATTTCTCTTCACGGTTCGCGATGATGCCATTGCTCAAAAAGTAAGTGCCGCAGCAGGCAAGCGAGTCACCCTAATCTACGAGCAACACAAAGGGCTACCATCCTCCTGCTTTGGCGACACCGATTACTTTGTGGTCGATGTCAAAATAATTGAATAGCCCCTTCAGCAAATGACCTACAGCTGGGGTACAAATCCCAGAACCTCGCCATAAAACTTCAACTCAGTTTCGAGTGAAGACACAATGGTCGAAGCCTGCCTAAATCCATGGCCCTCGCCTTCATAAGCCACATAAGCATGCTTCAGGCCTTTGGCGGCACAAGCATCGCGAAATGCTTCCGATTGAGAAGGTGGCACTACCTTGTCGTCCAAGCCCTGAAACAAAATGAGGGGCGAGCTTAATTGATTCACATGCGTGATGGGCGAACGCGCAATGTACAAATCTTTTTCTGCAGGATAAGCGCCAATCATGGTGTCCAAATAGCGAGACTCAAAGTCGTGCGTGTCAGTGGCCAGCGTGGTGCAATCAGCCACGCCGTAATAAGAAGCACCAGCCGCAAAACTTTTGCTGTGAACCAGCGCATTCAACACGGTAAAACCCCCTGCACTGCCTCCCCGAATGACGACCTTATCGGCAGCGCAAACACCTTGCGCAATAAGAGAGTCAACCACCGCCAAAACATCTTCACAATCCACCACGCCCCACTGCCCACGCAGCAAATTTCGATAGTGACGCCCATACCCCGTAGATCCGCCATAGTTCACATCGACCACAGAAATACCGCGAGAAGTAAAGTAAGCATATTTCATCGACAGCGTGGCCGAAGAATTGGCGGTGGGCCCGCCATGCACCACCACCATCAAAGGCGGTTTCTCTGAAGGTTCAAAATTTGGATGATGTGCTGAATGCAAAATGGCAAACACTTTTCGGCCGTCACTTCGAACGGCACTGATCTCGTGTGGCTTAGGAAAATAACTGGCATCAACAGGCGATTCAATCGAAGTCACCACATCACACACTTGCCAACTCAACAAATCAATTTCAATCAATTGAGAAACCACTTTGCCACTGGCGCCCACTGCGTACGCTTTGCTGTCAGAAACACTCAGCGATGGTTTGAAATCGGTCAGCTCTGAATTCAAATCATGCATGGCCCGCGTCTGTGGATCAACACGCACAATTTTTCTAGCGTCCACAGCGCCATGCACCGACAGCACATGTCCATCAGGCAAAACAGACAAGGCCCGCATGCCCAACTGCCAAAGTGGAAAGCCCCATTCACTGGCCTCTTCAACCAAATGCGTTAGCTTGCCATTCAAATCAACTTGCCAAAGATTCCACCAGCCACTTTGGTCGCAGATGAAATAAAGCTCGTTGTGTGGCCCCCATTCGGGCGACAAACATGAAGTTTCAACATGGCCCGCCAAGACTCGCACATTGCTCAATTGACCGTTTGAAACGTCGGCCACACGAAGCTCCGTGCCATCCCATGGCATTTGAGGGTGCTCCCACGTGATCCAAGCCAAATGTCGGCCATCAGCAGAAACTCTCGGGTGTGCATAAAAGTGGGAGGAAGCATCCAAGATGCGCAACGAGGCAACACCAGCAGGCTTCAAACTGAGCGCGACCAAACCACGCTCAACACGGCCCTCAAGGTGCACCTCGCGAATGCACCAAATTTCATCACCTACCGCAATCATCTCAATGTAGCGATGGCTTTGCCCTGCAGGCGGTTCAGGACTTAAGGGCTGCGGCTCGCCCTTGGGCTCAGTGATGTAAATACGCTGATCAGTTTTGCTCACAAAGGCCAGCATGGCTATGCCATCAAGCATCAACCCTAACCAACTGATTCCCCCGTACTCATGCACTTGGCTTTTGGCACTCCAGGGCGCTTTCAAAATATCGCCATGCTGGCGACTGACCACCAGCGTGCGCCCTCCTTCACTGGGCCTGACCTCATCCCACCAAAGGTCGTCGCCCATGGGCTGCGACCACATCAGGCTGCTGCCCGCTTGGGCCAACAAGCTAGCAGATAAAGGTGAGGGCCAAGCCCCGGGTTGGTGAGTTTGTTTCATAGCTTCTTTGTGAGCGCAATTCACTCTGCGCCTTGGAATCGGAAAACCCTCATTTTGCAAGGAAACTTTATCGATATGATGATTGCAAGAAACTTATCAGATCCTAAAGGGGAAAACATGCTTACCATTTACCGAAGCTGCATCAAAATTTGTTTAACTGGCTTTCTGTCCAGTTTGGTACTCACATCCACGGCTTGGGCTCAACCTACCAAACCATTGAAATTAATCGTTCCATTTCCAGCAGGCGGAACTGCCGATGTTTTACCCCGCTTGCTGGCAGAGAAAATGCGCGCTCAATTTCCTGCAGGCGTTTTAGTAGAAAATAAGGCGGGTGCAGGTGGCAATATTGGCGCAGACTTTGTTTTCAAGTCTGATCCTGATGGCAGCACATTGCTGGCTTCTCCGCCTGGCCCCGTTGCAATCAACCACCACCTTTACAAAAAACTGAATTTTGATCCTACACGTTGGCAGCCTATCACGGTCATGGCCACCGTTCCCAATGTCTTGGCAGTCGGCCCTAAAGTTCAGGCTAAAAACTTAACCGAACTCATTGCCTATTTAAAAGCGAACCCAGGAAAAATGAGTTACGCCTCGCAGGGTAATGGTTCGACATCACACCTCACGGCAAGCATGTTCATGCAGCTCACTGGGACCGAATTGATTCACATTCCTTACAAAGGCACAGCTCCAGCGTTGGTCGATTTAATGGCAGGAACCGTTGATATTTTCTTTGACAACCTCAGTTCCTCAATGCAGTTTCACCAGGCAGGCAAGCTTCGAATCTTTGCAGTCGCGGACGAGCAACGCTCAAAAGCACTACCCCAAGTGCTCACCTTCAGTGAGCAAAAACTGCCCGGCATGCAGGCGGTTACTTTTTTCTCGGTCATGGCACCACCTGGCACACCAGCCACAGCCATGGCCAACATCTACAAGTCCTTCTCAGAAGCGCTGTCCAATCCTGAAATCAAACAAAAGTTTTTAGAGCAAGGCGCTGAGCCCAGAGGTTGGAGCCCTGAGCAAACAGCCAAATTTGTTCGCGATGAATCAGAAAAATGGCAAGCGGTTATCAAGACCACCAACGTCTCGTTGGATTAAATTAAGACCATGGACACCCAAAGAATCCACTGGAAAAGTGATTCGCTCACGCGCATTCCGTATTCTCTCTACAACGATGTAGACATTGCTGAACATGAAAAGTTGGATATTTTTCATGGCAAAACCTGGAACTTTTTGTGCTTAGAAGCTGACCTGCAAAATGCTGGCGACTACCGCACCACACATGTTGGCGAAACGCCTGTTGTGGTGGTCAAAGACCAAGACCAGCAAATCTATGCATTTGAAAACAGGTGCGCCCACAGAGGTGCTTTGATTGCTTTGGAAAAGTCAGGCAAAGACGCCAACTTTCAATGTGTTTACCACGCCTGGAGTTACAACCGCCAAGGCGATTTAACCGGCGTGGCCTTTGCCAAAGGTGTCAAAGGCCAAGGCGGTATGCCCGCTTCCTTCTGCAAAGAAGAGCACGGCCCCAGAAAACTGCGCGTTGCTGTTTTTTGCGGTTTGGTATTTGGCACGTTCTCTGAAGATACGCCAGACATTGAAACGTATTTAGGACCCGAAATATGCACACGCATTCAGCGCGTACTACACAAACCCATTGAAGTCATCGGCCGCTTCACACAGGCACTGCCCAACAACTGGAAACTGTATGTTGAAAATGTGAAAGACAGTTATCACGCAAGTCTTCTTCACATGTTCTTTACCACCTTCAAGCTCAACCGCTTGTCGCAGAAAGGTGGCGTGATCGTCGACCCGACTGGAGGCCATCATGTTAGCTACTCCATCGTTGAGAACGATACGGCAGACAACTCCTACAAAGACCAAGCCATTCGCGCAGACAACGATCAGTACTTGTTAAAGGATCGCTCTTTGTTAGCGGGATTTAAAGAATACGACGATGGCATCACACTGCAAATTTTGTCTGTGTTTCCTGGCTTTGTTCTGCAGCAAATTCAAAATTGCTTGGCCGTTCGCCAAGTTTTACCCAAAGGTATTGGTCGCACCGAATTGAACTGGACCTATTTCGGCTATGCCGACGACACACCTGAGCAACGCAAAACCCGGCTCAAACAATCTAATTTAATTGGGCCCGCGGGATTTATCTCGATGGAAGACGGCGCCGTGGGTGGCTTTGTTCAACGAGGCATTCAAGGCGCGCAAGATCACCAAGCTGTGGTGGAAATGGGTGGCGATCACACGGGCTCAAGTGAAGGCCGTGCGACTGAAACCTCCGTCAGGGGATTTTGGAAAGCCTATCGCAGCCACATGAAAATTTGATGGGCAGAAAGCACTCATGATTGACTTAATGACACTGTGCGCTTTCAATGCAGCCTATGCAATGACCATTGACAGCGATTCGCTTGAGGCGTGGCCTGAGTTTTTCTCGGAAGATACTCATTACCGCATTACCCACATTGAGAACGAAAACGAAAACTTGCCTGCGGGTATTGTGTACGCAGATTCTCGCAACATGCTCATAGACCGCATTGCCGCTTTGCGTTTGGCCAATATTTATGAACGGCAAAGATACCGACATATTTTGGGTATCCCTGCCATCATTGAACAAAATTCACAAGCAACCTGTGCGCATACGCCATTCATGGTTGCTCGCATCATGGCTGCTGGGCAAACAGATGTCTTTGCAACTGGTTTTTACAAAGACAAATTTGTCAAAAGCACTGGGGCAACATCGAAAGCCAACCCTTTCGGCATTGTGTTGAAAGAAAGAATTGCAGTTTGCGACAGCACCGTCACAGACACGCTTTTGGCCTTGCCTTTATGACTCAGCCCACCTACAAGATTGGACTCAGCTTAGGTGATCCAAACGGCATTGGCCCTGAAATAGCCCTCAAAGCACTGAGCCAATTACCAGCAACATCGCTTCAGTCCATCACCGTCTTTGGTCCCAAATTGGTCTGGGACAAAACGGCTGAATCATTGGGCCTGATGAACTTGGCACAACAAGTTCAAATCAATCACACTGGCGGCTTGTCAGAGGCAAACTTTCAGCCTGGGCTTGTCTCTGCCGCAGCAGGAAAATCTGCTGTCGAAAGTGCCACCGCTGCCATTCAAGCTTGTCAAGCTGGCCAATTGCAAGCCGTCATCGCTTGCCCACATCACGAAACGGCCATTCACCAAGCTGGCATAGATTTCAGCGGCTATCCGTCTTTGGTTGCCAAGGTCTGTGGCTTGAATGAGGACGAAGTATTTCTGATGTTGGTGGGTGGTGGCTTGAAAATTGTGCACGTCACACTTCATGAAAGTGTTCAAACAGCACTCAATCGACTTAACGCTCAACTCATTCAAAGGGCAACCGTCGCTGGCATCAAAGCTTGCGTCAGCTTAGGCGTTTCAAAGCCCAAAGTGGCCGTTTTTGGCATCAACCCCCATGCCTCTGAAGGCAGCCTCTTCGGACCTGAAGACATGGCGCATACAGTGCCTGCTGTCAAACTCCTTCATGATGCCGGATATGACATTTCAGGACCGCAAGGAGGTGATGTTTTCTTGGCGCAAAAGCAGCACGACTTGTACGTTGCCATCTTCCATGACCAAGGACATATTCCAGTGAAGTTGTTGGCTCCTCATTCAGCAAGCGCTTTGAGCATTGGCGCACAAGTGTTGCTTTCCAGTGTGGGGCACGGCTGTGCTATGGACATAGCAGGTAAAAATCAAGCTGACCCTCAAGGACTACTTAGAACGATCGAACTAATATCACCTTCCCTGACCAAGGCTTTGTAATATCTATTCAAATACAAATATTCTTTCCGCAGTCATGGTTTCATCTTATTGGTTGATCCACTTTGCCAAGTACTCCATCCATGAATTTATCAAAAGTATGCATTCACAAGTGCCATCATTTAACTTTGAGCATGGCATTGCTTTCAAGTTTTTGTACGACTGTTGTCTACGCTCAAACCAATCAGCCCACTGGTGAAGTCCTAGTCCAAAGCGGCCGCCTCACACAACGCCAATTTGACGCACCCACCTCCATCTACACCATTGATGCAGAAACCATTCGCAGCAGTGGCCCCCAAGTTAACTTGTCCGATGTCTTGGCCAGAGCGCCGGGGGTGGTAGCCTTAAACCGAAACAACTACGCCCAGGATGTTCAAATATCGGTGCGCGGATTCGGTGCCAGATCGGCATTCGGCTTAAGAGGTTTCCGACTTATCACAGACGGTATTCCCGCCACCACACCCGATGGCCAAGGGCAAGCATCAACTGTCAGCCTTACCTCGGCAGAAAAAATCGAAGTCTTAACAGGCCCCTTGGCGCAACTCTACGGAAACTCTGCCGGCGGTGTCATACAAGTGTTCACGCGCGAAGCCGACCTCACACCCACAGCACAAGCGCAAATTTTCAAGGGCAGCTATGGCCTTGAGCGCACAGATTGGCAATTTAGCCAACGCGTTGGCAACGTTGGCTTTGTGGCCGATTACAGTACCTTCGAAATTCAAGGCTACCGCAACAACAGCCAGGCCAAAAGAGAACAACTCAACAGCGTGGCCACCATCGAACTTAGTGCAGACACTCGCCTGAAGTTGATTGCCAATGTTTTTCGGATGCCCTATGCCAAGGATCCCATTGGCTTAACTGCTGCGCAGTTTTTGGCCAATCCGAAACAAGCTGGCAATTTTTCTTTGGTGAACGCCACACGAAAAACAGTGAACCAAGAACAAGCTGGCGCTGTGCTCGAACACAAGCTCAATCAAAACACCCGCATTCAAGCGCGCATTTACGGTGGCAATCGCGATAACTTGCAATACCAAGCAGCTTCTGCATCTGCAGGTTCGTGGGTTGGACTAGAAAGAGATTTTCATGGGCTAGGCTTGCAAATCCAAGGCAAACAAAACTTAGAAGGTGGCAAAGCAGTCGATTGGGTCGCCGGATTTGACCAAGACTACTCCGGAGAAAATCGCCAAGGTGGTCCTGCTACTGCGGGACAAAAAACAGGCAACATCAACCGCAAAGAATTGAATGAAAGTACCAACCACGATTACTTTGCCCAAGCCAACTGGCGCGTCTTGTCAGATTGGACTTTTGTAACCGGTGTTCGACAAAGCAATGTTCAACTCAAAAGCAAAGACGATTACCTGACAGACGGTGTCAATGGTTCTGGCTCGGTGAGTTATGAGGCGGCTAATCCAGTCTTAGGTGTCACCTGGCACGTCAGTGACAATTTGAACATTTACTTGAACCAAGGCAAGGGATTTGAAACGCCCACACTTTCCGAATCGGTGTACACCAAGTCAGGCAACTCTGTCATTGGTTTGTTCAATGCCAATTTAATTCCTTCACGCAGCCAACACCTAGAGTTGGGCAGCAAATGGACACCTTCGCCAAGCACTCGTCTAGATGCTGCTGTGTTTCGCATCAAAACAGACCATGAAATTGTGACCAGTTTGTCCGTCGGTGGCCGCACGGCTTTCACCAACGCTTCTGAAACACTGCGTGAAGGCCTAGAGCTTTCTGCACGGCATGCCTTTAACTCAAATTGGCGGACACAAATGACTGCCACCCTGATGAGCGCTGAATATGCAGGCGTCTCGACACTGGCTGGAAAATCATTGCCGGGCATTCCGCAAAAACAGTTGTTCACATCCATTTCTTGGGCAGAAAATGGTTTTCAAAACACCCACAAAAAACCATTACAAGGCAAAGCGGCCAGCTTAGATTGGATTGCACGGTCTAGCCTCTGGGCCAATGACGTCAATGATGCAACGGGTGCAGCGCCCGGTTATGGTTTGCTCAACGCCAGAGTCAAGCAAGGTTTTACATGGGGTGCAGCAAACTTCGAAGCCTACTTAGGCGTGGACAACCTCACTGACAAAAAAGCCATCAGCTCAGTCATCATCAACCAAGCAAGTCGGCAATATTTTGAGCCACTGCTTCCACGCAATTGGGTGATTGGAATTTCAAGCAAACTGAATTTGTAATTTCATGTTCATTGCAAATTGGTTGCGACTTCATGGATGATTCGTTTGAAATTTAAGGTTTTACCCAAAAAACAATCCAATATCCCTTCTGCAAAGTCAAGTGTTCAAGCTTCTCAATCTGAGAAGCAATGAGTTGAGTAAAGTAAAGCCTCAATCATCAAATGGAGACTTGTGTGAACATACTTTCGATGCGTCGATTCAAGCAACTGAGCTTGGCTGTTTCGTTATCTATGGGCTTTCTATCAGCCCATGCCCAAGCTCCAGCAGCGCCGGCCCCTGCTTGGAAGCAAGGCATGCCCTCAAACATGGCCACTTCCACATTGGCACCTTTGCCAGGAAAGCTCACGGCCACCAAAGCTGCAGATGTGCCAATTAACAGAATCAAATTACCACCCGGATTCAAAGTTGAAGTTTGGGTAGACAGCGTGCCTGGCAGCCGCGCCATTGCGCAAGGTGACGGCGGCAAATACTATGTGGGCACTCGTGCTTTAGGTCGTGTTTATGAAATCACTGACAACGGCACCACACGCACATCGCGCGTTGTGATTGACAAGCTTGACCAGCCTACCGTGGCTTACAAGGATGGCGCCTTGTTCGTCATTTCCGTCGACAAAGTGTTGCGCTTTGACGGCATCGACAAGAACCCCTCTGTGGCGCCCGTTGACCTCACAGCCAAGTTCAATATGCCACCTGAAAAGCACCACAACTGGAAGTACATCGCTTTTGGCCCCGATGGCAAACTGTATGTGCCCTTCGGTGCGCCTTGCAACATTTGTGAGCCACCCAGTGCTGAGTACGCTCAAATTCGCCGTTACAACGCCGATGGCTCTGGCATGGAAGTCTTAGCGCGAGGCGTTCGCAACTCCGTTGGATTTGACTGGCACCCTGTCACCAAGGAAATGTGGTTCAGCAATCACGGCCGTGACTGGTTGGGCGACGATTCACCCAACGACACCATGCACCGCCTGAAGGTGGGTGGCCATTATGGTTTCCCAAGCTGCCACCAAGGCAACATGCCCGACCCCGATGTGAAGAAAGCCAAGCCATGTGATGGCATTGAGCAGCCTGTTGCCTTGATGGGCCCTCACGCTGCCAGCATGGGTGTGACTTTTTACACCGGCAACATGTTCCCCGCTGAATACCGCAACGTGCTGTTCAATGCACGCAAAGGCTCATGGAACCGCACCAAAAAAATTGGTCACGACGTGGTCATGGTTCGCGCTGATGCCGATGGCAAAAACGCCAAAGTCGAACCCTTCATGACGGGCTTCTCCAACGAAGCTGATCAAAGCTGGTGGGGCCGTCCTGCCTATTTGCACCAAATGAACGATGGCGCCATGTTGGTGTCTGATGAGCAAAATGGTGTGATCTACCGAGTGTCATACAGCAAGTAACAATGACAATGCGTTCCAAATGGAGGGCCTTGGCCTTCCTAGGGGTGGCCATTTTGGCCCCCCTTTTTTCTGCCGCTCAAAATCTGCCTGCGCGGGCTAACATGTGCAACGCTTGTCATGGGCCCAATGGCAATGCAGTGCTCAAAGACATGCCCTCGCTCGCAGGGCAACCCAAGATTTTCATTGAAAACCAATTGGTGCTCATTCGCGAAGGCATGCGTGACATTCCTCAAATGAAGGGTGTCTTAGACAATGTGCCAGACACCGAACTTACCGAGTTGGCCACGTACTATTCAAGTTTGAAGATTGCCAAGCCAACCGCGCAAAAGCAAGCAGCTTTGCACGACAAAGGCGAAACACTGTCTAAAGAAATGCGCTGCGGTATCTGCCACCTTCCCACCTATGTAGGTAGAGATCAAATGCCTAGGTTGGCCGGCCAACGTGAAGACTATTTGCTTCACACCATGCGCGCCATGAAGGCCAACCAAGCCGTCGGCCGAGACCCCATCATGATTGCCTCGCTGTACGGCATCACAGACGAAGACCTCAAAGCCATCTCCCACTACCTATCCCGCCTCAGCAATTAATTGGGGTCAAATAATTGGGGTCAGATCAACATTAATTTGGTCAATCAAAGGGGCTAAAGGCTAAGGGGGGCTTCCTCATGGTGGGGTACCACAAATCGTCAGCCCCCCTTAGCCTTTAGCCCCTTTGATTGGAAATTAATGTTGATCTGACCCCAATTATTTGACCCCAATTGTTCTGCTGGACTCAATCGCCCACAATTTTGCGTTCACGAATGATTTCGCCAAATCGCTTGGCGTCTTCAGTGGCGCGGGCGCCAAACTCAGCTGGCGTTAAAGGCAAAGCTTCACCACCCAAGTTTTGAATGCGATCTTTCAAAGCTTGCGTTGACAAGATGCGGTTGATTTCGCGGTTGACTCTGCTGATCACATCGGCTGGTGTACCGGCGGGAGCATAAAAACCAAACACAGTATCAGCGTCAAAACCTTTGAGGCCCGACTCATCCAATGTGGGCACGTTTGGAAACAAGGGAGAACGCTTTAGGCTACCCACCGCCAACAATTTGAGTTTGCCAGCACGCACCTGCCCCAAGCCAATGCCTGGGTCAAAGTAAAAATCTAACTGACCTGCCAACACATCTTGCAATGCAGGTGCAGCACCGCGATAAGGTACGTGCACTGCAAACAATCCGGCCTGGCTCTTCATCATTTCGCCGGCCAAATGGGGCGAGCTGCCATTGCCTGCAGAGCCATAAGAAAGCTTGCCCGGATTCTCTTTGGCGTACTTGATAAAACCTTGAATGTTGTCAACAGGCAAACTGGGCTTGGCCACCAAATAAACCAACACTCTGGCAGCAGAGGCCACCGGCACCAAATCTTTGATGGGATCAAAAGACATGCGCGCATAAATGTGCGGATTGACAGACACCATGCCACCAGAACTCATGAGGAAGGTGTAACCATCGGGGGCAGACTTGGCCACCAGATCACCACCTAAATTGCCATTGGCACCGCCTCTGTTTTCTATCACAACGGGTTGGCCCAGAGCCTCTGCCAATGGAATGCCTACAGCACGCGCAATTTGATCTGCGGCGCCACCTGGTGGAAAGTTGACCACCACTTTGATGGGCTTGGAAGGCCACGATTGAGCCAATACATTGACACTCAGTGCAGTGCCAACCAAGATCAATGACAAAGCAGTTGCCAGCGATCGCTTGGTTAAAGTAACGCCAAGTTTCATGTTATTTTTTTGTAGCATGTTGTCTCCATTTGAATTGAATATTTTAGGCAAGTTTGAGGGTGTTCATAGCAACAAGTTAAGTAGGTTGTTTTAACCTAGGATTTTTCATCCACAAAATGGGTTGCTCTTTGACTGGACGCGCAGGCGCACCATGCTGTAGCAAAGCCTTGTCAAACAACTGCCCTTTTTCATCTTGCAAGGCCGCATTTCGAATTTGAGAAACAACGGCTGCTTGATCTTGGACAGACTGATGGACTGTAGTCTGACAAACCGTGCGCAATATATGCAGCAAGTTATCTTTGCCTCGCTCATTGGTACTGCCGTAGCCTTTTATCAACTGCCCACACTTTGCCACCTCTAAGCCAAGCAGCGTTGAATGCTGGCAAGCGCTGGCAATGCCTTCAAGCCATTCTTCAATCAGCGCCTGTTCATTGGCAAAACGACTACCAAAGGGTCTGACCACACGCATGGCCGCTAAAAATCGCAAACTAAGCAGACCCCAAACAGAATGCCTAGCCAATTTAATGGGCATGGCCCAAGCTTCCTTGCCCTTCAAAATGCGCGCTCGATCCCACCTGAGTAAGGCTTCGGCCCAAGACTTGGGCAGCACAGCGGCAAGCTCTGGCACACCTGGTTTGAAGTGGTCATAGACTTTGAGCAACTCGCCCTCTTTGAGTTTCACTTCGCTTGAGACACGCTGCCACCGAGTGAGTCTGCTTTTTAAGTAAGCCACCTGAATGATGTCGTCAAAGGCCATCCACAAGGCCAACCAACGAACGGTCTCGTAGGTCACTGGGCAATCGGGCGTGCAGTCGGGGCTGCTCAATTCAGTGGCCTGAAGCGAGGCTAAGCGAGTGACCATAAATTGCGCGTAAGACTCGCCTTGGTATTGCACCAACCGGGCATAAGCCAGTGACAACAAACTGTGCATGCTGGCAGGAAATTGCTGCGCAACACTGGCTGGCAAATTAGCGGGCTCGGTTAGCACTTGTGCAGGCACCTTCAACACATGTTCCACATACTGCGCTTGTTCGCGCTGCTGACTCACACGGTCGAAGGCCAGCGCGAAGCCTTGTAAACTGGCTTTGGCAGCCGCAGATTTACCAGACAACACTGCTTCATAATGGCGCCGATCAAAAGGCAGCAAGCCACTGGCCGCAATGGCACCCAGCATGACTGCGCTTACCATCGTGCCGGCCTGCTGACACAAGGCGGCCATGTCAATCACATGGTGTCGCAAACTGTTAGCCGCAATGACATCAATCAATGGCGCTTCTTCACGGCGACCATCCCCCATGACCATTTTTTCGGCTGTGGTTAACGCGCGCGAAGAAGAGCTGATCACGCATGTACGGTCTTTTGAAGCCAAACCATGCCCCACTTGACGCGCTGTTTCTAGCAACTCAGAAGAAATCAATGCATCCAGTCTGCCTGGCAGCGGGTTTAAGCCAAGCACAGGCTTTTGTCCATTCAGCTGTGAATTTGAAACAGGAAAAATTTCTAAGTAGTAAGTGGTGGCACCAGTGCGCTGAGCCACACCCGGGATGGAAGTGGCCTGTGCAGGATGGTCGGCATGGTGGGCAACCTCTACCAACCAGTCTGCCAAAACGCCGCCCCCCTCTCCGCCTAAGGCGCATAGCAAAATAGATACAGCTTGTGTCATGTTGAAATCAATTTAGATATCTATCAGGCGGGCTGCAAAAAGCGGGTCACCCAGTTTTGCAATTTGGCACCCATGCGCTCAAACAGCTTCGGGTTTTGAATCACCTCTGCACGGTAAAAAGAAGGACACAGAGTGGCGGCGTGCGCATTTTCGCCGCACAGTCCACACCCCACACAACCATCAATGACGGTGGCCACAGGGTCAACTTTCAAGGGATCGGGGTTGTCCTTCAAAGTCAGAGTTGGACAACCGGAGATGCGAATACACGCATGGTCGCCGTTGCAAACGTCTTCGTCCACGCCATACTTCACACGCTCTACACGCTCGCCTTTTGAAAGCAAAGAAGCCAGCCAAGGCTTAATGCGGCGTTGCCTTTCTAATTGGCACTCACCTTCCGCCACAATGACTTTCAGCCCTTGAAAATCGGTGGTGAAGGCTTCGGTCAGTGTTGCCTGCATTTTGGCAACCTCATAGGTATGCACCGTTCGCAACCACTTCACACCCATACCCTCTAAGGTGGTCTCAATGACATGGTTGGTATGGGCCAAGCTTTGACGCTTGTCCGACGTAGCATCCTTAGACAATTCTGTGGGCGTGTTGATAATGTCTTGCGTGCCCGTGGCAGAGGTGTAGCCATTTTTAAAAATCAACAAGACCGCGTCGTCGGCATTGAACAGCGCACTTTGAACACCCGTTAACAAACCGTTGTGCCAAAACCCACCATCGCCCATGACCGATAGCACTCGCCTTCTCATGACAGGCGACACGCCAGCTCGGCTGGCCAAGCTCATGCCGTAGCCCAAAATAGAATGGCCCACCGAAAAGGGCTCGAAGGTGGCCAGTGCATGGCAACCAATATCGCCCGAAACATGCACAGGGCCTACTTTTTCTTGAGCCAACTTTAGGGCAGAGAACACCGGCCGCTCTGGACAGCCAATGCACATGCTGGGGGGCCGCGCTGGCACAGGGATGCCCAACATCGATTGAACAGCTTGCCTGCGAATAGAATTGGTTTGCAGCCATTCGCGTGTGCTCTCGGGCACTGCCAGTGGCTCGTGGCGACTTAAAAATTTCAACAAGCCATCTGCCATGACTTCGGCTGTGTACTCACCGCCCGATGGCAACATGTCCTTGCCGTGCAATGGCGTTTGTAAGTCAAGCCGGCGAAGCATGAGGGCCAACTCTTGTTCAATGTACTCAGGTTGTCCTTCTTCCAAAAGAAGCACAGCCGACTTGTCTTTACAAAAATCGACCAACTCGTTTGGCACCAATGGATAGGTGACATTCAAAACCAAAATTGAAAGACTTGACACACCAAACGCGTCAGATAAATCGAACTGCTGCAGCGTTCGAATGAGTGTGTTGTAAAGCCCGCCCTGAACAATCAAGCCTAAATGCTTGTGACGCGTTCCAGGAAACTGTTCGTTCAATTTGTGGGCTGCAATGAACTCCCTTGCCGCTGGCAGTCTGTGCGCAATTTTTCTTTTTTCTTGTGCAAAGGTGACAGGTGGGTGTGCCAGGCGCATGTAGTCAAATCCTGCAGGCTCGGCAATTAAATTCTTTTTAGACAACAACGGCGCTTGATTGTTTTTAGCTTCAAACTCACCACGCACATGACATGCGCGAATGCGCAGCTCCATCATGACGGGCATGTTAGAAGCTTCAGACAATCTAAAACCTTGCTCCACCATGTTGACCATTTGACCCAACTCAGGCCGAGGGTCAAGCAAGCACATGCCTGACTTCAAGGCATAGGCGTGTGTTCGTTCTTGAATGACGCTGGCACCCTCGCCATAGTCTTCGCCCACCACAATGAGTACACCCCCTGTCACGCCAGGAGAAGACAAATTAGACAAGGCATCGGCTGCTACGTTGGTGCCTACAATGGATTTCCAAGTGACCGCCCCGCGAATGGGGTAATGAATAGAAGCCCCCAACATGGCCGCCGCAGAAGCTTCGTTAGAACAGGCTTCCACATGAACACCGAGTTCGTCCATGTACGACTTGGCTTGGACCATGACATCCAAAAGGTGAGACACAGGTGCACCTTGGTATCCACCCACATAGGCAACACCCGATTGAAGCAAACCTTTGGTAATGGCCAGAATGCCTTCCCCGCGGAAAACTTCACCGTCACCTTTTCGCAAGGACTTTATTTCTTCGTGAAACGAGACTTCCAAAAGTGACTCCCAGTATTAACTTAACTCAGGTGCTGATCATGATGATAAGCCTTTAACCTCTCCACCCCTCACAGCACTTCACCAAGCTGGAGGTGAATCGGGTTTTTAGACCAGCGCTGCATCCGCGTTGATCGCAGAACCCAGCCCTAAAGCTTGGTTGACACGCGGCATCACTTCGTGAGCCATGAGCTCCATAGAACGTCGGCCCAGCGCAGGGTCGACCAAGTCCATGCCTGCGTAAACAATTTCGCCAAAGGGGCCCACTTGTTCGCGAAGCGTCAGAATTTGTTGCACCACATCTTCTACGGTGCCAGCAATGACCAACTCATCAAGCAGCCTGTCCATAGTCACATGGCTGTCGTCTTCGTCCACGCGCTTTTTGAAAATAACATGGCGCTTGGACATCATCATCTTGGTGAGCATTTGGCGGTAGTAATAACGGTAAGGGCTGTTGGCATCTTCGCGGCCATAGCGTTTGGCCGTAGACGCATCGTCGCTCACAAAAATGGTACGCGCCACGCGCCAATCGGCAGGGTTGGCTTTTTGCTGAACACTGTTCTTGCCTTCTTGATAGTTGTCCCAATGGCTGTTGAGCCAATGCGACATTAAAAAGTTGGCCGACATGGGATGGAAGTTGCGCTTGCCCATAGCAATCACGCCCTTAGAGAAAGGCGCCACCACGGTACCCACAATTTCTGGGTAAGGCGTTTGATAAGGCTTCATCAAAATGCCACGACCAATTTCAGGCACCGAGGTCACTTTGGTTGAAACCTTGAAACGGTTGTTTTCAAAATCAATGTTGTAAGGCGGTTCTCGCTCCCAAATGGCCAAGATCACATCAATGGCTTCAGCAAACAACTGATTGCGGTCTTGATCCAAAATGCCCAAGGCTTCTGCATCCGATGCCAAAGCGCCCGGACTGATGCCAAAAATAAAGCGCCCCTTGGCCAGATGGTCAAACATGGCCGCCTGAGAGGCCAGCAATGTGGGGTGTGAGTGCGACAGGTTGGAAGTGCCAGAACCGAGCTTGATGTTTTTAGTTTGGGCAATAAGGGTGGCTAGAAAGATCAAGCTATTGGTAACGTTTTCAGCCTTGTCGGTCAAATGCTCGCCCACAAAGGCATCGTAAAACCCCAATTGGTCGGCATAAATGATGGTCTCTCGATCCTCATGCAGAGTCTCGGTAGTGTCCCTCTCAAAGGGATGCAAGGGCATGGTGAAATAGCCTAGACGCATGAGTAATTCCTGTAAATGGAAGACGAGTGTAGAAATGATACAAAAGTTATGGCCAAGCACCAAGACAATTAGTCACAGCCTTGTGAAAGTGGCCACCTTCAGCGTTCTGAATGCTAAACTCGTTTAGTCACTCTATTCGCAAACCTAGATATTCTGCTGCATGAAAATTTTTTACGGTTGGCGCATGGTGGGTGCAGCCTGTGGCATTCAGTTTTTGCTGGCTGCCTTCCTCACTCAAGCTCTGGGACTCTACATCGCCGTCCTGTCTGACGAAATGGGCTGGAGCAAAACCACCTTGTCGGGTGCCGCCGCTTTGCAGTCCGTTGAAGCCGCCATCATTGGCCCCGTTTTGGGTTGGATTATGGACAAAGTAGGCCCGCAAGCTATGATCCGGTTGGGCATGGTGCTTTTCAGCGCTGGCTTGCTCTTGCTCAGTCAAGTGAATGCTGTCGTCACGTTTTACACCAGCGCCATTTTGATGGCTGTTGGTGCCAGCCTCAGTGGCTATTTTCCCCTTTCGGTTGCCTTGGTTCAATGGTTTGAAAAGTTCAGGGCGCGTGCACTCTCCACCATGAGCTTGGGCTTGGCCATGGGCGGTTTGGCGGTACCCCTCATGGCTTGGTCGATTCAACATTGGGGATGGCGCTACACCGCGGGTGGTACAGGTTTGCTGGTCTTGCTCTTTGGTCTGCCCTTGGCGGGCATGATTCTCAGGCGTCCCGAAGACCACGGACTACATATCGATGGCATCGACCCTGCAGTCAAAGCAGCAGAGCAAGGCAATTCGCCAGTTGAAGCTCAAGTTGAATTCACGGCCAAAGAGGCTGTTCAAACTCGGGCCTTTTGGATGCTGGCCATTGGCCACGGCCTGGCACTTTTGATTGTGTCTGCCGTCAACGTGCATGCCATCACGCACATGAAGGAAGGCCTAGGCTATTCGGTGGCCACTGCCAGTTGGGTCATCTTGTTCATGACCTTTGCACAATTGGGGGGCGTCTTGATGGGCGCCACTTTGGGCGATATGTTTGAGAAAAGAAAAGTGGCGGCGCTGTGCATGTTGGCGCATGCGCTCGGCATGCTTTGCCTCACATTTGCCAACGACATGCCCATGCTCATTGGGTTTGGTATTTTTCATGGAGTGGCTTGGGGCTTGCGTGGCCCCTTCATGCAAGCCATTCGCGCCGATTATTTTGGCCGCAACGCCATTGGCCTCATCATGGGCTTGTCTGCCGCCATCATTTCAATGGGTCAAATTATTGGACCCATGTTGGCAGGTGTTCTGGCCGACCTCACTGGCAATTATCAACTGGGCTTCAGCCTGCTTGCGTTGCTTTCAGCCTTGGGCTCGCTGTGCTTCATGTTGGCGACGAAGCCATTAAAGCCAGCGGTAAGCCAATAAGTTCAGACAAAGCTTCTAGCGTCAAACCGGGCACCATGTCGATCACCAGCAGGCCATTGGCTGTACAAGCCAGCGTGGCCACATCTGTATAGACTCGCTTCACGCAGCCAATACCTGTTAAAGGGTAACTGCACGCAGACACCAATTTGCTCTGCCCTTGCTTGGTCAGCAAGTCCATCATGACCCAAGTTTGCTTGGCCCCAATGGCCAAATCCATGGCGCCGCCCACAGCGGGTATGGCACCTGGCTCACCCGTGTGCCAGTTGGCCAAATCACCCGTGGCACTGACCTGAAAAGCGCCCAACACACAAATGTCTAAATGGCCGCCACGCATCATGGCGAAGCTGTCCGCATGATGGAAAAAAGCACCACCCGGTAAAAGCGTCACAGGCTGTTTGCCCGCGTTGATCAAGTCGTAATCTTCTTGACCTGCTGCGGGCGCAGGCCCCATGCCCAAAATACCATTCTCACTGTGCAACAAAATTTCAAGTGTGGGCGGTATGTGATTGGCCACCAAAGTCGGTTGACCAATGCCTAAGTTAACAGTGGCGCCTTCTGGAATGTCCCTTGCAACGCGAGCGGCCAGTTCATCTTTGGTTCGACGTGTGTAGATCATGCCTTTAACCCTCCGGCTTGCGTGGCCACACGCGGGATGTGAACCACCGCGTGAACAAAAATACCGGGCGTGATGACTGTTTCAGGATCAATGCCGCCCAGTTCGGCCTTTTCAAAAACACTGGCCACCGTTTTGCGAGCTGCCATGGCCATGACAGGCCCGAAATTTCGGGCAGATTTTCGAAATGTGAGGTTGCCCCAACGATCGCCACGCTCGGCGCGAATGAGCGCTAAATCGCCGTGAATGGGGGTTTCGTACACGTACATTCGGCCATTGATTTCACGGGTTTCCTTCATTGAGCCATCGGCATTTTTAGCCAGATCAGTGCCGTAGCCTGTGGGTGAAAAAAAGCCTCCAATGCCAGCACCTGCAGCCCGAATGCGCTCGGCCAAGTTGCCCTGAGGCACCAGCTCCAACTCCACTTGACCCGAGCGGTACAAGCCATCAAACACATGCGAGTCAGTTTGCCTGGGAAAACTGCAAAGCACTTTGCGAACACGACCCGCTTTGAGCAGCGCCGCCAAGCCTTGGTCGCCATTGCCGGCGTTGTTATTGACCAGCGTGAGGTCTTTAGCGCCTTGAGCCAACAGGCCCTCTATGAGTTCATCGGGAATGCCTGCCGTGCCAAAACCGCCGATCAAAACGGTAGCACCGTCAGGCGTATCGGCCAAGGCCTGAGCGACGCTGTCTACGAACTTATTGATCATGGTGTTAACCTGGAATGGTTTTCAATCCAGCAACCGAGGCCGTATTTTGGGGCACCGCCGTACGCGCCACATTCATGGTCATGGCCAACAAGCTGTAATACCCATAGTGCGCCACCAAATCAATCACACCTTGCTCGCCAAACCTTTTGTGAAGTTGGCCATACGTGGTGTCGCTCAGACTGCGGTTGTTGCGAAGCTCTTCCAGCACGTTGTAAATAAGCGTTTCATCGTCGGTCATGTTGTCTGGGCGGCGGCCTTCTGCAATGGCGTCGCATGTGGCGGGTAACACGCCTTCTTTTTCGGCAATGGGGCGGTGTATGGCCCACTCAATGGGTTGACTCCATTGCCTGGCCACAATCAGCACAGCAAATTCTGAATTGCGCAAACCCACCGTATTTTGAAAGCGCAGGTACTCACCCACCTTTTGCAGGCGATTCATGAGCTCTGGGCTGCGCATGAGGGGAATGAACGGTCCGCCGATGCGACCTCGCGGGCCTGCCGCTATTTCGTCCATGACTTTTTTTTGTTCAGCCGTCATCTGCGCATCGGGAATGGCAGGCATGCGATCGAGCTCAGCGGCTCCAAGTTTCAAATGGTTCATTTTCTACATTCAATTTAATCAAAAAAAGGCACAGCTCACTTTGCACATTAATGAGAATTGTCTCCGCTGTATAGCAAGGGTAAATACCGTGAGAGATTATGTCTCGCTTGACTTGCCTCAAGAAAATCGTTCTGCTAAGGTCATGCTCTGCATAGGAGAAGTTAATGAGTTTACCGACAGTTCGCCGAATCATTACCGGACACGACGACAACGGCAAAGCCATCGTCAAAATTGACGAAATATGCAGCCATTTTCGCGACGGCCGCCCAGGCGCCAAGGTTTGCAACGTATGGACCACCGACACCGCCCCCGCCGACAACTCAAGCCAAGAGGACAAAGGCAAGCGTGAAGGCAAATTTACCATGATCGAAAACGGCAGCGTTTTCCGAATCCTTCAATTTCACCCAGGCTTAGAAGAGCGCGTTCACCGCACCGACAGCATCGATTACATCATTGTCATGTCGGGCGAAATTGACATGGAGCTAGAAGCTGGCGAAGAAATTCACCTTAAAGCGGGCGATGTGATGGTACAACGCGGCACCGTGCACAACTGGATTAACCGCGGCACAGAGCCCTGCGTGTTGGCCGTTATCTTGATTCACGCCAACCCCGTGGAAGCGGGCGGCAAAGTCCTCACTGCTTTCAACTGAATTACCTGGAAGAAAACCACATGCCTTTTTCCAAGGTTCGCGACGTCACCCTGCATTACCGCGTTTTTGGCAAGACCGGCCCGTGGTTGGCTCTTATGACTGGCGGACGCCGCGGCTTCAATGAGTTCATTCCCTTTGCCGAAAAAATTGCGGCCAAAGGATTTCAAGTCTTGCTTCATGACCGCCGCAACACGGGCGCCTCCGATGTGCTGATAGCCGGCCACGATGGAGAAGAAGAAATTTGGGCAGACGACTTGGCTGTGTTGTTAGACAAATTGGGTGCATCGCCCGCTTTCATCGGCGGCACCTCATCGGGCGCCCGCTTGTCCATGCTCTACAACCAAAGACATCCGCAAAACGTGAAGGGCTTGCTGCTCATGCGCGTGACCGGTGGCGACTTTGCAGCAGGCCGCTTACCAGAGACCTACTACGGGCAATTTATCAAAGCAGCACAGCAAGGTGGCATGAAAGCGGTTTGCGACCACGAGCAATACCAAGAACGGATTCAAGCCAACCCATCCAACTTGCCCCGCCTCATGGCCATGGACCCCAAAGAGTACATCCGCGTCATGGAACACTGGTTGTCTATTTTCTTGCGGGGCCCTCGCAAACCAGTGCTTGGCATGGAAGACGATGTCATGCGCGGCATCAAGGTACCCACCATCGTCATTCCTGGCAATGACAAAACACACGCTTCGGTCAATGGCATAGCGGCGGCGGCTCTCATTCCAAATAGCATTTTGTACCAGCTGCCCCTTGAAGACCAAGATGTGGCTGTGTTGCCATTTTCAGATTGGGAACCGCATGAAGCCACATTGGCCCATGTCTTGACGGAGTTCATGAACAAGGTCATGAACAGCGCTTCACACTGAAGATTTTTTTAGCAAAATTAAAGTCAGGTTAGTCAATCAACATGTAGTCAGAAAGGGAAATTCAATGATTCGCAACATACTCGCTCTCTGTGCAGCTTCGCTTCTAGCAAGCGTATCAGGTCAAGCTTTAGCCCAAGCCTACCCCAACAAACCGATCAAAATCATTGTGCCTGCGGGGCCCGGTGACAGTTGCGATATTTTGACGCGCCTCATTGCGCCGAAACTCACAGAGCGTTTGGGCCAGCCCATTGTGGTGGACAACCGTGCCGGCTCGGCTGGGCAGTTGGGTTTAACGCTTTTGAAACAAGCCGCCCCAGATGGCTACACCTTGGGCTGCGGACAAGGTGGCAACATGGTCATAGTGCCCTTGGCCTATGCCAAGGTGGCCTACGACTCTCGCAAAGACTTCACGCCCATGGCCATGATGGCTTCTAATTTTGTGGCCTTGGTGGTCAACCCTAAAACACCCTTCAAAACAGTGAAGGAATTGATCGATTACGGCAAGGCTAATCCGGGCAAGCTCACCTTTGGCACCAACGGTGAGGGAGCGTTTTTGCATTTCGCCACAGAGCAACTTCGCATGATGGCTGGCTTTGATTACATGCATGTGCCCTACCGCGACATGAACGCTGTGTTCACACAAATGTTGGGCGGCGACATTGATGCATCGGTGGGCTCTTTCATTTCAGTGCAACCTTTGGCTGACTCTGGCAAGCTGCGCTTGTTAGGTATTGCGCGCGCCACACGCTCACCCGACTACCCCAATGTGCCCACCATTGCTGAAACTGTACCAGGCTACACCTCAGGCGGTTGGTTTGGTGTGATTGGCCCTGCAGGCGTGCCCAAAGAAATTGTGACTTTGATCAACAAGGAAGTTAACTGGGCACTGCAACAACCCGATATTCGCGAGCGCATGAAGAAGCTAGGTCTTGAAATTCACACAGAGGCACCTGAATTTTTTACCGAAATGATGCGCAAAGATTTTGAAAACTGGGGCAAGGTTGTCAAAGGCATGGGCTTCAAGCCTTTGTAATTCTGCTGCCCTTAACAAACCATCATTCCAGAAAAGGTTGCACCAGCTGCAAGAGCAATTCAGGTGCTTCTTCTGGAATGTAATGGCCGCAAGGCAATGCTTTGCCTTGGACATTGACAGCCACCTTAGACCACTCTTTCAAGGGTTCAAAACATTGGTTCACGACGCCCTGCTCGCCCCAAAGAATGAGCAAGGGTTGCTGCAAAAAAATGTTTTGGTCAATGTCCAATTGATCATGGACTAAATCAATGGTGGCCGAGGCCCGATAGTCTTCGCACAAGCCATGTGCAGTACCTGGCAGTTCAAGGCAGCGCATGTACTCTGCCAAGGCTCTAGGGTCAAACGGCGCCAAACCAGCACTTCGCCGTCCCATCACATCTCGAACGTAAGCCGACGGATCGGCCCGAATCAATCTTTCTGGCAATGGCGCCGGTTGAATGAGAAAGAACCAATGCCAATAAGCTCGTGCAAATTGATTAGATGTTTTTTCATACATGGCCAAGGTGGGCGCAATGTCTAACAACACCAAACGCTTCACAGCCTTTGGATGGTCCAGGGCCAAGCGGTGTGCCACTCGGGCACCCCGATCGTGCGCCAACACATCAAACTCAGCAAACCCGAAATGGCGCATGACTTCAATTTGATCCAACGCCATGGCACGCTTTGAATAATTCAAATGATCGTGCAAACCTTGAGGTTTAGACGAATCGCCATAACCACGAAGGTCGGTCATGACCACGGTAAAAGACTTGGCAAGTTGCTGCGCAACCCGATGCCAAATCGCATGAGTTTGGGGATGGCCATGAAGCAACAGCAAAGGCCTGCCAGAGCCGCCTTTGCGCGTCATGATTTTGACGCCGTTCACTTCAATCCAATGTGATTCGAAGTCTGGAAAAAGTGGGTTCATTCGTGAGTGATGCGAAATTCAAATGCTCGGGACTATGTGTAGTCAATCTTCATGGAGAACCCAGCATCTTTCATTGAATTGAGCAACTGCGTTTCTTGCGCCGCCGTCAATGAAATTAAGGGTGGCCGAACCACTTTCCAATCTTCTTTGCCCGTGGTTTGCGCCACCGCTGTTTTCATGGCCGGAATCATGGGCAATGCAGAAAACAAAGAACGTACCAAGTCCAAGCGCTGCTGCTGAGCATCCGCGTCCGGATCGGTCCAATTCGCGCACAGCGAAGAAATGGCCGCCGGATTGACATTGGCCGTGGCACTGATACAGCCTGCGCCGCCAGCGCGCATGGTGCGCATCAAAAAGTTTTCACTGCCCGCAAACACAGAAAAACCTCTGGCTGAAAAGCGCTCAATCATGGAGGCCGTGTTGGACCACTGCCCGCCGCTGTCTTTGGCACCGGCAATAACGGGGCCGTACTTGTTCAACAATTTTTCAATGAGTTCCATTGAAAAGCCAATTTGCGAAACAGGGGGGATGTGGTACAGATACACACGCAAACTGCTGTCGCCCACGCGCTCAATGAGTTCGCTGAAAAAGGCGTACAAACCTTCGTCGCTGACGCCCTTGTAATAAAAAGGCGGCAACACCAGTACGTCTTTCACGCCAGCCCTTAAACTGGCTTGGGTCAGGCTGACCACATCGGGCAGCGCGCAGCCCCCTGTGCCGGGCATCATGCGCTTCGGGTCAATGCCTTGTTCAACCAGGTACTGCACCAAATCGGCGCGCTCGGCGAAAGACAAAGAATTGCCTTCGGAGTTGGTGCCAAATACAGCCAAGCCCACGTTGCAATTTAGCAACCATTGGCACTGGGCGGTTAAGAGTTCTTTGTGAACCGACAGATCTGGCCGAAAAGGCGTGAGAACTGGGGACAGAACGCCCTTCATAGGCTGGCTGACAGCCGCCGAGCCGCTGGATTGAATTTTTGCTGTCGTCATACTGCGATTCCTTCTCGATTTCAAAGTTTTGAGCTACTTTTCAGAGGCTAACCCATCTTAAGTCAGCTCAAATAAGGGGATACCCCTCTTGATAATCATCTTGTCAAATGCAATGCTACCGCCTGATATCTATTTTCAAGGAAAACACATGAAACTCCTCAATGTAATCTGTTCATTCGCAGTGCTGGCCAGCTCCAGCCTGATGGCTCAAAATATCTCCATTGCCACAGGCGGCACAGGCGGCGTTTACTACCCCATGGGTGGCGGCTTGGCCAATGTGCTGTCAAAACATGTGCCTGGCATGCAAGCCACCGCCGAAGTCACAGGCGGCTCTGTTGATAATTTGAACCTTATTGGCAGCGGCAAGCCCTACGTCGGTTTTTCAATGGTCGACGCAGCCTTAGATGCTGCTAAGGGCCAAGAAAAATTCAAGGGACGCAAAGTCGATGTCAAAACCTTGTTGGTGCTGTACCCCAACCGCATGCACGTGGTGACCACTGAAGCCACCGGCATCAAAACCATGGCCGATTTAAAAGGCAAACGCATTTCTGCAGGCAGCGCCGGTAGCGCCACAGAAGTCATGGCCTTCCGCCTCATGGAAGCCGCTGGCATTGACCCCCTAAAAGACGTTACCCGCGAGCGCTTGGGTGTGGCCGAATCGGCCAATGCCCTCAAGGACAAAAAAATTGACGCCTTCTTTTGGGTCGGTGGATTGCCTACAGCGGGCGTCACCGACTTGGCCAGCACCCCTGGCACCAAAATTCGCATGATTGACCACGCAGATGCAGTAGGCGCCATGAACAAAAAATGGGGCAACTTGTACTACGCCGATGTCATCCCGCAAAGCACTTACTCTGGCATGGGCACCGACAACAAGATGGCATCCGTAGCCAACATCCTGATTGCCAATGCCAACATGCCCGATGACCAAGCCTACAAAATTGTGAAGGCCATTTTTGACAATCAAAAAGACTTGGTTGCGGTCCACAAAGAATATTCGAACGTGAAGATTTCTTCACAGAAAAATGTAGCAACATCAATTCCGTTCCACCCAGGTGCAGAAAAGTACATCAAAGAAAAAGGTGGAAAGCTTGACTGATCAGTCGGCTGATACCCTCGACGCCGAAACCAGAAAGCGCGTCGAGGACCTGATCAAAGAGGAAGAAGGCGACGCCAATCAGTACAAAGGATTCTTGGGGGTGGCCCTCACTGTGGTGGCCGTCTGCATGTCCTTGTTTCATTTGTATGCGGCGTACGCCATTGTTCCGGCGCACATCTTGCGCACCACCCATGTCACCATGGTGTTGGTCTTTATCTTTTTAACTTTCCCCATTGCGGCTCGCTTTAAAAACAGGCTCATGGCTTGGGACGTTGGCTTTGCCATGTTGGCAGTGGCCACGCTGGCCTATGCGGTCATGGGCGGCGATGATTTTTCTGATCGCAACACATTCCCCCTCACCATCGACATTGTCTTTGGCAGCATCTTAATTTTGCTCATCCTAGAAGCTCTGCGCAGAACCAATGGCTGGGTTTTGCTCACGGTCACAGTTTCGTTTTTGCTCTATGCCTTGTTTGGCAATTATTTACCCGCTCCTTGGACGCACAAAGGCTACGAGCTTTCGCGCTTGGTGGGCTTTATGTACATGACCTTAGAAGGCATCTTTGGCACCGCCGTTGATGTGTCTTCCACCCTCATTATTTTGTTCACCATCTTTGGTGCATTTTTGCAGTTCAGTGGCGCCGGCAAGTTTTTCATTGACTTCTCGTTCTCCATCATGGGCGGCAAAACGTCCAACGTCGGCAAGACCGTGGTGTTGTCGTCTTTCTTATTGGGTGGCCCCTCAGGCTCTGGTGTAGCCACCACCGTCACGGTGGGCGCAGTGGCGCACAACATGTTGGCCAAAGCTGGCTATGAAAAAAATGCAGCCGGCGGTTTGTTGGCAGCAGGTGGTTTGGGTGCCATCATTTCGCCACCCGTCTTGGGTGCAGCAGCTTTCCTGATTGCAGAGTTTTTAAAAATCTCTTACCTCGACGTGTTGCTGATGGCCGTCGTGCCCACCTTCTTGTTCTATTTAGGCTTGTACGTCATGGTCACCATTGACGCACGCAAATACAACATGAGCGAACAAAGGATAGAAAGCATTGAAAGTGCGTGGGTTTTAACCAAGCGGTATTGGTTCCATTTCTTCTCGCTCATTTCTATCGTGGTGTTCATGCTCATGGGCTTCTCGCCCAGCATGTCGGTGTTTTGGGCCACGGTGGCTTCGCTGTTTACCAGTTTCTTGCGCTCAGACTCTGCCATGATTTCGTACGATGCCTTAACAGGCAAAGCGCCATTTTGGCAAAGCCTCTACAAGTCCAAACTCACTGAAGCCCTGTCGGGAGGCTTTACGCAAGTGCTGTCCATCGCTGCTACCTGCGCGGGTGCCGGACTCATTGTGGGCGTGGTGGTTTTAACAGGGTTAGGATTGAAGTTCAGCGCCATCGTGCTTGACTATGCAGACGGCTCTTTGTTTTTAACCGCCTTGTTCACAGGCGGGGTGGTTTGGATTGTGGGCTTGGCAGTGCCTGTCACGGCGTCTTACATTATTTGCGCGGTCATTGCAGCGCCTGCCATGATCAAGTTGGGCGTGCCCGACTATGCAGCGCACATGTTTATTTTTTACTACGCGGTGTTGTCTGAGGTGTCACCGCCCACGGCTTTGTCGCCGTTTGCGGCCGCGGCCATTTGCAAAGGCGATCCGTACAAAACAACTTTCCAAAGTTGGAAATACGTAGCGCCGGCCATTTTGGTTCCGTTTATTTTTGTCCTTGACCCTGCCGGTGTGGCACTGCTTTTAAACGGCAACATGAAAAACTTGGCCACGGCCAATTGGAACGA
>CALAGS010000208.1 GCA_937891665.1 uncultured Burkholderiales bacterium | reverse complement strand
GTATGTTTAACCTTGCTAAAAAAGTAGCGCTCATCACAGGAGCATCTCGAGGACTGGGCTGGTCAATGGCCCAATCACTTGCTAAAGCTGGGGCGCATGTCGTTCTAAATGCACGTGACGAAAAGCTCTTAAGCGAGCGTGTCAAAACTCTCACAGGGCAAGGACACTCAGCGCAGGCTGCGGCTTTTGATGTCACTCATTTTGAAGCGGCTCAGGCGTGCATTAACGACTTAAAAAAACAATGGGGGAAAATTGATATTTTGATTGCCAATGCCGGCATCAATCATAGACAAGCTATACAAGATTTTGAATTAGAAAATTTCGAAAAGGTCATCAATACCAATTTCAAAGCGATCTGGGTGCTTTGCAAAGCGGTGACGCCTTTGATGGTCGAAAAGAAAAATGGACGAATTATTTTGATAGGCTCTATGAGCGCTATCAATGCGAGGCCTTCTATTTCCGCTTATGTCGCCAGTAAAGGGGCCGTGCATTCGTTGTGTAAACAACTGGCAGTAGAGCTTGCGCCTCATCAGATCACGGTGAATTGCATTGCACCAGGCTTTTTTGCCACAGAAATGAACACTGCTTTGGTAGAAGACCCCAAATTTACCAAATGGGTTCAAGAAAGAACACCCGTTGGTCGTTGGGGGAAAGTAGAAGAAATTGGTCCTGCAGCTGTTTTTTTAGCCTCAGATGAAGCGTCTTTTGTGAATGGATTAATTATGACGGTTGATGGCGGTTTTACGTCTGCGATGTAATTCAAAATTTGCCAGCAAAACGGGCTTGAGCGCCTAGTTGTTCTTCAATGCGCAGAGCATGGTTCCACTTGGCCATGCGCTCACTTCTTGCGAACGATCCAACTTTGAGTTGACCCACATTCCACCCAATGGCCAGGTCAACAATGGTGGTGTCTTCGGTTTCACCGGAGCGAGCCGATACGATGGCTGAATAGCCCAACTCTTGTGCCACTTTCCAAGCTTCTAAGGTTTCGCTGAGCGTGCCTCTTTGGTTGGGTTTCAGAAGCACCGTGTTGGCAGCACCTAACTTAGCGGCCTCTCGAATAAGGCTCGAATTGGAGACCAAAAAATCGTCGCCTACGATTTGCAGTCGATGGCCAATGGCTTTGGTAAAACGAGCGAATCCCACCGAGTCGTCTTCGGCCAAAGGGTCTTCGATAGAGACGATGGGGTACTTCTCAACCCACCTCAGCAGCATTTCAATCATGCCATCAGAGTCTAGTGCTCGAGACTCAAGTCCCAGACGGTATTGACCCTGCCGCCCAAATTCGGACGCTGCGATGTCCAAAGCAATTGCAACTTGATCTCCAGGAATAAAGCCTGCGCGCTCGATGGCAAGCACGAGCATTTCCAGTGCTTGCTCGTTACTTGAAAAGTCTGGCCACCAACCCCCTTCGTCAGCAACGCCAAACAGTGAGCCGCGTTGCGCCATCAGTAAGCCTGCATGGCGATAGACTTCTGCAGTCCACTCCAGCGCCTGAGCGAAGCTGCTTGCGCCAGGACAAACCACCATAAAGTCTTGAACATCGACGCGCCTTCCTGCATGCGCACCTCCGCCAAAAATTTGAATTTGAGGCATGGGCAAGCGGCCAGTTTTCCCGTTGCCAAGGTAGCGGTATAGGGGCATGTTCGAAGCAGCAGCCATAGCGTGCGCTGCTGCCATTGAAACAGCCAAAGTTGCATTGGCACCTAATCTTGACTTGTTGATGGTTCCATCAAGGTCAATGAGTGCCTGGTCAAGAGCAATCTGGTTGTCAGCCTTTGTTCCCACGAGTGCATTAGAAATTTCACCGTTCACATGTCCGACCGCCCGCAACACATCAAGACCACCAAACCGATCACCCCCATCTCTTAATTCCAGTGCTTCACGCGTACCTTTGGATGCGCCAGCTGGTGCAATGGCTCTGCCTAGTGAGCCGTCGTTTAGAACAACTTCTGCTTCTACGGTGGGTCGCCCGCGACTGTCCCAGACGCGTCTTGCGAGGATAGATTTGATGGCAAAAGGTGTCATGTATTGAGGTCCTTGGCCCATGCATGGGCAATGTCTTGCAAATGGCTCGCTGGCTTGATGAGCAATGCGCTGGCTACGCGTCTGACGTGCTCGCGTTGATGTGCTTCTGTCACATATTCGACAGGAGACTTGCCATCCACTCTGGCCAGCAAAAGTCCAGGTAGCAGTCTTGCCGCTCTTGATTCAAGATTTCTGGGTAGTTCCCAATCAACTGATTGCAAGTAGCTGTTGGTCAGAACTTCAAAGCAATTTAAAAAATCTGAAGATGAAGATGGCGTCCAAAGACACTTGAGTAATAAGTGATTTAGGCAAAACGCCAAGTCAAATGCAGGATCGCTCCAAGTGGCGCACTCAGCATCTAGCAACACCGGGCCCTGTGGTCCTAACAAGATATTCTTAGGGCTGACATCGCCATGTACCAAGGTTTTTGCATTGTTTTGAGTTTGCAATACCAGTTCTTCGAGTGCATGCGCTAGTTTTGGATGGCGCTCTGCGGTGGCGAGTAAGTAGGGCGCAAGTCTGATTTCAAAAAATATTTTGTCAGTTGGAAATTCGCTAGCTAATTGGCTATTTCTTGCTGCATAACTGTGAATCTTCGAAAGTACTTGACCCATTGCATTTGCAGTATGCGCGTCTGCATTGCCAGCATGTAATTCTTGCTTCCACAGTTGATAGTGAGTGGGGTCAAGGTACTGCATGACCAATACCCCTAGGTCTGGGTGTTGGCCTAATAATTCTGGTGCACAACCAGCTGAGGCTTGGCGGGCAACTTGCAACCATCGGGCTTCAAAAAGGTTGCGCTCTACAGGTGCATGCCAATCGGCAGCCACTCGCAATTTAGACAAAGCGCGTTTTGCGCAAACAAATCCGTTTTCTGTCTCAATGCACCAAATATCAGATGACACGCCGCCCCTCAGAGGACTGCCGTAAAGGGAAGAAGCGTTTGACAGACCCAGGTCGTTCAAGGCCCGAACGAACTCAGTTGGGACTTCTGCCTTAGACATGTGTGGGATAAGTGGATTCAACCAGTTTGACCAGTGCAAACAAGGCTTGGTTAACGGGGGTCGCCACCCCAAGCGCCATGCCCCGCCTCACAATAAACCCATTCAGATGGTCAATTTCACTGAGTTTAGAGCGCGCCATATCTTGTGCAGTGGATGATTTTTGACTTCCCATCGTGACTGATATTTGCTCGACGGCTTGCAGGGCAAGAGTCTCGGACAAATGGATGCCATCGGCTTTAGCCACTGCAATGACTTCCTTGACTAAAGCTGTCTGGGTGCTGCGAACTGGCTCTAAGGCTGCAAGTTTTCCGTATTGAATTTGGGCTAAGCCAGAAATCGCATTGAAAGCGCAGTTGATCATCAACTTGGACCATAATTCGGCCATGACATTTGTTGAAATCTGAACCGAAACCTGGGCTGAAGCAAACAGCTCAACTATTGCTTGAAGAGTTTTTTGCGGATCGCTCAGTCGCGAAGACTGCATCGTTCCGATCACAAGATCACCGCGGCCATGGTGCTTGACACAACCTGGGGCAGGAATTTCTGTGGCCACATAGACGACACAGGGTATGACTACATTGGCGACCTGTTGTGCAATCAGGTTTGAGTTTTCCACACCGTTCTGCAAACTCATCATCAAAGCATTTGGTGAGAGATAGGGCGCAATTTGAAGCGCAACCGAAGCGCTGTCTGTTGATTTGACACAGAACAATACCAAGTCAGCGGTGTGCAAACTTGATAGTTCAGTGCTTGCCTCTATTTGGATGATCTCTGTTGAAGATGATGTTGCTAAATCTAATTTCAGACCGTTGCGCGATATAGCTTGCACATGTGCGGGCCTTCCGATGAGCGTCACCCTGTGCCCAGCCCGGGCAAGCATGGCACCGTAAAAGCTACCAACAGCGCCTGCGCCTACAACTGCAATGTGTTTGAAATTGGATGTGTTCAAGTTAAGGAGGACATCGGTCAGTTAAATCTGATAAATAGCTTTAAGTCTATCTGATGGCTTTAAGTCATGCCATCGGATGCAAACCCTAGGCCCGTTCAGCAAATCTCCCAGTGGAATTTTGGGATAGATTGTGATACCGTTTAAACAATTTCTCTGTTGGAGATCTTTATTTCATACGCTGTCCACCCCATTGATCCTGCAAGACCCACTTTCATTGGAGAGGTTTCAGGTATTGACCTAACTCGTAGGCTGACAGAAGAAGAGGTCAGTGCAATTCATGCCGGCATGGACAGCTTTGGTGTGTTGGTGTTTCATGACCAACATTTTGAAGATGAACAACAAATCGCTTTTAGCCGTCAACTCGGCATGCTGGAGGAGGCTACCGGGGACATCATGTCTGAAAAAGACCGGCGCCTCAGCATGGATTTGAACGATATTTCGAACCTCGATAAAAACGGCGAATTACTTCCTCGCGATGACCGCCGGCGTTTGTTTGGTTTGGGAAATTTGTTGTGGCACTCAGACAGTTCTTTCAAGGCGGTGCCAGCCAAGTATTCAATGCTGTCGGCACGCAAGATTCCTGCAGCCGGTGGCAATACAGAATTCGCTGACATGCGCGCTGCATATGACGCGCTTGACGGTGAGACGAAGAGCGAGGTGCACAACCTGATTTGCTTGCACAGCCAGATTTTTTCTCGAGGTGTTTTGGGTTTTGATGATTTCACAGACGCCGAGCGCGCAAAGTGGGCGCCAGTGCGCCAAGCTTTAGTGCGGCAACACCCCAACACAGGTCGCCTTTCGCTTTATCTGGCAAGCCATGCCGGCGGTATTGAGGGGTGGCCAATGCCGGAGGCGCGTTCTTTTTTACGTGACCTGAACGAACATGCCACGCAGCGCCAGTTTGTCTACGCGCATGTATGGCGTCCATGGGATCTGGTCATGTGGGACAACCGCGTTACGATGCACCGCGCACGTCGCTATGATCCAAAAGAAGTACGCGATATGCGCAGAACTACGTTGACCAATGGGGTGTCGAGTTTGGAGCAGAGACCCATTGAGATGGCAAAAAGGTGAGCATGACTGCGCTAGCGCAGAGTTTGCTGCAGCATCATTTAAAGTTTGCTTTGATAGGGTGATGATCACCTCTGATCTCACATCCATGATTGCTGGCATCAAAAAAGAAATCATCAGTTTTCAGGAAGACCTGTCGAAATCAAGACCCAACTGTCTAGTCATCAACTTGTCATATTGAATTTCTATAATTCAACGTTTATTCAT
>CALAGS010000207.1 GCA_937891665.1 uncultured Burkholderiales bacterium | reverse complement strand
TGCCAGCTGTATTGCAAACCGATGCACCACCCGCCAGAATTTTGCCGATGGTGTCTGTTGACAGCACATTGATTGGCATGCCGACCAAAGCCAAAGCCAAGATGGGTTTGCCGCCCATGGCATAGACATCGCTAATGGCATTGGTGGCCGCAATGCGCCCAAACTCAAACGGATCGTCCACGATGGGCATGAAAAAATCGGTGGTTGCAATCAATGCTTGCTGATCGTTCAGCTTGTAAACCGCTGCGTCATCGGCTGTGGCAATGCCCACCATCAACTCTTTGGGAATAGGCATTTGCAAAGTGCCTTTGAGGATTTCGGACAAAACCGCTGGCGCAATTTTGCAACCGCAGCCACCACCATGCGAGAGAGAGGTCAAACGGGGTTCAGAGGGGTTCATGGTGTTTCCTAAATACAAAAAATGAAGGCTTGATTGAAGCGCTAAGCATTCAAGGCGAATGGCGCGCAGGCAAGACGTTTTGGACGATTGTAAGCAAGCCTTTGCGTTCGTGCTCAGCCGAAAACAAAGGCGCTCGCAGGGCGCACTGCTTTTTTAACAGTTGTTCAAATTTAGCGTCTTGCCGAAAACGAATGAGCATGTCGGCCAGCGCCTTGGGGTCACCCACTGGAAACAGGCCTGCATAGTCTTCGCCGAGCATGCCCATGTTGCCTGGTATGCGCGATGCAATGACTGGCACTCCGCTGCAAATGGCTTCCATGATCACGTGGGCACCCCCCTCCATGACGCTGGTGTGAACCAGCACGTGCGAGCGTTGAATTTGACGACGCGTTGCTGAATAAGTTAAAGCACCCGTGAATTGATATTGGGGGTAAAGCGCCGCTGTTTGGTGCGCCATGTTGGCCAGAACCTGATCATGCTCTGCACCGATGTGCTGTAGGTGAATATCGGGGTGCTGCGCAAGCAGCGCTAAAGCTTCAAACAAAGTGCGTGGCGATTTTTCCTCGCGCAGATGGCCCACCATCACCACCCGTATGCAACGCTTTGTTTTCGGCAAGGTAACCCGAGGGGTGGTTGACTGCAGAAGCACCGATGTTTTTGCCTTGAATGGCGCAGGCAATTCATTCAGGCCCATGGACTGCAAAACCACCAATCGAGCCGCAAATTCTAGAGATTGCTGGGCCTGTGAATCGTGTTGAATATCGCGGTACAAATCAGTGCCCGTAAGGACCACCACCAAACCTTTAGCGCCATGTACGGCATGCCAAGCAGCAATGGACGGAAAACTTCGGCGCGCATGCAAAGCAATTAAAACGTCATCAGCATTTGAGCCATGCCATTCGCTAACCAGCCGCACCCGAAAATGCTCGCTCAACAACTGCCGATAACGTTTGGCGGTTTGCCAATTGCCGTTGTTTGCACTGGCAAGGGCAGGACTTACAATGACCAATGTTGGCTTAACGGATTGAGCGTTAGGCACTTCTGATTTGAGCAACTTTTTGGAAAGTAACTTTGGATGAGGAGCTTGGTTCATGTTGAGCCGCTAAGCATATCTAAAAGGACAAAAGCAATCAATGCGGCAAGTAAATATCCTGACATTGTCAAAGGCTCTTCAACACCTTAGAGGCCATACACTCAGCTCATTTGAATGCTACTTGAGTGCCAACAAACTCACCCTCCCCTATCACAAGGGCTTGAACCCACCCGTTTGGGAACTGGGCCACATTGCATGGTTTCAAGAATATTGGATTGCTCGAAATCTGCAACGCTCTCATGGCCTAGCCTCTGATCTTTCACAACCGCGCAAAGCCTCGCTTCTCAATGAAGCTGATGCATGGTTTGACAGTGCCAAGGTAGCTCACTCGACGCGCTGGAACTTGGGACTTTTAACGCCCCAGAAGTGCATTCAATACGCTCAGGATAGCTTGGCCCAAACACTAGCGCTTTTGCACAATGAAAACGAACATAGCCCCGCGCTGTATTTTTATTGGCTGGTGCTACAGCATGAGGCCATGCACCTAGAGGCTAGCGCCTACATGGCTCAATCACTCAGAATGCCTTTCAAAGCAGTCTGGCGGCAAGAGGATGAAATTGCAGAAAATAGTCAATCAACTGCGCTCAACGTCAAGCAGCAAAGTGATGCGTACAGAACAGCTCGCGTACCCTCTCAAAGTTGGAAGCTTGGTTCAAGAGATTTCTCTTTAAATTCAGCGCAAGAAGAAACAACGTTTTGCTTTGACAACGAACTGATTGCAAAAACGTGCGCCATTCAAGACTTTGAAATTTCACTGCAGCCTGTCAACTGGGCGCAATATATCCATTTTGTAATCGATACGGGTTACCGTCTTCCAAATTACATTCGAAAAACAGGTCACGATTTTGAAGTAGACGTGTTTGGCAATTGGCAGCCTCTGAACCAAGACGCACCGGCCGTTCACCTGTCTTGGACGGATGCTCAAGCCTACTGTGCTTGGGCCAAATGCCGCTTACCGACAGAAGCCGAGTGGGATTGCGCTGCCAAAACACGCACAGACTTTCAATGGGGCCAAGTTTGGGAATGGACACAAGACACCTTTGAGCCCTATGAAGGCTTTGTGGCGCACCCCTACACAGAATATTCAGAACCATGGTTTGGCACACACAAAGTGCTAAGAGGTGCCTCTCAGTTCACTCACTCTGTCTTGCGTGATGTGAATTATCGAAATTTCTTCACGCCTGAACGCGATGATATTTATGCAGGCTTTAGAACTTGTGCGCTTTAAACTTCAATGGGTTTGAAGGCGAAAACTTAACTGGCCCAAAACAAAGCGTAGTGCGATTTTTGATCGGTCCAATGCCGAGTGTTTGTAAAACCTGATTGAAGCAACAAATTGGTAAATTTTTCAACTGACCATTTGTAAGAATTTTCTGTGTGAATGGTTTCGGCTTGTTTGAAACGACGCTGCTGCCCCTGCCACTGAACAGTCAGATTTTTCTTGGCTTGCAAATGCATTTCTATCCGAGACTCTTGGACATTAAAACGTGCACTGTGCTGCCAATCACGTACATCAAAATCTGAGCCCAATAAACTGTTAACACGCCTAAGCACGTTTAAATTAA
>CALAGS010000206.1 GCA_937891665.1 uncultured Burkholderiales bacterium | reverse complement strand
GCACCAATAAAGAGCCGCACTTTTGCGGTGCAGCATAGAGATTCATGCCGACCGCTTGGGGCATGCATGTTGCTTGAGGTAAGCTTGAATCTGAACTTCAAACGAGTGCACCATGGAACTCACACCCCGCGAAAAAGACAAACTTCTCATCTTCACAGCTGGCCTCTTGGCTGAACGCCGAAAAGCCCGTGGCCTCAAATTGAATTACCCCGAAGCTGTGGCCTATATCAGCGCCGCCGTCATGGAGGGTGCACGCGACGGTAAAACCGTGGCGCAGCTCATGAGCGAAGGCCGCAGCCTCTTAACTCGCGCAGATGTTATGGACGGCATTGCAGAAATGATTCCCGACATTCAAGTGGAAGCAACATTTCCAGACGGCACCAAACTGGTTACCGTGCATCAACCCATTGTTTAAGGACCCGGTCATGATTCCAGGCGAACTTTTCACGGACGAAGGCTCTCACACTTTGAACCCTGGTCGCAGAACCACTACGCTGGTGGTGCAAAACGGCGGCGACCGCCCCATTCAAGTGGGCTCGCACTATCACTTTGCAGAAACCAATGGCGCATTGCTTTTCGACCGCGATGCCGCCCAAGGCATGCGTTTGAACATTGCAGCGGGTACAGCGGTCCGGTTCGAGCCTGGTCAACAACGCACCGTTGAATTGGTCGACTACAGCGGCAAGCGTGAGGTCTATGGCTTTAGAGCCTTGGTCAATGGCGCACTGCCCGCAGTGAAAGGAAAATAAATATGGCAACCATTGGCAAACGCGCATACGCAGAAATGTTCGGCCCTACCGTGGGCGATCGTGTCCGGTTGGCAGACACAGAGCTCATGATTGAAGTTGAAAAAGATTTCACCTTGCTTGCAGGTGGCTATGGAGAAGAAGCCAAATTTGGCGGCGGCAAAACTATTCGTGATGGCATGTCGCAATCGCAGCGCACTCGCGATGGCACCGGCACAGGCCCACAATCAGGCGGCGCTGTAGACACCGTCATGACCAATGCATTGATCATCGACCATTGGGGCATTGTGAAGGCCGATATTGGTTTGAAAGGTGGTCGTATTGTGGCCATTGGCAAAGCAGGCAACCCCGATACGCAACCTGGCATTGACATCATCATTGGTCCTGGCACTGAAGTGATCAGCTGCGAAGGCAACATCGTCACGGCGGGTGGCATCGACACTCACATTCATTTCATTGCACCGCAACAGATTGAAGAGGCCTTGGCCAGCGGCATCACCACCATGATCGGCGGTGGCACTGGCCCCGCTACAGGCACCTTTGCCACCACCTGCACCCCAGGCGCTTGGAACATAGAGCGCATGATGCAAGCGGCCGATGCATTCCCTATGAACTTGGGCTTCTTAGGCAAAGGCAATGCCGCGCTGCCTGGCTCTCTGCGTGAACAAATTCAGGCCGGCGCCATTGGTCTCAAGCTTCATGAAGACTGGGGCACCACACCCGCCGCCATCGACAACTGCTTGAACGTGGCAGAAGAAACCGACACACAGGTAGCCATTCACACCGACACATTGAACGAGTCTGGCTTTGTGGAAGATACCGTAGCGGCCTTTAAGGGCCGCACCATTCACACCTTCCACACAGAAGGTGCGGGCGGTGGCCATGCGCCTGATATTTTGAAAGTAGTGGGCGAAGCCAATGTGCTGCCCTCCTCCACCAACCCCACGCGGCCCTACACCATCAACACGCTTGATGAACACGTTGACATGCTGATGGTCTGCCATCACTTAGATCCTGCAATTCCCGAAGACTTGGCTTTTGCAGAAAGCCGAATTCGCAAAGAAACCATAGCAGCTGAAGACATCTTGCATGACCTTGGCGCCATCAGCATGTTCAGCTCGGACAGCCAAGCCATGGGCCGTGTGGGTGAAGTTATTTTGCGGTGCTGGCAAACAGCGCACAAAATGAAAGTACAGCGCGGCAAGTTGCCAGGCGACACCGACCGAAATGACAACGCCCGCGTCAAACGCTACATTGCCAAGCTTTCCATCAACCCCGCCATTGCGCACGGCATCAGCCATGAAGTGGGCAGCATTGAAGTGGGAAAATGGGCCGACTTGGTCATTTGGAAGCCTGCCTTTTTTGGCGTCAAACCTGCTGTCATCTTGAAAGGCGGCTTCATTGCCATGGCTGCTATGGGCGACCCCAATGCCTCCATTCCCACACCCCAACCCGTGCACTACCGCCCTATGTTTGGCAGCTATGGTGGCGCACTGGCACGCGGCTCGCTCACCTTTGTATCTCAAGCCGGACTTGCGGCTGGCATTGGTCAGAAGTATGGTCTGCAGAAAACACTGTCAGCTGTCAAAGGCATTCGAGGTGTGGGCAAACGCCACATGATTCTCAATGACTACACCCCTAAAATGGAAGTTGATGCGCAAACTTATGCGGTGCGGGCAGATGGCTTGTTGCTCACGTGCGAACCTGCAGTCAGTCTCCCTATGACACAGCGTTACTTCTTATTCTGAACCACAGATCTTGAAGTGTTTATTGATAGATTGAATGCTCACTTGCTCTAAATTAATTTCCAATGGCCAGGGCTTGGCAAAGGCCTTGATCAATCGTGCGCCTTCAGTGTCTTTAGACTGGGATGTTCGGCAAAAAAGCCGCTTCCAAGTTGAAGACTCGACGGGTCGTGTGTTGTCTGTATTTTTGCAGCGCGGGCATGTGGTTCGCGGTGGCGATGTGTTGGTAGCCGATGATGGCAGTTTGGTTCGCGTTGAGGCTGCGCCTCAAGCATTGCTTCGCATTTCAACGTGCCCTCAACACGGCACGCCATTTGACCTTACTCGTGCGGCCTATCACTTGGGCAACCGCCATGTGCCCATTGAACTCAAACCCGATCATCTCAAAATTGAACCCGACCCCGTGTTGGCAGGCATGTTGCGATCGATGCACTTAATTGTTAACACGGTCGATGAAGCCTTTGAACCTGAAGGGGGCGCATATGGCGCACACCATGGCGGTTCTGGTCACTCACATCATCATGACCACGATGAGTACATTGGTGAACAAACTCACGAACATGGCCCAAACTGCAAGCATGACCACTGAACTGCTTCAACTCATTTGGTTGGCTTCACCTGCATTGCCTGTGGGTGGCTTCTCGTATTCTGAAGCGCTTGAAGCTGCCATTGATCACGAGCATGTGCACGACGAATCTTCGTGTGCAGATTGGCTGGCCGATCAACTTCACTTGTCCCAAGCACGCGGCGACATGGCCCTCATGGCACAAGCAATTCCTGCATGGCAATCTTTGAACACAGCCAGGCTCCATGATCTCAGTGCTTGGGTTCACGCCACTCGCGAAACTCATGAAATGCGATTGCAAACAGAGCAGATGGGAAGGTCTCTTCTAGACTGGTTGCGCATTCAAAACAAAGCCACAGCACAAGCTTTGCAACTTTGCAGCGAGCTGCGGCCCACCTACCCCATTGCCATGTCCTTAGCGCTGTCCTTGGCCAGCGCACCCCTCGAAAGTGCCCTGCAAGCCTATGCCTTTGGCTGGGCCGAAAACATGACTCAGGCAGCTCTTAAAGCTGTGCCACTAGGCCAAATTTCAGGTCAAAAAATTCTGGCTCGACTGGCCCAAGAAATTCCTGAAGCTGTGCAACACGCCATCGCTTTAAGCGACCAAGATCGCCAAGCCTTTTGCCCCATGCTGGCCGTCATGTCTGCCAGACACGAAACCCAATACTCCAGACTGTTTAGATCATGACCGCACTGCACCACATACCCCATCGCACCAAAAACCTACCACCTCTTCGCGTCGGTATTGGCGGCCCGGTGGGCTCTGGCAAAACCACCTTGCTTGAGATGCTGTGCAAAAGCATGCGGCACAAATGGGACCTGGTGGCCATCACCAACGACATTTACACCAAAGAAGACCAACGCCTGCTCACGGTCAGTGGTGCGCTAGAAGCCGACCGCATCATGGGTGTTGAAACCGGCGGTTGCCCACATACCGCTATTCGCGAAGATGCCTCTATCAACTTAGAAGCCATCGACCGCATGCTAGAAAAGTTTCCCAACGCCGATGTGGTGTTTGTCGAAAGCGGCGGCGACAACCTGGCTGCCACCTTCAGCCCCGAACTGTCCGACCTCACCATCTACGTGATCGACGTAGCCGCTGGCGAAAAAATTCCGCGCAAAGGCGGCCCCGGCATTACCAAAAGCGACCTCTTCGTCATCAACAAAACCGACTTAGCCCCTTACGTGGGCGCCGACCTCAACGTGATGCACGCCGACACCACCCGCATGCGCACCACCGCCAAAGGCCTCAAACCCTTCGTCATGACCAACCTCAAAACCCAAACCGGCCTGGCCGAAATCATCGCTTACATAGAAACCCAAGGCATGCTGTTGAATTAAATTGGGGTCAGATCAACATTAATTTGCTAGACCTCCCAAACCTTAGCCCAAATTGGGCTTAGAACAAGGTTACAATTCTCCCCGCAGGAAGTGTGGCAGAGTGGTCGATTGCACCGGTCTTGAAAACCGGCGGCTCGAAAGGGCCCGTGAGTTCGAATCTCACCGCTTCCGCCA
>CALAGS010000205.1 GCA_937891665.1 uncultured Burkholderiales bacterium | reverse complement strand
ACTTCGCCTTTTTCAACGCGCAAGAGTTGGGCGTCCAGATGCGTCATCATGCCTTGGCGCGCCAAACTGGCTGCAATTCTTTGGGCGATGGGTGTTTTTAAATCGGCGGTGCTCATGCGCTCACCTTTTTGCTGGCACCCTTTTCAGATCGCGCCAACAAATTGCGCGCATCCTTCTCATGGGTCTTCACCTCTTCTAAGGTGGCATGCAAATCTGCCAATTGCGACTCAAGCTGCTGCCGATGTTCTGCAAGTACCACCATGAATTTTTTCAACTGTGGGCCTGTATCGCGCGGCGAGTCGTACATGTCAATGAGCTCTTTCGCTTCTATCAAAGAAAGGCCCAGCCTCTTTGCACGCAATGTCAGTTTGAGTCTGGTGCGGTCGCGCGATGAGTACACCCTGTTTCGGCCGCCGGGGCCAGAACGCTCAGGCTCCAGAAGCCCCATGTCTTCATAAAAACGAATGGCTCGGGTGGTGAGATCGAACTCTTTGGCCAGATCGCTGATTGAAAATTGAGATCCCATGTTCATTCCGCTTTAGGTTGCGCGCCAAGTAAAGCTTTGGCTTGCGCTCTTGCTTACACACAGGCGACAGACACCGTCTTCTTGTGCGACTTACAATGCCTAAATGTAATTGACGTTAACGTAAACGTCAATCGCCACTTCAAGCCCACCCTCCACCACACCCATGACCGCTCAAGTGCTTCCGCCAACCGCCTCGACTCAGCCTCTAACCGGCGAGAAAGCCTTGGCTTTTCCCCTGAACGACACCCTGCCAGCCCTGGGTCAGGCGCTTCAGGTGGCGCCAGGTATTTTTTGGATCCGGATGGCCTTGCCCTTTGCCTTGGACCACATCAACCTGTGGCTGCTGGCGGATTCCGAAGAAACCGAACAGGGCACTCGCCATGGCTGGACCGCTGTGGACTGCGGCGTGACCAACCCAGGCACGCAAGAAGCTTGGCGCCAAGTTTTTGAGGGCCCCATGAAGGGCTTGCCCATTTTGCGTGTGGTGGTCACCCACATGCACCCCGACCACATGGGCTTGGCCCATTGGCTGTGCGAGCAGTTCAATGCGCCTTTGCACATGAACGCCACCGAATACCAAGCTGCCTTATTGGCAAGTACCGGTGCCTCCAATTTTGGCGGCTTGAGCACTCAGAAATTTTTTGCGGACCATGGTTGGAACGATCCTGCTGACCAAAAACAAATTCAGTCTCGCGTGTCTTACTACGCCAACATGGTGCCCAAGGTGCCCGAGTCGTATCACCGCCTCATGGAAGGCAGCCAAATTCAAATCGGTGGCAACACTTGGGAATGCATCAGCGGCTGGGGACATTCGCCAGAGCACATGGCCTTGTACTCAGCCAGCGCCAATGTGCTGATCAGTGGCGACATGGTCTTGCCCAAAATTTCGACCAACGTGAGCGTCTATGCCCAAGAGCCAGAAGCCAATGCTTTGGCATTGTTCATGCGCTCATTGAAAAAATTTGATGTGCTGCCCTCAGATACTTTGGTACTGCCTTCTCACGGCCGCCCCTTCAAAGGTTTGCACACACGCACAGCGCAATTGCTACAGCATCACGAAGAACGAATGCAAGAAGTTCTGGACGCATGCCGTGAAACACCTGGCAGTGCGCATGACATGTTGAAAGTGATTTTCAAACGCCCTTTGGATTTTCACCAAACCACATTTGCCATTGGTGAATCAGTGGCGCATTTGCACGCGCTTTGGTATGAAGGAAAGATGAAACGCTTCAAAGACAAAGAGGGTATTTGGCGGTTTCAAACCTGTTCAAAATAAACTCAAGCCCAATTCGCCAAATTCTCTTTTTGCAAAGCTTTGCGTCGCTCTAAGTGA
>CALAGS010000204.1 GCA_937891665.1 uncultured Burkholderiales bacterium | reverse complement strand
GGCCAAGAATCCATTTGCCCTGTAGACGAAAACGTATCGCACTCAGTGTCTTCACCCAATAACACCATCAAGTGCTTGATTGCAGTGTTTGAAGCCAGCCGTGAAGCCATGCAAGGACGCTTGGCTTTGAATTTACCGGGCCTCAATGTGACCGTCAAAGAAATGCTGCAAGCTTTGGAAGAAGTGGCTGGCACAGCTGTTCGTCAGCACGTGAAGTTTGTGCGCAACGAACAGATTGCAGGCATTGTGGCCAACTGGGCCAAAGGCGGTAGCGCCCAACGCGCAGCAGCTTTGGGCTTGAAACCAGATGCTTCGTTTAAAGACATCATTCAGCAATACATTGACGACTGCCAACTCCCCTACTACCCCTCTCATGCCTTGGATGGATTGAAAAAATAAGCATGTCTCAAAAGCTTGTTGCAGTTGACTGGGGCACTTCGTCTTTGCGAGGTGCACTCATCAACAGCGATGGCACAGTGCTTGAAAAGCGCGCCTTTCCCCAAGGCATCATGCAGGTTGCGCACGGCCAGTTTCAACATGTTTTTGAACAACGCTTTGCAGATTGGATGACCGACGATTCGCTGTGCCTTGTTTCGGGCATGGCGGGCAGCAGGCAAGGTTGGCGGGAAGCGCCCTACTGTCCCTGCCCTAGCGGCTTCCAAGACATCACCCAACACCTGCAGTGGATCGAAAAAGATCGCATTGGCATTGTGCCGGGCTTGTCCACGTTCAATGACAGCACACCCGATGTGATGCGCGGCGAAGAAATCCAAATTTTCGGCGCACTGAGCACATTGAAAATTGAAACCGCTCAATTTGTTTTGCCAGGCACGCACAGCAAATGGGCGCATGTCTTGGGCGGCAAAATTTCTCAGTTCAAGACCTTCATGACTGGCGAGTTTTACGCTCTTCTTAGCCAGCACTCCATCTTGGCCAAAACCTGCCTGCCCGACGCACCTTTGAAAAAAGAAGTGTTTCTGGACGGTGTCATGCAAAGTCAAAAGCCAGGCGGCCTGCTGCACCATGCTTTTTCTGCTCGAAGCCTGGCCTTGTTTGAAAAGCTCAACCCTGCGCAATCCAGCAGCTACATTTCAGGATTGTTAATTGGCGAAGAAATCCAATCCGCCAAAAGCAGCATGCAGTCAGACAGCACGCCCTTGTTCATCTTGGGCAACAGCCAACTCACGCAGCGTTATGCATTTGCCATGGACGCAATGGGGCTGTCAGCGCAAGCCGTCGCCGATGAAGTCACGTGGTCAGGTCTTTGGGCCTTGGCGCATCATTTGTACCCAGACCATTTCAAGTTAAGCTAGCGCACATGACGCCCCTTGTTGCCAAATTTCAAGCCCACATGGACAGCCTTCCATTGCTGGCCATCTTGCGTGGCTTGAAACCTGAGGAAGCTTTGGCCGTAGGCCAAGCCATTGTGAATGCGGGCTTTCACATTCTTGAAGTACCGCTTAACTCTCCCGAACCCCTGCGCAGCATTCAAATCTTGTCGGCCGCTTTTCCAAATGCGCTGGTAGGTGCCGGCACAGTCACCACCGCACAACAAGTGCGCGACATCAAAGCCGCCGGCGGCCAACTCATCATTTCCCCGCACCTAGATGAGAACGTGGTTTGCGAAGCTGTCAATTTGGGTTTAATTTCTTTGCCTGGCGTAGCCACCCCGTCTGAAGCTTTTCGAGCCCTTGCTCTGGGCGCCAATGGCCTGAAGTTGTTTCCCGCAGAAATGATCAGCCCCGCTGTGCTCAAGTCAATGCGCGCTGTGTTGCCCAAAGAAGTAAAGCTCCTGCCTGTGGGCGGCGTTGGCATTCACAACATGGCAGATTATCGCAACAGCGGCGCCTCAGGCTTTGGCATTGGTTCGGCGCTGTTTGCGCCTGGCAAAACAGCTGAAGCGGTAGGCGAATCTGCAGCGACCTTTGTTCAAGCTTGGCACAAGAGCTAAGATTTGCATTTTAAAATTTCTCGTACTTCTCACTTGAATTAAACAAGTTTTTTCAATCACTCACAATAGGCCTTATGAGACTTCTACACACCATGCTTCGCGTTGGCAACCTTCAACGCTCAATCGATTTTTACACCAAGGTGATGGGCATGACTTTGCTCAAAACCACAGAAAACACGGAGTACAAATATTCATTGGCTTTTGTGGGTTACGGCAGCAACCCCGACCACGCAGAACTTGAACTCACCTACAACTGGGGCGTTGAGTCTTATGACATGGGCACCGCTTACGGTCATTTGGCCATAGCTGTGCCAGATGCTTATGCAGCCTGCGAAAAAATTCGCAATGCCGGCGGTAAAGTGACGCGTGAAGCTGGCCCGGTCAAAGGCGGCACCACGGTCATTGCCTTCATCACCGACCCCGATGGTTACAAAGTGGAACTTATTCAGCGCGACTTCGCTTAATTTACTCTGAGTATTTTGAAGACTCTGAACTTCCCTCACTCCGACAGGCCAGATCAATCACCCTGCGCCCCAAATCGTGAGGCCCTGCTGGCGAATTGGCCTGCATCTGAAGACCTTTGGATATTTGGTTACGCCTCGCTCATCTGGCGTCCCGAGTTTGAAATCTTGGAACAACACCCAAGCAAAATTCAAGGCTGGCATCGCGCTTTGAAAATGTGGAGTCGTTTGAATCGAGGCACACCCGAATGTCCGGGCCTGGTGTTTGCATTGCTGTCAGGTGGCAGTTGCCAAGGCATGGTGTTTAGAACACCTGCAAATCAAGTCAAGCAGACCATCGAGCAACTCTGGTTTCGCGAAATGCCCAACAGTGTTTACACCACCAAGTGGTTGCAATGCCCCACACCTCACGGTCCAGTCAATGCATTGGCCTTCACCTTACCTCGCAGTAGCCCAAGCTACACAGGCAACTTATCTCCTGCGCAATATCAACATATCTTTCAAAATGCCACAGGGCGCTACGGTACTACCTTAGACTACGCACAAGAAACCTTCCAAAGCTTGAAACAACACGGCATTCATGACAAGGCCCTCGAGGCATTGCTTCAGTATGCCAAGGACTGACCATGAACATTGCAGATTTACGCAAAAGTTACGAGAAAGCTGAACTGAGTGAAGACGCTTCAGCCGCCGATCCGCTGAAACAATTTGAACGTTGGTTGAACGAAGCGATTCACTCCGAAGTACCCGAGCCCAACGCCATGACTCTCGCCACCGTGGCCAGCAACATGCGCCCCAGCACTCGGGTGGTTCTGATCAAAGGCTATGACGAGCGCGGCATTGTTTGGTACACCAACTACGACAGCCGCAAAGGTCAAGAGTTGGCCGGCAATCCTTTTGCAGCTTTGCAATTCCACTGGGTTGAACTCGAACGTGTGGTGCGCATAGAGGGCCGCATGGAAAAAATCAGCGACACAGAAAGTGATGCCTACTTTCACAGTCGACCCCTTGACTCGCGCATTGGCGCATGGGCCTCTCCGCAAAGTCAAGTGATTGATGGACGAACCGTATTGGTCACCAACGCTGCGAAGTACGCCGCGCAGTTCATGCTGAACCCGCCCCGCCCACCACATTGGGGAGGCTACCGCTTGGTGCCTGACGAATGGCAGTTTTGGCAAGGCCGCAAAAGTCGCCTTCACGATAGATTGCGCTATCGCTTGAATGAAAGCGATTGGATTCGGGAACGCTTGGCCCCTTAAAAGGAAGCCAGCACGCCCAATTTGAAACTGCGCCCAGGCAATGGTGACTTGCCGGGTGCTGTTGAAGTCAAAATAGACGTTGCACTGTAAGCCCACTGGTTGCTCAGGTTGTCAACTTTGCCAAACCAATTCAAGGTCGCAGTGGGCAGTTTCTGTTTGTAACTCACAAAGCCATGCCACAAGGTGTAAGCCTCTGTGGCCAGACTGCCTGCTGGCACACGGCTTTGCGCAGCATGCCAATCAAATCCCAAGCGAGCACTCCAAGGACCCGTTGCGTGAATCAGGCCGGCTCCAAAGCGAACTGGAGAAATGCGCGGCAAGGGTTCATCGGCGCTCATGTTGCGCGCTCGCACGGCATCGGCTTTGACCGCCAAATCCAGCGTGCTTGCGGCTTGCAACAGGCGCCATTGTGCTGAGGCCTCAAAGCCAGAAAACTTGGCACGCACCCCTTTGTAAACCTGAACAGGCAAATCTTCTTCAATCTCTGAAGTCCCTAACAGACCAATGAAGTTTGAAAACTTGCTTTGAAAGGCAGTGATCTTGAACTGGTGCGGCCCCTGCTGCCAGTCTGCAGACACGTCCATGCTGTTGGCTTTTTCAAGGCCTAGATTTGAATCGCCACGCTCCCATGCTGCAGTTGCAATGTGGGGGCCATTGGCGAAAAGTTCATAGTCTTTGGGCGCGCGTTCAACACGTGACGCATTGGCACTCAAGCGCCATTGCGGCATGATTTGCCAAGAGGCAGAAGTGGCAAAACTTTGCGGCGCAAATTTGCGCGTGCCTAACTCAAATCGGTCCACCGTGGGGTCTGGATTGCCAAGCGATTCAACCGACACATTTTCTCGCCGAACACCCGCATTGAAACGCGTTGGCCCAACAGCGTATTCTTCAATCAAGAACAATGCCTGTGTGCGTGTCTTGCTAAACGGTGCAAAGGCCTCGGCACCATCGGCAGAAAATTTGCCTTGCTCTGATTGCCAACCCCAAACACCTTCCCAAACGCCAGGCCCTGTGCGCCAAGGTTTGTGTCGCAATTGAAGCCTAGCGTCGCGGCCTTTGTTGGCAAACAAGGTGCCCGCATCTGCACCTTCAAATTCGGTGTGTTTGTAGTCAGTCTGACTGGCTTGAAAATTCAAACTTTGAAGCAGCCTTGTATCGGGTCGCCATTCACCTTCCAGCGAGGCGCGTTTGGACCGCATGCCGATGGTCACTTCATCTTCGGCCACGGTGCCGTAGTTGCTTTGATAACTGTTAACGGACATACCCACATAGCCACGGTCTAAAAACAGACTGGCGCCTAGTGCGCCGCCATTTGCGGTACTGGCAGAGTTGCAAATGCGCGAGCCAAGCTCAGCTGATCCAGGTTTGCTGCATGGCAAATTTTGCGGCACTTTGACATCGCTTGTGCGGCGATCAAAGGCATCTGCGTGCAATACCCAAGCGCCCTCACCTACTTCCAACATGGCACCGTTGGAGCGTTCGCGATTGCCAGAGCCAAATTGCGATTGCGCTTTGCCCACAATACCTTGCATCTTTTGCCGTGGAATACGGTTGTCAATGACATTGACCACACCACCCATGGCGCTGCCGCCATATTGCAAAGCAGACGGTCCGCGCAAAACCTCAATGCGCTCTGTGCTCAACACATCCATCGGCACAGCATGGTCATAGCTCAGGGAGGACACATCCATGCTGGCACCACTGTTGCTCAGAACACGAATGCGGTCGCCATCCAGTCCGCGAATGATGGGGCGACTTGCGTTCGGTCCGAAATAAGTACTGCTGACACCTGGCAACTGGTTCAGTGTTTCACCCAACGTACTTTGGCCTTGTTGAAGTAGCGACAGTCCAGACAAACTGCTTACTGCTGATGGTGTCTGTGTTTTGGACAAGGGGTTGCCAGTGATGACAATTTCTTGAGCAGCTTGCGCTACGGCGTTAGGCAGAAACAGGCCATTCATGATGGACACCATGGCAGTGGCTGCGATTGAAAAAACAGAAGTGCAAGGCGCGCGCGAGCTGCCCTGCCGGGAAGAAATTTGTGACATAAAAACCTTTGAAAATGAAAATTCACTCAAACCAAAGTTTGAGAAACTCTAAACATGCATCAAAGGAAGACAGGCGGCGCGCGCGCAGAAAAGGCAAGCAGCAGTTGTGTGAAGCATGGCTTGCACTCAACAGAAGAATAAAAGGGCTGAGTCTGAGCAATGACAAGCGTTGTGCAAGCTGATTGAAGACCGTCGCCTGATGCCAAATGATCCAGCGCAAGGCAGACCAAAGAGCCTTCTTCGTGGTCGCAGAGCACGTCATTTTCAACAACATGGTGCGAAGTTTGTCCGTGAATGGTTTTGTGAATTTGCCCCAAAGCGGGTGCGAGCATCACGGCACTGATTAACAGTGCTTGCAAAAACCTTTTCAATTTGTCGTGAATTTTCACGCCGACTTCATCCATTCAGAAAACGTTTTTTTGAACTTCCAAACTTTGGGGGCTGCCACAGCCAAGCAGTAGCCTTGGGTGGGATTGCGCTCAAAGAAATCTTGGTGATAGTCCTCAGCAGCTGAGTAGTTGTCTAAATGAAGTACTTCGGTGACAAGGGGCGATTCAAAGACGTGCTCAGACTCGATCTCGGACATGATGGCCTTGGCCGCCTCTGCCTGCTCTGGCTTTGTAAAGTAAATGCCACTTCGGTATTGGGTGCCGCGGTCATTGCCTTGGCGATTCAAAGTGGTGGGGTCGTGGATGACAAAGAAAATTTCCAACAACACCCTGGTGCTGATGATTTGGGGGTCATAGACCAGCCGCACCACCTCGTTGTGGCCCGTCATGCCCGAGCAGACTTGCTCATACGTTGGGTTGCGGCTTTGGCCATTGCAATAGCCCGATTCAACGTCCAAGACACCTTTGACTTGGACAAAGACAGCTTCGGTGCACCAGAAGCAGCCGCCCCCAAGAACCAAAGTTTCAGCGTGAGATGGTATTTGCATCGTCCTATTTTGACCCAGAATCTGGCCAATATGCTTAAAACCCCGCGCCAAGCAGGCACTTGTCAGTGGCTAATTAGGCTTAATGATGGAACAGTTCCATGGAACATTTCGCATCGCGATAAAATACACAATCTTTGATGTTTGACGGATTTAAACCATGAAGCCTTCCTTTCAGTGGCAAGACCCCTTTCTGCTTAACGCCCAATTGAGTGACGACGAAAGGGCCATCGTCGATGCCGCCCATGACTTCTGCCAAGAAAAATTGCAGACCCGCGTCTTGATGGCTGCACGCCATGAAAAGTTCGACCGCGAAATCATGAACGAGTTTGGCAGCATGGGCTTTTTGGGCTCCACCATCGATGGCTACGGCTGTGCTGGTTTGAACTACGTCAGCTACGGTTTGGTAGCCCGCGAAGTAGAACGTGTGGACAGCGGCTACCGCAGTGCCATGAGCGTTCAAAGTTCCTTGGTGATGTTTCCCATTTATGAATACGGCTCTGAAGCCCAACGTCAAAAATACTTGCCCAAATTGGCCACAGGCGAATGGGTTGGTTGTTTTGGACTCACAGAACCCAACCATGGCTCTGACCCAGCAAGCATGATTACCCGAGCCAAACCTGTAGACGGCGGCTACATCATGAAGGGCGCCAAGATGTGGATCACCAACGCCCCCATTGCCGATGTGTTTGTGGTCTGGGCCAAACTTGAAAGTGAAGGCGATGGCCAGTCTGCCATTCGCGGCTTCATCTTAGAAAAAGGCATGAAAGGCCTTACAGCACCGAAAATTGAAGGCAAGATGAGCTTGCGCGCCAGCATCACTGGCGAAATCGTCATGGACGATGTGTTTGTGCCCGCAGAAAACATGTTGCCCAATGTGTCTGGTTTGAAAGGCCCCTTTGGTTGCTTGAACAAAGCCCGTTATGGCATTGCTTGGGGTGCTTTGGGAGCCGCCGAAGACTGCTGGCATCGCGCTCGCCAATACACGCTGGATAGAGTTCAATTTGGCCGCCCCTTGGCGCAAAACCAATTGATTCAGAAAAAATTGGCCGATATGCAAACCGAAATCGCTTTGGGTTTGCAAGGCTGCTTGCGCGTAGGGCGCCTCATGGACGAAGGTCAAGCTGTGCCAGAGATGATCAGCCTGATCAAGCGCAACAGTTGCGGCAAGGCCTTGGATGTCGCCCGCATGTCGCGCGATATGCACGGTGGCAATGGCATTCACGACGAATACCATGTCATTCGCCACATGATCAATTTAGAAACTGTGAACACCTACGAAGGCACCCACGATGTGCATGCCCTTATTCTCGGTCGCGCCCAGACTGGCTTGCAGGCTTTTTATTGAACTTTGACATACCTCAAACACGATTCAAAAGACCGCTTTAGCGGTCTTTTTTTTAACTGAAATCTAATAGGCACCTTGACTCCCCCATCCCTGCGACTTACATTACTAACCAACGAGTCATTAAACGTGTCTGAATCCCTCCTCACACCCAAAAGAGAACGCCGAAAACAGCAACGCCCAGGCGAGTTGCTGGAAGCTGCGCTCGATTTGTTTGTCGAAAAAGGGTTTGCCGCAACCAAATCAGAAGAGGTGGCGGCCAAAGCGGGCGTCTCCAAGGGAACCCTGTTCTTGTACTTTCCCAGCAAAGAAGAGTTGTTCAAAGCAGTGGTTCGGGAAAATGTGGTGAAAACAGTTAAAGAGGGCGCACTGGAGGTCGCCAACTTCAAAGGCAGTAGCGCCGAACTTTTGAAAACATTGATGCTGGAGTGGTGGCGCAGATATGGCTCTACCAAGGCTTCTGGCATCACCAAATTGATCATCAGTGAAGGCAATCACTTTCCAGATTTAGCGGCTTTCTACCAGGAAGAAGTCATTGACCCCGCTACGCGAATGCTCAAGGACATCCTTGAGCGAGGACGGGCAACGGGCGAGTTTCTCAACTTCAACACAGAACACACCACCATGGTGGTGATTGCACCCATGCTGTTTCTCATCATGTCCAAACACGCCAACTCCCTTTGTATTTCTGGTTCCCAAGAAACCAACCCTGAAAATTTTATAGCGCAGCATGCCGAGCTGCTGGTGCGCGGACTTTCTAATTCAAACTCACTATGTTGATCTCAAAAAAAATCGTCTTGAGTATCGCCTTCGTGGCGCTAGCAGGCCTCCTTACTTTAGGCTTCCAAAAGGGCTGGATGGGTAAGCGAGCAACTCAAAGCAGCTCCTTAAAAACCAATGGTCCTGTGAGCATTGAATTGTCAGATGGCGACATTGCCATTGCTCAAAAAATGACCCTGTCCCAAGGCTTGCCCGTTTCAGGCACGCTCAAGGCAGTTCGCAGCGCCATGGTCAAAGCCCGTGTTGCCGGTGAACTTGTGATGTTGGAAGTTCGCGAAGGAGATGCTGTCAAAATGGGACAAATTGTGGCCCGGGTAGACAACACCGAATACCTAGCCCGACAAAGTCAAAATAAACAGCAAGCAGAAGCCGCGCGGGCACAAGTTGAAGTGGCTCAAAGACAGTTTGACAACAACAACGCCCTGGTCAATCAAGGCTTTATTTCTAAAACGGCGCTCGATACTTCAATCTCTAACCTCAACGGTGCCAAGGCAAGCTATCAAGCGGCTCTGGCTACATTGGCTGTGGCGACCAAGGCATTGGACGACAGCGTTTTAAAAGCACCTCTGAATGGCTTTGTCAGTCAACGCTTTGCGCAACCTGGCGAACGTGTGGCACCTGAAGCCCGCATCATTGAAATCGTTGACCTGTCGCAACTTGAACTTGAAGCAACTCTGACTTCTGCACAAGCCATGAACGTCAAACTTGGACAGATTGCCAAACTGAATGTTGAGGGTACCCACGAAGAAGTCTCGGCCAAAGTCTTGAGAATCAACCCAAGCACACAAGCAGGCAGTCGCAGCGTTTTGATTTATTTGGGATTGCAGTCGCACCCCGTGTTGCGACAAGGGGTGTTTGTTCAAGGAAGTCTAGGGACACAGAAAGTTCAAGCGATTGTTGTTCCCCTAGAAAGTGTGCGATCGGACAAAACCAAGCCTTATGTCCAAACCATTCGCGATGACAAAGTGATGCACATCCAAGTCGAACTAGGCGCCAAAGGCGAGGCCAATGGCCAAGCTGTGATGGCCCTGAAAGAAATCGAAGAAGGCGCTCAGTTGCTGGCGCCCAGCGCAGGGGCCGTCAAAGAGGGCACCGTGGTAACCCGCGCCCCTAAAACCCCGACAGCCACAACTGGCGCCAAGCCATAAGCTCAGACTATGTGGTTTACCAAAGTCAGCATCCAGAATCCGGTCTTTGCGACCATGATCATGCTCGTGTTTGTGGTCATGGGTTTATTTTCCTTTCAGCGCTTGAAAGTCGATCAATTTCCCAACATTGATTTACCTGTGGTCGTGGTTCTGACCGAGTACCCAGGTGCATCACCTGAAATTGTTGAGAGCGAAGTTTCTAAAAAAATTGAAGAAGGTGTGAATTCAATTGCCGGCATCAGTGCCCTCACCTCGCGCAGTTATGAAAATCAATCTGTGGTGGTCATCGAGTTTCAGCTGAACATGGATGGTCGAAAAGCCGCCGATGACGTGCGCGAAAAAGTAGCCGGTATGCGCGCAACTTTGCGCGATGAGGTCAAAGAGCCGCGCATCATTCGCTTCGACCCTACCAGCAAAGCCATATGGTCTTTAGCGGTTTTTCCCGAAGCTCAAAATGACAGCAAACTAACGAGCCTGGTCGAACTCACCAACTATGCTGAACAAACCATTAAGAAACGTTTAGAAAACGTTCGCGGCGTGGGAGCGGTCAATGTGTTGGGCGGCAGCCGAAGAGAAATTAACATTTACCTGCGGCCCGATGCCATGGAGGCCTTGGGCGTCTCGGCAGATCAAATTGCCGCCGCGGTTCGAAATGAAAATCAAGATTTACCTGTAGGGGCCTTGAGGTCCTTGACGCAAGAGCGTGTGATTCAGGTTCAATCTCGCGTCAAACGACCCGAAGATTTTGCCAACATCATTGTGGCTCGCAAAGGTAATACGCCCATCCGATTGTCACAAGTCGCCACTGTGAATGACGGTGCCCAAGAAATTACAAACATGGCACTGTACAACGGCGAAAGAACCTTGGTGCTCACGGTTCAAAAGGCACAAGATGCCAACACCATCGAAGTGGTTGACGGGCTGATGGCCACCCTGAAAGAGCTGCGCAAACAAATTCCTGCTGGCATTCGTCTTGAACCTGTGTCGGATGGCTCTCGTCAAATTCGAGTCGCTGTCGACAATGTTCGCCGAACCCTCATTGAGGGCGCACTGCTGACCATTCTCATTGTGTTTTTATTCTTGAACTCGTGGCGCTCTACAGTCATTACCGGCTTAACGCTGCCCATTTCATTGATCGGCACATTTTGGTTCATGAGCATGTTTGGTTTTACCATCAACATGATCACGCTCATGGCCTTGTCCTTGTGTGTGGGCTTGCTGATTGACGACGCCATTGTGGTTCGCGAGAACATCGTGCGACATGTGCAAATGGGTAAGAATGCCTACAACGCCGCCATGCTCGGAACGCAAGAAATTGGCCTTGCTGTTCTGGCAACCACCTTGTCCATCGTGGCTGTCTTCCTGCCCATTGGTTTCATGGAGGGCATCATCGGCAAGTTCTTCCACGAGTTTGGCATCACGATTGTGGCGGCCGTACTCATCTCCATGTTTGTCAGCTTCACATTGGATCCCATGCTGTCAAGTGTGTGGCATGACCCTAGCATTCATCCGCAAGGCGATACTCAAAAGTCGGCCAGTTTTTATGACAAAACGGTGGGCCGTGTCACGCATTGGTTTGAAGTTCAAACCGACCGCATGGCTGACAAGTACCAAGGCATGTTGGCTTGGGCCTTGAATCACAAGCTCACCACCCTGTTGACTGCATTGCTGATCTTCATTGCAAGTGTTTTCATGGTGCCGCTTTTGGGCACAGAATTTGTGCCCAAGGGCGATTACTCAGAAGCCACACTGGCCTTTCAGACGCCAGTGGGCACATCGCTTGAAAGCACGGCTCTCAAAGCCAAACAAGTTGAAAAAATTGTGCGTGAATTTCCAGAGGTTGAATACACCCTCACGGGCATGAACACGCCCAATGCACAAGGCAAAAACAACGCCAGCATTTACATTCGTTTGGTTGATCGAAAATTACGTCAGCGCAGCGTTGAAGACATCGGGGCTTTGCTGCGAGAAAGGCTTAGCAAAGTTGCCGGCATTGCGGTCACCCATGTCGGCACCCTAGATTCTGTGGCTGGCAGCAAGCAAATTGAATTTTCACTTCAAGGGGCTGATCAACGTGAGCTAGAACGACTGACCTTGCAGATCATAGAAAAAATTCGCAATATCCCTGGCCTGGTCGATTTGGATTCCAGTGTCAAACCCAACAAACCTTCGATTTCGATCAACGTGTTGCGAGAATCGGCCTCCGATATCGGCTTAAGTACGGCGCCTATTGCAGGTGCGCTGCGCACCTTGCTGGCGGGGCAAACTGTGGGCAATTGGCGCGCGCCTGACGATCAGACCTACGATGTCAATGTGCGCCTTGCGCCAGAGTTTAGAAACAGCCCACAAGACTTAGAGCGTCTGCCCTTTAGCCTGCAAGCCCCCGACGGAACTTCGCGAACCGTTCGCCTAGGACAAATTGCACAAGTGCAAGAAACCACGGGCTCCAACCAAATCAACCGCCGCGATTTAATGCGAGAAGTGTCGATCAATGCCAATGCGTCAAGAAGATCAGCTGGCGAAATTTCAAACGACATACGGAAAGTTTTAGATGCAGTGGCTTGGCCGCCCGGCTACCGCTATCAATTTGGCGGCACTACCAAAAGCATGAATGAGTCATTTCAATATGCCATCACAGCCCTCATCATGGCCGTGATCTTCATCTACATGATTTTGGCAAGTCAGTTCAAGAGTTTTTTACAGCCTCTTGCCCTTATGACTGCCCTGCCGCTCACCCTGATTGGCGTCGTCTTGGCGCTCATGGCCTTTAAATCTGCGCTCTCCATGTTCTCGGTCATTGGCGTCGTCATGCTGATGGGCTTGGTCACCAAAAATGCCATTTTGCTAGTTGACTTTGCCATCAGAGCCCGTGAAGGCAGCGTTTCAGACACAGGGCAGCCCGTTGCAGGCTTAAATCGGCACGAAGCTCTGCTGATGGCCGCCAAAGTCCGACTCCGCCCCATTTTGATGACGACTTTGGCCATGATTTTTGGCATGATCCCGCTGGCATTTGCCATCACAGAGGGCTCAGAGCAACGATCACCCATGGGGCAAGCCGTCATCGGAGGGGTCATTACCTCCTCTTTGCTCACCCTTGTGGTCGTCCCAGTGGTTTATTGCTACATGGACGATTTGAGTGAGTTTTTGAAAAGGCTTTGGACTGGCAAGGCCAAATCAAATTCCGAGGCGCCCGTAGAAGCTAAAATGTGATGAGCTAGAATTAGATACCCCCTGGAGTAGCCGTGAACAATGACATCGCCCGTTTCAACATGATTGAACAACAAATTCGTCCCTGGGAAGTCTTGGATGGGCAAGTGCTAGCCTTGCTTTTACAGGTGAAGCGCGAGAACTTTGCACCCATGGCCCACAAAGCTTTGGCTTTTGTCGATATGGAAATTCCTTTAGGCAAAGACGCTGATTCTGACCAAGTCATGTTGGCCCCCCGCGTAGAAGCGCGTTTTTTACAAAATGCCGCCGTCAAACATACCGATAAAGTGCTGGAAATTGGCACGGGCTCTGGCTACATGGCGGCATTGTTGGCGCATCAAGCCGCCAGCGTATTGAGTTTTGAATTGGACCCTGCATTGGCCCAACAAGCCCGCGCCAATCTGCAAACTGCAGGCATTCACAACGCAGAAGTTCGCCAAGCTGATGGCAGCCAAGGTGCCTCAGCCGATGGGCCCTTCGATGTCATCATGCTCAGCGGATCGGTGGCAGAGGTTCCCCAAGCCTTGCTGAATCAATTGAGCATCGGTGGTCGTTTGTTGGCGGTGGTTGGCGAGGAACCCATGATGCGCGCCAGCGTCATCACTCGCACTGCCGCGCAGCAATGGCAAACTTCAGAGCCATGGGACACCCTAGCCCCTCGGCTCAGAGGCTTTCCTGAACACAATCGTTTTGCCTTTTAATTAAGCTTATCCACAGACAACACAGCTTCTTTTATGCAACAAGTGAGCCCCGCCCAATTTAGTGAATGGATATCTCAAGCCACTGCTCAAGGCCTACCCTTGATTTTGGATGTGCGCGAAACATGGGAATGTCAGCTAGCAAGCATTGCGCCCGCTGGCTGCGAAGTACAAATCATGCCCATGCAGACAGTTCCAGACCGCCTACAAGACCTCGATAAGCAAAGACCCATTGCATGCCTTTGCCACCATGGCGGTAGAAGCATGCAGGTCGCAGCATTTTTAGAACACCATGGCTTTGAACATATCACCAACATCAGTGGCGGCATTAATGCTTGGTCTAGAGAAGTCGATGCCAGCATTCCTGTTTATTGAATTGAGTCCTTTTCTTATTGGTTTGTCCCTCGAAAGAATTTTATGAATTTGCGCATTCTCCCAATTACTTTGGCTATTTCAGCCGCATTCGCTGGCTCAGCGCAAGCACAGAACTTGATGTCCTTGTTCCAAACAGCACGCGGCTTCGATGCCACCTACAAGGCGGCTCAATACCAATACACCGCCAACTTGTCAAAGGGTGAACAAGCCAGAGCTGTATTACTCCCCACCGTTGGCTTGTCTGCCAACCTCAACAGGACCGAGGTCGACTTGATCGCCGCTTCGCAAACCGCCAAGTCACAAAGCATGGCCGCCACCATCAATGCAACTCAGCCTCTCTACCGTCCTGCCAACGCTGCCACCTACGAACAGGGCATGCGCCAATTGGCATTAGCAAGCATTCAGCTCAAAGCTGCAGAGCAAGACCTCATGGTTCGCCTAAGCCAAGCTTACTTTGATGTGCTCATTTCCCGTGAAAGCTTGGACTTTGTCAAAGCCCAAAAATTGGCCGTTGCCGAACAATTGGCTGCCGCCAAACGCAACTTTGAAGTCGGCACTTCAACCATCACAGACAGCCGCGAAGCGCAAGCTCGCTATGACTTGGTTCTGGCACAAGAGATTGCAGCTGACAACGATTTGCGCATCAAACGCATGGCTTTGAATCAGTTGGTCGGGCTGAACAACATCGAACCCAAATCATTGTCGCGCATGGCCAAGCTTTCTGCGCCAGAATCATCCTCGATTGACCAATGGGTGAAGCAGTCATCAGAATTCAACCCAGCTGTTCTTCAAAGCCGCGCAAGCTTGGACATTGCCAAACTTGAAATCAAGAAAGCAGAGGCAGGCAACAAACCCACGCTCGACTTGGTTGCTGGCTTCACACCCACTCGCTATAAAAACGGCAAGGGCCTGAACACATCCCAAGTGGACACCAACTCAAACAGCATCAGCTTGGCCTTTAACATGCCCTTGTTCACTGGTTATGCGACTCAAAACCGCATCAAGGAAACTGTTGCACTGGAAGACAAAGCCCGCTCAGACCTGGATGCCGCTGAACGCAACGTGGCGCAAGCAACACGCACCGCCTTCTTTGGCTTGCAATCTGGCATTGGTCAAGTCAATGCACTGCAAGCCGCCGAGGCTTCCAGCCAAAGCGCTTTAGACGCTAACAAATTGGGATATCAAGTGGGAGTGCGCATCAACATCGATGTACTCAACAGCCAGAGCCAACTGTTCCAGACCAAACGTGATTTGGCCAAAGCGCGTTACGATGTTTTGCTGGGTCAACTTAAACTGCGACAAGCGGCCGGCACGCTAACCGAAACCGATCTGGCTTCGATCAACGCACTTTTAAATCCTTGAACGATGATTGAATTCAATCTCTGATTGAATTCAGCAACTCTTGCACTGCCAGCACAGTGCGTTCTGTAGCACCGCCATGCTGCTTTGAAAATTGCGCTGCTTGATGCGCGCACTTTTGTTGCACTTGCTTGTTCAGCACAGTCTCTACAGCCAAACGCACAGCTTCTGCCATGTTGGGCGCACGCTGCGCCGCACCCGAGTTTTGTGCCGCTTCAGAAGCCTCTGAAAAATTGAAGGTGTGCGGCCCCATCACAATGGGGCAAGCACAGGCCGCCGCTTCAATTAAATTTTGACCACCCAGTTTTTCAAAGCTGCCGCCAAGCAAAGCCACATCGGCCAAGCTGTAATAAAGTGCCATTTCACCAAGACTGTCACCCAACAGAACCGCTGGTGTTAAGTGTGTTTTTTCTACACTTGAATCTGAGGCAAAGCTGGGGCCTTCATGACCCCAGCTTGAACGTCTTGAAACTCGCAACCCGCCAGACTGCAACAAACTTTCAACCTCATTCACACGTTGCGGATGCCTTGGCACGATGAGCCAATTAACTCGGACATCAGGATGTTGCGTGAGAAATGCCTGCCAAGCTTTCAGCCATAAACCTTCTTCACCCTCGCGCGAACTGGCCAACATGACAACCGGTGCGGCCAGCTGTTGGCGCCAAGATTGGCCCAAAGCAAGTTGGACCGCGTCTGGCTTAGCATCAAACTTCAAATTACCGTAGATGCCCTGAACCTTGGCACCCAAAGTCTTCAGTCGGCTGGCATCGTCTTGCGTTTGAGCACACACGGCGCTCAGTCCTGCATAGGCAGGCCGCATGAGAGAGGGCCATCGCTGTGCCTGGCGCATCGATTTTTCACTCATGCGTGCGTTGACCAACATGATGGGAACGCCGTGAACTTGCGCACGCTGAACCAGCAAAGGCCACACTTCTGTCTCAAGCAATAAACCCATTGTGGGCTGGAAGGCGAGAAAAAAACGATCAAGCACTTCGGGCGAATCCCAAGGCTGCCAAACTTGCAAATCGCCATCTTGCAAAAGTTTGCGCCCTTCCTCGCGCCCAGTTGCTGTGCCATTTGTCAGCAACAATTTCATCCCAGGCATAGCCCGCCGCAAACCCTCCAGCAAAATGGCGGCAGTACGTGCTTCGCCCAAAGAGACTGCGTGAATCCAAATCCAGTCTTGACGAGCGCTTTGCGTGTAATGGCCAAATCGCTCTTCAATGAACTGGCCATAAAGCGGCTCTGCTTGGGCTCGCTTGTGCAACTTACGTCGAAGCAGGGGCTGCGCCAAGCGCATGAAAACACCGTAGAGCCAAAGAGAGAGATTAGAAATCACTCAGCAAATCCGAAAGAATGAGGCACACCCATCAATGCGCCGAGCTTTGCAAGCTGGCATCTGGCTTGACGGTTTTCAACAAGGTCAGCATGTCGTTTTCAATGCGATGCAGGGCAGTTTCTGTATGCCCTTCAAAACGCAAGACCAGCACAGGTGTGGTGTTAGAAGCGCGAATCAAACCAAAGCCATCGGGCCAATCGACACGCAAACCATCCATGTCTGAAATTTCAGCTGGGGCCGAAAAATAGTCATGCGCCATTGTCAATAATTTGGCTGTCAGTAGGTGAGGCTCACCCTCTTGGCACGCTACGTTTAACTCGGGCGTGCTGAAACTGCTTGGCAATGCTTTAAGAACTTCATTGGCATTGGGGCTGCGACTTAAAATTTCCAAGAGACGGCAACCCGCGTAGGTACCATCGTCAAAACCGTACCATCGCTCCTTGAAAAAGATATGGCCACTCATCTCGCCGCCTAATGGCGCTTCACCGCCCTCTGCTTCTATCTGCTTCATCTTGGCTTTGATCAGAGAGTGGCCCGTTTTGTACATCAGGGGTTTACCGCCCGCAGCGCGAATGGCGGGAGCCAAACGTTGCGAGCATTTCACATCAAACAAAATGGTGCCATTGGGCACTCGACTCAATACGTCTTGGGCAAACAGCTGCATTTGCCTGTCTGGGTAAATGGTTTCACCATCTTGCGTAACGATACCCAGTCGGTCGCCATCGCCATCAAACGCCAGTCCCAATTCTGCACCTGAAGTTTGAAGCATCGCGATGAGATCTTTCAAATTTTCTGGTTTGCTAGGGTCGGGATGGTGGTTGGGAAAATGACCGTCCACTTCGCTGAACAATTCAATCACCTCGCAGCCCAGAGCGCGAAAAATACCGGGGGCACTGGCGCCAGCAATGCCGTTGCCAGAATCGACCACAATTTTCAGGGGTCGGGTCAACTGAATACCCGACACAATGCGATCAATGTAGGCAGGCAGAATATTGACAACACGCACAGAGCCACCGTCTTTGAGCTGCCAGGACTCATTTTCAATGATGTGTTGCAAGGCCTTGATTTCATCGCCATAAACAGCCCGGCCACCCAAAACCATTTTGAAACCGTTGTCATCTTTGGGGTTGTGACTGCCCGTCACTTGAATACCACTGTCGCACACGGTGTGCGCCGCAAAATAAAGTTGGGGTGTGGTGGTCAGCCCGACATCGATGACTTCAATGCCCACTGCCATCAGGCCCCGCATCAAGGCTGCCGACAACGCAGGCCCACTTAGGCGACCATCGCGTCCAACCGCCACGGTATGCCGACCTTCCTTCATGGCCATACTGCCAAAGGCTCGGCCTAAGGCTTCAGCCAAGTGTTCGTCCATGTTTCGCAGGTAGGTGCCGCGAATGTCGTAAGCCTTGAAAATAGATGCCGTGACTTGCATAAAAAATAGCCTTGGTAGATGTGACGCACCGTTTTTCTGCGCGACCTCGGGTGAACTTCTTTGGCCCCCATTGTAGGTGCGACAGGCTCAAATCGGATACGATTGCCGCATGCAATTTCACCCTGAAACCTGTCACAAAACCATTCAAAGTCCCTGGGGGTCATTGACCCTAGCAGCCAATCCGATGGGACTCAGCGGTGTTTGGTTTGAAAACCAAAAACATTTTCCAGACACTCACGCCTGGACACTTTCAAACCAACACCCCACTTTGCTTCAAGCTGAGCAAACACTGGGCAATTACTTTGACCAAAAATGGCCTCCTGCCAGTTCAGCTAGAAAAGCACTGAAAAACATTGCGCTGGATTTGGGCGCTGGCACCGACTTTCAAAAAGCCGTTTGGCATGCCCTGATGAGCATTCCCATGGGGCAAACATGCAGCTATGCTCAACTTGCCGCAGCCATCGGTCGCCCCACGGCAGTCAGAGCGGTCGGCTCAGCGGTCGGCCGCAATCCCATCAGCATCCTAATTCCTTGCCACCGCGTGATGGGCAGCCAGGGCCAAATAACAGGTTATGCAGGTGGCATTTGGCGCAAACAAGCTTTGTTGAAATTTGAAAACGCAAGCATCAGCCTACCCTCGGCAGGTCAGCATCAATGAGTGAAAACAACCGTGGCGATTCGCAAGATTGGCGAGTCGACTATTTGATGTTGGCCGCTCTATGGGGCTCATCATTTTTATTCATGCGAATGGGTGCGGCAGAATTTGGCCCCTTGGCAACAGCCTGGACACGCGTTTGCGTGGCCACACTTTTTTTATTGCCCTTCATGCTTTGGCAAGGCCACTGGGCTTTGTTTAAATCCAAATGGAAAATCATTTTAGGCTTTGGTATTTTCAATTCCGCCTTACCTTTCGCCTTGTTTGCCTATGCTGTCATGCACATTTCGACAGGCTTGTCAGCTATTCTGAATGCGGCAGTGCCATTGTTTGCAGCTGTTGTCGCTTGGCTCTGGTTAGACGATCGTTTAAGTCGATGGCGAATTGCAGGCTTGTTCATTGGCTTCCTGGGTGTCACGCTATTGGCCAGCAATCAAACCAGTTTTCATACTGAGGCCAACCCAGATGCGAGTGCTTGGGGTCAATACACAGCAATTGCAGCATGTCTAGTAGCCACTCTGTGTTATGCCATCTCAGGCAGTTTTACAAAGAAATACATGCCCAATTTGCCGCCGCTGGTATCTTCAACAGGCAGCCAATTGGGTGCCAGTTTGGCGCTTGCATTGCCAGCGCTTTGGGCCATGCCAGAAGCCATGCCAAGCACGCAAGCTTGGCTTGCTATCATCCTATTGGGCGTGGCATGTACTGGCATTGCTTACATTTTGTATTTCAGATTGGTCAACCGAGCAGGGCCAGCCAAAGCACTGACTGTGACTTTTTTAATTCCTGTATTTGCTTTGATCTATGGCGTTGTGTTCTTAAATGAAACAGTTACACTGAGCATGGTCTTATTAGGCGTGGTGGTAATATTTGGTACAGCCATGTCCAGTGGTATTTTTCCTAAAATGAAATAGGCTAAAGATGAAACGACGTCACTTCACACATCACATCACATTCACACTGCTTGCCGGATTTTTGTTTGCAGCAAACGCCTTTGCGCAAAATACGCCACCCAGTGTGCTCACGTCAAGCCAAGCCCCCATCAAGCTCATCGTACCGTTCACACCAGGCACAGGCATTGATCTGATTGCACGCACCGTTGGCCCCAAGCTTTCGCAACGACTGGGTCGTCCCGTCGTGGTTGAAAACCGAGTAGGCGCCTCTGGCAACATAGGCACCGAAGCCGTGGTGCGAGCTGCACCCGATGGTCAAACCTTGTTGGTCAGCGTGAATACGCTGGTCATGAACAGGAGTCTCTATGCTGGCCTGAGTTTCGATCCTGTGAAAGACCTTGCGCCGGTTATTTTGACCAGTTGGGGACAGCTCTTGTTGGTCACCCATCCAAAGTCCAATTTCAAAACGGCAGCCGAGTTGGTGGCCACTGCCAAAGCCAACCCGGGTCGATTTAACTATGCGTCACCCGGTGTTGGCACGCCGCATCATTTGTCGATGGAACTCTTTAAGAGCACAGCCGATGTTTTCTTGACGCACATTCCTTATCGGGGCACTGCGCCTGCTGTTTCAGACTTGTTGGGCGGACAAGTCGACGTGATGTTCTTACCAATCCACGTGGCCTTGCCACAAATAAGAGCTGGCAAATTGTTAGCATTAGGCATTGGTAGCGATCAACGCCATCCACTTTTGCCCACGGTTCCTACATTGGCCGAGGCCAAAGCAGGCAAAGTGAATGTCGACATGTGGTACGGCATTTTTGCACCTAAAAACACACCTGCTGAACTGGTTCAAGCCTTCAACAAAGAGCTCAAAACCATCTTGGCCAGTGAAGACATTCAAAAAGCATTTCAACCGCAAGGCATGGATCCTGCAAACAGTACACCTGAGGAGTTTGGCAAGCTGGTCGAGCGCGACGCAAACCGCTGGGCAGCGCTTATCAAAGTCCAAAATATCAAGGCAGAGTGAACATGCGCATGAACATTGCCATTGTGGGTGGCGGCATAGCTGGTTTAAGTTTTGCGTTGGGCCTTCACAAGCGCGGCATTGACTGCGACGTCTTTGAGGCTGTTAACGAAGTCAAAGAAATTGGGGTTGGCATTACGCTGCTGCCCCATGCCATGCGCGAACTTGCCGAAATTGGGGTTCAGTCAGCCATTGAGGCCGCCGGCATTGAAAACTTGGAAAGTGTATTTTTCACACACCACGGCCAATTTGTCTACAAAGAAGCTCGAGGCCGACACGCTGGCTATTCACTGCCAGAAATTGGTGCGCACCGCGGCAAGTTGCACCGTATTTTATTTGATGCTGCAGTCAGCCGATTGGGCGCAGACAAAGTGCACACCGGCATGAGATGCACTGGCTACTCGCAAGATGCCAATGGCGTTCAATTGAATTTTGTCAACACCCATAACAACACCAACGTCTCCATGAGCGCCGAAATTGCGGTGGCCTGTGATGGTGTGAACTCTGCAATTCGCAAACAAATGCACCCCACAGATGCACTGTGTTTTGGCGGCATCAATACTTGGCGCGGCGTGACCATTCACCCTCCCATCCTCACAGGTAAAAGTTATTTGCGAATTGGCACGGTGGAAGTCGGAAAAATGGTCATCTACCCCATCGTCGACAACGTCGATGGCAAAGGCAACCAACTGATTAACTGGGTTGCCGAATTGCAAAAACCCAATGCCGTCATGAACGACTGGAATCGTTCGGTCGACCCAGGTGTCTGCGCAGAAATTTACAAAGATTTCAAGTTCGACTTTCTCAATGTGCCAGAACTCATCTTGAAATCTGAGAAGGTTTTTGAATACCCAATGGTTGACAAAGATGCTCTGCCATTTTGGACTCAAGGGCGCATGACCCTTATGGGCGATGCAGCTCATCCCATGTATCCACGCGGCTCAAATGGATCTGCGCAAGCACTCATTGATGCGCGCACTTTGTCTGATCAATTAAGCAAGCACACAAATCCGCGCGATGCACTGACGGAGTACGAATCTTTAAGACTCTCCACCACCGCCAAAGTGGTTGAAACCAATCGCAATGTTCCGCCCGACTTTATTATCATGAAGGCGCAAGAGTTGAGCGGCGGCAAACCTTTTCGCCACATTGACGACCTGATTAGCCAAGACGAGTTACGTCAAATTTCAGACAATTACAAGAACGTGGCAGGCTTCGCTTTAACGAAGTGAAGAGGCGCCTCAAGGGCCACTAGAGTCCTTAGGGGCTTGCTTAAGTTGCGCTGATTAGAACTCGACTCTGCCAGAAGATGGCGTGCACGCAATTGCCCGCACCCGCCTTCCACATCTTGTCCTGCAGAATTTCTCAACTTCGTGAGAATGCCTTGGCGATGCAAGGTGCGTGCAATTTCTGCGGCACGTTCCCATGAAGGACGTCTGAACGGCAAATCATCCACTGAGTTGTAGGGAATCATGTTCATCAATGCGTATTTGCCTTTGAGCAATCGAACAATGCCTTCAATTTCTTCTTTCGTATCGTTCACGCCTTCAAGCAAAGTCCACTGGTATTGAATGGGGTAACCCGTTTGTTGGGCGTAGATTTCTGCCGCTTCCACCAACTCTTCAGGCGTCATTTTTGGGGCTCGTGGCAACAATTCAGCGCGCAAATCGGCTCGGGTGGAGTGCAAAGAAAGCGCCAGTGCGGGCTTGACCAAGCCAAGGGGCAATCGCTCAAAAACACGGGAATCTCCCACGGTTGAAAAGACCAATGATTTATGACCAATGTTGCCCACAGTGCCCAAGACCTCAATGGCCTCCAACACATTGTCTAAATTGTGTGCTGGTTCACCCATGCCCATGAACACTACTTTTTTGACGGGACGATGCAGCCTGGCAAAAGCCACTTGCGCCACAATTTCTGCACTGCCCACTTGCCTGATCAAGCCTTCTTTGCCCGTCATGCAAAAGACACACCCCACGGCACAACCGACTTGCGAAGACACACACACACCATCGCGAGGTAATCCAACGGTTTCAACGGTTTGGCCATCCTGCAGCGCAAGTAGCCAACGCACCGATCCATCTTCTGCAGGATGCGTTGATTGCAAGCGCAGTAAATTGGAGAGGCTATCGGTCAACTCTGGCAATGCTTGCCGCAAAGCCGCAGGCATGAAGCTCTCTAGGGGCCTGCTGCCACTGTTTTGAGATTTGGCTTGAGACCACAAACGCAAAATGCGTTGCTCATGGGCAGGCCGTGCCCCCAAGCAACGCAATTGATTTCGAATTTCACTGATCTGCTGAAATGCCATGCCGCTATTGGACATGAAATTTCAGCTTTATTGCATGGTGATACCTGCGTCTTTGATGACTTTTCCCCAACGGTCCAATTCTTGAACCATCAAGGTGTTCAAAGCTTCAGGGGAAGAAATATCGGCCTCTACGCCAGCAGCATACAAATCCTTCTTTGTATCCGCAGCGCTCAACACCTTGGCAATTTCAGTATTGAGCTTCATGACCACGTCTCTGGGTGTGCCAGCTGGGGCTAAAAGTCCCAACCAAACGCTGGCGCTGTAGCCAGGTACGCCTGCTTCCTGCATGGTAGGCACATCAGGCAGCTGAGGGATTCGCTTGGACGTGGTGACCGCCAAAGCCTTGAGCCTTCCAGCGGGCACCTGCGCCATGGCATTGGGCACACCCGCAAAGCTGCTCTCAACCACACCCGCAACCAAGTCATTTGCGGCTGCGCCACTGCCCTTGTAGGGCACGTGCTTCATCTTGACACCTGTCATCGCAGCAAACATACCCCCCATCAGATGCTGAGAACTGCCGTTGCCAGAAGATGCATAGTGAATTTTGTCAGGGGAGGCTTTGGCCAAGGCAATGAATTCAGCCACATTGTTGGCGGGCACCTTGGGGTTGGCCAACAAAACATAAGCAGAATCAACCAACTTACCCACCGGCGTGAAACTCTTGATCGGGTCGTAGGGCAGTTTGGGATAGATAGAGGGGCTAATGACGTGCGTGGTGGAAACCATCACCAAGGTGTAACCATCGGGCGCGGCCTTGGCCACAAAGTCAGTGCCAATGGTTGAACCTGCACCCGATTTGTTTTCAATCACAAAAGGTTGTCCCAGCGACACCGAAAGCTTCTGCCCCAATATTCGCGCTACCACGTCCGTAAAACCTCCGGGCGCGAAAGGCACGATCAATTTAATGGGTTTATTGGGGTACGCCTGCGCCAAAGCAGCGCTGGCAGTCCCTCCCAAAATACAAGCGAGCAGTGCAACTCGGCACAAGTGTCGAACGAAGTGGCGCATGGTTTATCCCCTATAGGTTGGTGCAGGCATGGTGAAGTAACTGTGGAGAATATGATAGACCATCATGTAGTTTTTCTGCTGGAAACTGGCATGAGAAATACCAGCCATCACATTGAACTGCTTGTCTGTGTTGGGCAACAATTTGTAGAAATCGATCAGGTCATCAAGCCCTGCGATGCCATCGTACTCACCACGCAAAACAATGGTGGGCACTGTGATTTTGAGAGGATCGACAACCGGCAATTTGGAACACATGTCGACATAAGTGCCTGTGGGCATAGAGTCATCCAAGGTCAAAATGGCATCGGCAAAAGCACTGATAGTGGCCTCGTCGGCCGTGCCTGGATGATCGCGATCAAAAATGCTGTGCACAAATGCACGATCAATGGGGCGGCGATTTTTTGCTAAAAACTCTGGCAATTTTTTGCGGCGCTGCTCTAATGTGTGGCTGCCCTCGCCGGTCCAGACAAAAGCATCTAGAGCCAGTTTACCAATTCGCTCTGGGTGATTTTGCGCAAACAAGGCGGCCTTCAAAGCACCCGAAGAAATGCCATACATGTGCAGCTTTTGCGACACGGAGTGCTTCAAGATGTATTCACTGCCTGCCGCCAGGTCTTCAGCGCCATTGGCAATGTCCGAGTTGATGGGGCGATGTTTGTCAGAGCGGCCATAGCCCTCGTTGTCCATGGTCCAAGTGTCAAAGCCGCGCTCATTGAACCAATCCATGACAGAAGAATAAGGACGCCCGGGCACAGACAAATCAAAGGTTGGTTGCGAGGCCATGGACGAACCGTGCACAAAGAAAATGGTGCCTGCATAAGGCACTTTGGGCGAAGCTTTTTTCTGCCAAAGAAAAAGATTGATTTCCCCTTTTTTTGTCCAATGCTCTACTCCACCAGACCAAGTCACGTTGCTCATGAAAACTCCTGTTACTGATTCACCATTTAATTTGCCATTAGCATAGCGGGGGTCTTCGGATTTGACAGCCTCCAAAACCCCAAGAGAGGGCTCAGCCGCCGTGTTGTCGTGCCAGAAAGTGCAAAACGGCGTGAAAAAATTTCCAATCCCAGGCTGGGTTATGGAATTCAATTGAATTGATTCAGCTAGAAATCAAAGATGCGAGCTCAGAAGGCGATTGAATTTGGGCATCTGCTTGCCACTTTTCAACATCACCCTGAGCCCCTAAATAGCCATAGGCAGCCGCTACCGTTTTCATATGGGCAGCATGACCCGCCAAGATATCGCGCTCATCATCGCCCACATAAATGCATGCACTGGGGTCTAAGCCCAACCGCCTTGCCGCTTCCAGCAAGGGTTCTGGATGAGGCTTGGCATGTGGCGTGGTGTCGCCGCAAATGAGGACGGCCGAAGATTTAAAGAGCGGCATGGCCTGCGTAAGCGGTTCTGCAAATCGTTTGGACTTGTTGGTGACAACACCCCATGGCAATTTGGCGGCGACCAGTGCAGCAATCATTTGCGCTACGCCTTCAAAAGCAAACGTTCTTTCAGTCATGCAGGATTCGTAATTGCGAAAGAACTCTTCTTTCATCGCTTCATAATCGGGATGATCTGGGGTGTATCCAAACGCCAAGCTAATCATGCCGCGGGCACCTGCACCCGCCATGTGCCTGTAATGAGCCAGAGGCATTGAAGACATGCCACGATCGACACGCATCTTGTCGACAGCAGCGCCTAAGTCAGGGGCACTGTCAATCAAGGTGCCATCAAGGTCAAACAAGACCGCCTGTATATTTTGAAACTTCATACCTTGGCACCCTTGCTCTCAATTCGCCATTGGCTTTTGCGTGGCCATCAAATAATTCACGTCGGTGTCAGAGTTCATGGCGTAAACACGAGTGAATGGGTTATAGGTCATGCCTTTCATCTGGGCCAATTCCAATTCCCCTGCCCGCACCCAATCGGCCAACTCACTCGGTTTGATCAATCTTGCGTACTCATGCGTACCCTTGGGCAATAAATTGAGCACGTACTCAGCGCCAACAATTGCAAACAAGAACGATTTTGGACTGCGATTCAAGGTCGAGAAAAACACCCAGCCACCTGGCTTCACCAATTGCGAGCAAGCCTTGACCACAGCGGCGGGGTCGGGCACATGCTCCAACATTTCCATGCAAGTGACCACATCAAACTGTCCCGGTTGTTGTGCTGCCAAGTTTTCTGCGCTGATTTCTTGATACTGCACACCTTGCGTACCCGCTTCAATGGCGTGCAACTGCGCCACTTTCAGTGACTTCACAGCCAGGTCAATGCCCAAGACTTGTGCACCTTGTCTGGCCATGGCATCGGACAAGATGCCGCCACCGCAGCCGATGTCAACCACTTTCTTGCCCTTCAGTTGCACCAGTGTTTGAATCCAATTCAATCGCAAAGGATTAATTTGGTGCAGGGGCCTGAATTCACTCTCGGTGTCCCACCAACGGTGCGCCAAGTCTGAAAATTTGGCCAATTCAGCAGGATCAACATTGGCGCTTGAAAAAGTGGAAGAAGTCTTTGTGGTCATAGCGCGTATTGTCGCCCAAAGTAGAAAAGCCTCCCGAAGGAGGCTTTTTTTTAATCAAGCCGAAACTTGATTGGATTCCATCAAATCAATGATTATTTGTTGGGGCGTGTACCCACAACTTCAATTTCCACACGGCGGTTTTTAGAACGGCCAGCATTTGTATTGTTATCAGCAACGGGTTGTTTTTCGCCCTTGCCTTCAGTGTAAACGCGGTTTTTCTCAATGCCCTTGGTGATCAAGTAGGCTTTGACAGCATCGGCACGCTTAACAGACAACTTTTGGTTGTAGGCATCAGAGCCAGTGGCGTCAGTGTGACCCACAGCAATGATCACTTCCAAATTGATGGCTTTCACTTTGCCTGCCAGGTCGTCCAATTTGGCTTTGCCGTCAGCTTTCAACACTGATTTGTCAAAGTCAAAGAAAGTGTCAGCAGCGTAAGTCACTTTGGTGGCTGCAGCGGGTGGCGGTGCAGGTTTCTTCGCGGCTGGAGCCGCAGCTCTTGGTGCTGCTGGTGCTGCAGCTCTTGGTGCTGGTGCTGGTGCGGCAGCTCTTGGTGCTGGTGCGGCAGCTTTAGGAGCAGCAATAGCGCCATCACAACCTGCAGCAGCCGTTGCGGGTGTCCAGTTAGCGTCGCGCCAGCATAGCTCGTTGGTGCCATTTTTCCAGGCGTGTTCGCCCGTGCCATTGCGCCAGTTGTCTACGGTTTGCGCGCTTGCAGCAGTTGCCAAGGCAGCTGAAGCCAACACCATTGCCACTTTGTTGAATTTTTTCATGGTTCTCCTCATGGGGATAAATACCGCAGACATCCTGCGAAAAAAGAGACGTTTTGAATGACCATCACCCAAAACGTTGAATTCATTGTGCCATAGCTCAAGGCCAATTCTCCAATTTGGTGAAATCAGCATGATCAGGGTCAATTCAAAGCCCAGCATGTGTTGCAAATCAACGACACTCTTTGCACCTAAAATGTCAGTCTTTCACCCAGTGCGCCTGACCCCTCATGACCCAGTTTGCCAAAGAAACCCTTCCCATCAGTCTAGAAGAGGAAATGCGCCGCAGCTACCTCGACTACGCCATGAGCGTGATTGTGGGACGCGCCCTGCCAGATGCCCGAGACGGCCTCAAACCGGTACACCGCCGTGTCTTGTTTGCCATGCACGAGCTGAACAACGACTGGAACCGCGCTTATAAAAAGTCTGCGCGCATTGTGGGTGACGTGATTGGCAAATACCACCCCCACGGCGATCAATCTGTCTATGACACCATTGTTCGCATGGCGCAAGATTTTTCGATGCGTCACATGCTGGTGGATGGTCAGGGCAACTTTGGATCGGTCGACGGCGACAATGCAGCGGCCATGCGATACACCGAAATTCGTTTGGCCAAAATTGCCCACGAAATGCTGGCTGACATCGACAAAGAAACCGTCGACTTTGGCCCCAACTACGATGGCTCGGAAAAAGAGCCTTTGGTGCTTCCAAGCCGCATTCCCAATCTATTGGTGAACGGCTCTGGCGGCATTGCGGTCGGCATGGCGACCAACATTCCACCTCACAATTTGAACGAAGTGGTTGACGCTTGCTTGCACATGCTGCGCAACCCGGGTGCCACCATCGACGAACTGATGGAAATCATTCCCGCACCCGACTTCCCGACTGCCGGCATTATTTATGGCATCAATGGCGTGAAAGATGGCTACCGAACAGGCCGCGGCCGTGTGATCATGCGCGCCAAGTGCCACTTTGAAGACATTGACAAAGGCCAACGCCAATGCATCGTGGTGGACGAGTTGCCCTACCAAGTGAACAAAAAGACCTTGCAAGAGCGCATGGCCGAATTGGTTCACGAGAAAAAGATTGAAGGTATCAGCCACATTCAAGACGAGTCAGACAAATCAGGCATGCGCTTGGTCATTGAACTCAAGCGCGGTGAAGTACCTGAGGTGGTGCTCAACAACCTGTACAAACAGACCCAGTTGCAAGATACCTTCGGCATCAACATGGTGGCCCTCATTGACGGCCAACCCAAGTTGTGTAACTTGAAAGACCTGATCAGCGTGTTCTTGCAACACCGCCGTGAAGTGGTCACTCGCCGCACCGTTTTCACCTTGCGCAAAGCCCGCGAACGTGGCCACGTATTGGAAGGCTTGGCAGTGGCCATGGCCAACATCGACGAGTTCATTGCCATCATCCGCAATGCGCCTACGCCGCCAGTCGCCAAGGCCGAGTTGATGACCCGCAGCTGGGACTCCAAATTGGTTCGCGAAATGCTGACACGCACACGCGCCGATGGTGGCGCTGTGAACGCTGATGACTATCGCCCCGATGGCTTGGAAAAAGAATTTGGCATGGGCAACGACGGCTTGTACCGCTTAAGCGAAACCCAAGCGCAAGAAATTTTACAGATGCGCTTGCAACGCTTGACCGGTCTGGAGCAAGACAAGATTGTGGTCGAGTACAAAGAAGTGATGTCTGAAATTGAAGACTTGCTCGATATCTTGGCCAAGCCCGAGCGCGTGTCCACCATCATTGGCACCGAGCTGGGCGAATTGCGCCAAGAATTTGGTCAAACTAAATTGGGTGCCCGCCGCAGCTTCATTGAAAACAATGCGCAAGATTTGGCCACTGAAGACTTGATCACGCCCACCGACATGGTGGTCACGTTGTCGCACAGCGGCTACATCAAGAGTCAACCCCTTTCTGAATACCGGGCCCAAAAACGCGGCGGTCGCGGCAAACAAGCCACTGCCACCAAAGAAGACGATTGGATCGACCAGCTCTTCATTGCCAACACGCACGACTATATTTTGTGCTTCTCCAACCGCGGCCGTTTGTACTGGCTCAAAGTGTGGGAAGTGCCTGCAGGTTCACGCGGCTCGCGCGGTAGGCCCATTGTCAACATGTTCCCCTTGCAAGAAGGCGAAAAGATCAATGTGGTCTTGCCGTTAACGGGCGACATGCGCAGCTTCCCTGCCGACCACTATGTGTTCATGGGCACTTCCATGGGCACCGTGAAGAAAACATCTTTGGATGAATTTAGCAACCCTCGCAAGGCCGGCATCATCGCTGTCGATTTGGACGAAGGCGACTTTTTGATTGGCGCTGCCCTCACAGACGGCAAGCACGATGTGATGTTGTTCAGCGACGGCGGTAAAGCGGTTCGCTTTGACGAAAACGATGTGCGCCCCATGGGCCGCAACGCACGCGGTGTGCGCGGCATGATGCTGGACGACACACAAAGCGTGATTGCCATGTTGGTGGCCGAAGACGAACAGCAAAGTGTTTTGACAGCCACCGAAAATGGTTACGGAAAACGCACGTCCATCACAGAATACACACGCCATGGCCGTGGCACCAAAGGCATGATTGCCATCCAGCAATCTGAGCGAAATGGCAAAGTGGTCGCTGCCACCTTGGTTCACGCCGACGACGAAATCATGCTCATCACCGACACGGGTGTGTTGGTTCGGACACGCGTTTCTGAAATTCGAGAACTGGGTCGTGCCACACAAGGTGTGACCTTGATTGGTTTGGACGATGGCGCCAAATTGTCTGGCTTGCAACGCATTGTGGAAAACGATGCCATCGTGCAAGATGAAACAGACGAGAACCTTGCCGATGATGAAGGCGGCGCAGCGGAAAGCGGCTCGACTGAATGACCAGACCCTACAATTTTTCTGCCGGCCCGGCCGCCATTCCCGATGCAGTCCTAATTCAAGCTGCCAGCGAAATGCTGGACTGGCATGGCAGCGGCATGGGCGTGATGGAAATGAGCCATCGCGGCAAAGAGTTCATGTCCATTTACGAAGAAGCAGAAGCCGACCTTCGTGAGTTGCTGGCCATTCCTGCCAACTTCAAAATCTTGTTCATGCAAGGTGGCGGCATTGCCGAAAATGCCATCGTACCGTTGAATCTTTCGCAAGAAGGCGTGGTCGATTTTGTAGTCACTGGCAGCTGGAGCCAAAAATCTTACAAAGAAGCCGCGCAATTTTGCAAACCCCATTTGGCGGCCAGTGCTCAGGCCGCCAGCTTCTCCAACATTCCGTCACCCGCGCAGTGGCAGTTGAGTTCCGATGCTAGCTATGTGCATGTTTGCACCAACGAAACCATCGATGGCGTGGAGTATCACAACCTGCCCGATCTCAAGGCGCTTGGAAGCCAGGCGCCTTTGGTCATTGATTTTTCTTCGCACGTTGCATCGCGCAATTTCGACTGGTCCAAAATTGGCTTGGCCTTTGGTGGTGCACAAAAGAACCTAGGTCCTGCGGGTCTTACCTTGGTGGTGGTGAGAGAAGATTTGCTTGGCAAAGCCATGAAGCACTGCCCAAGTGCCTTCAATTACAAAATGGTGGCCGACAATGGCTCCATGTACAACACGCCCCCCACTTATTCCATTTACATGGCGGGCTTGGTTTTCAAATGGCTCAAAGCACAAACTGAAAACGGCGTCACAGGCGTAGCCGCCATGGAACTGCGCAACATTGCCAAAGCGAAGTTGTTGTACGACTTCTTAGACCAATCTCAGCTTTATGAAAATCGAGTTGAAAAATCTTTCCGCTCGAGAATGAACGTTCCTTTTTACCTGAAAGATGAATCGCTCAACGATGCATTCTTGGCTGGCGCCAAGGCGCGTGGTTTGTTGCAACTCAAAGGCCACAAATCTGTTGGCGGCATGCGCGCCAGCATTTACAACGCCATTCCCCTAGAAGGGGTTCAGGCTCTGGTGTCTTACCTCAAAGACTTTGAAGCCACTCAGGCTTAAACACATATGACTCACCCCATTCAAACAGACGCCTTGGCCGACTTGCGAATACAAATTGACTCGCTCGATCAGCAACTCTTGAGTTTACTGAACCAACGCGCCAAGGTAGCTGAAAAAGTAGGTGAAATTAAGCGCGCCGAGGGTTCGCCCTTTTTCCGGCCTGACCGCGTGGCACAAGTCATTGCCAAAATTGAAAACGCCAACCAAGGGCCCTTGCTCAATGCTCATGTGGCAGCCATTTGGCGCGAAATCATGTCGGCCTGTTTGGCATTGGAAGCTCCTCAGCGCGTTGCCGTACTGGGCCCACAAGGTACTTTTTGCGAGCAAGCGGGGATTGAGTTTTTTGGAAGCGCCGCCAGCTTCGTTTACTGCAACAACTTTGATGAAGTGTTTCATGCCACGGCCGCTGGCACCGCTCAATATGGTGTGGTGGGCATGGAAAACTCAACCGAAGGTGTGGTGGCCAGGTCGCTCGATTTGTTCTTGCGTTCCCCCGTTCATGTGATCGGTGAAGTGAGCATGCTGGTTCGCCACAACTTATTGCGCCAATCGGACAACCTGAAAGACATTGAAGTGGTCTTAGCGCATCCACAAGCTTTGGCGCAATGCCAAGTCTGGCTCACTCAAAACTTGCCTCATGCCGAACGCCGCGCCGTCTCCAGCAATGCAGAAGGCGCACGTTTGGCGGCCACAAATCCCGCTTGGGCCGGCTTGGCCAGCGAGCGTGCAGCTTCTCAATTTGGTTTGCACATCGTGGCGCATGCCATTCAAGACGAAGCCACCAACCGCACACGATTTGCCATCATTTGTTTGCCACAAACTTTGGCAACGCCACCAGTTTCTGGCAAAGATTGCACCAGCTTGGTGGTCTCTGTGCCCAACAAGCCAGGCGCCGTTCATGACTTGCTCATGCCTTTGAAGAACAATGGCGTGTCTATGACGCGCTTTGAATCGCGTCCTGCCAAATCTGGTCAGTGGGAATACTATTTCTACATCGACATTCAAGGTCATATTTCTGAGCCACATGTGGCGGCAGCCTTGCAAGAACTTCAAGGTCTGTGCGCGTTCTACAAGGTGTTGGGTTCCTACCCCATTCCAGAATGAAATTCGAAAAAGTCGCTCTCATTGGCTGCGGCTTGATGGGCGGCTCGTTTGCACTGGCCGCTCGGGAAGCCGGCTGGGCCCAACACATTGTGGGCTACAGTGCCTCAGCATCGTCTCGGCAAAAGGCACTCAGCATGGGCGTGATTGACGCCGCTGAAGACAGTATTGCGCAAGCTGTGCAAGGTGCAGACTTGGTTTTGCTAGCGGTACCTGTCACAGCCACAAACGCTTGCTTTGAAGCCATAGCACCCGCCTTGCGATCAGATGCCTTGCTGATGGAAGTTGGCTCCACAAAATCAGACATTGTGGCCGCGGCTCTCAACACATTGGGCGACAAACTTCATTGCTTTGTGCCGGTACATCCCATAGCAGGCAAAGAAGTTGCTGGCGTTGAACACGCCGATGCCGATTTGTACAAAGATCGCGCACTGATCATGACCCCCATGGCAAGCTCGGGCGCATCGCAGGTTCAACTTGCCAAACAAATCTGGCAGAGTTTGGGCAGCTTCATCACTGAGCTTAGCCCTGCTGCACACGACGCAGCCTTTGCAGCAGTGAGCCACATGCCACATGTATTGGCCTATGCTTTGATTCGTGGCATCTTTCAGCAAAAAAATGGCGCCGACTTAATTGCACTGGGTGGCCCTGGTTTTAGAGATTTCTCCCGCATTGCAGCCAGCGATCCCGTTGTGTGGCGCGACATTCTGACCACCAACCGTGAACAAGTGTTGCTTCAAATTGCGCACTTCAAAGATGCCTTAGAAGAATTTGAAAATGCCATTGAAGCCAAGCATCCCAAAGCACTTGAGGACATGATTCGACAAGCCAGTGATTTGCGCTTTAAGTGGCGAATCGGCGCCAATCAGACGCCCAAGGCCTAAATTTTTCTCATATGTTTGCTACTGCGTTTCTAGACATTCCCTCTTTGCAGCAGGCAGGTGGCACCGTCACCCTGCCTGGCTCTAAAAGTATTTCAAATCGGGTGTTGCTGTTGTCTGCGTTGTGCGAAGGCAGTACTTGGGTGCATGACCTTCTAGATTCAGACGACACGCGTGTCATGTTGACAGCACTGCGCCAATTGGGTTGCGGGGTTGAACCCAAGCTTGGCACAAACAGTGTTTGCATCACAGGCTTGGGGCGGCGCACTTTCAATGGCACATCTCCTGCCTTGAAAAAACCCACAGCACCCATTGAATTTTTCATGGGCAATGCTGGCACCGCCATGCGCCCACTGACCGCCGCATTGGCTGTGATGGGCGGCGACTTCACGCTCAGGGGCGTGCCACGCATGCACGAACGCCCCATTGGTGACTTGGTCGATGCGCTGCGTTTGCTGGGTTGTCAGATTGATTATTTGGGCAATGACGGCTATCCGCCCTTACGCGTTTTGACGCCACAACTGCAACTTGACAAGCCCATTCAAGTTCGCGGCGATGTGTCCAGCCAATTTCTGACTGCACTCCTAATGTCATTGCCCTTGGCCGCGCAAAAAGACATTGTGATTGAAGTGGTCGGTGAACTCATATCCAAGCCCTACATTGAAATCACTTTGAATTTGTTGTCGCGCTACGGCATTGATGTGAAACGTGACGGCTGGCAGAGCTTCACCATTCCTGCGGGCAGTCATTACAAATCGCCTGGCGAAATTCATGTGGAAGCAGATGCTTCTTCGGCCAGTTATTTCATTGCCTTGGGTGCCATTGCCGCTACCCAGCAAGCCGTGAGAATTGAAGGCGTTGGCGCAGCGTCCATTCAAGGCGACATTCGCTTCATGGAAGCTGCCGCTCAAATGGGCGCGCACATTGAAAGTGGACCCAACAGCTTAGAAATCAAACGCGGTGCATGGCCTCTCAAGGCCATCGACCTAGATTGCAATCACATTCCAGATGCCGCCATGACCCTGGCTGTGATGGCTTTGTATGCAGATGGCCCCAGCACTTTGCGCAACATTGCCAGTTGGCGTGTGAAAGAAACCGATCGCATTGCGGCCATGGCCAAAGAATCGCGCAAATTGGGTGCACACGTCGAAGAAGGCCCCGATTGGTTGCGCATTCATCCCCTGCCAGCAGGTCAGTGGCGCGCAGCCAACATTCACACCTATGACGACCACCGCGTGGCCATGTGCTTCTCTCTGGCAGCTTTTAATCCAGACCAACAAGCGGTTCGCATTGAAGACCCCAAGTGCGTGGCCAAAACTTTTCCAGATTACTTCGAGGCACTGTTCTCGCTTACGCAAACACCTGCAGACCACATCCCCGTGATTTGCATTGACGGCCCTACGGCGTCTGGCAAAGGGACTCTTTCAAGCCTTGTTGCTCAGCGCTTGGGCTACCATTACCTTGACTCTGGCGCCCTTTACCGCGTGACGGCCTATGCCGCATTGCAGGCAGGCCTGAGTTTGGAAAGCAACAACGAAACAGCCATTGCCAACATGGCCGAAAAGTTACCGGTGCGTTTTGACGGCGACAAAGTTTTGTTAAACAACCAAGACGTAACCGATGCCATTCGCAGCGAAGAAGGCGGCATGAACGCCTCCAAGGTCTCCACGTTGCCAGCCGTTAGGGTGGCATTGGTGGCACTTCAACACAGCTTTCAGCGCCTGCCAGGCCTTTTGGCAGACGGCCGAGACATGGGCACAGTGATCTTTCCTGGCGCGCCTTTGAAGGTGTTTTTGACTGCCAGCGCCGCAAAAAGAGCCGACAGGCGCTATAAGCAATTGATTTCTAAAGGTTTTCAGGCTAAAATCGCCGATCTTCGGGCTGACTTAGAGGCTCGCGACGCACGAGACACATCTCGCAGCGTAGCGCCCTTAAAGCCAGCACAAGACGCAATGCTGCTAGACAACTCAGACTTAGGCATCGAGCAATCGGTGGTTCAGGTCCTTGACTGGTGGCAAAGCAAACAAGCCTTCCCTGTTTAATTTCAAATTTAAAAAGAACTTAAACAGAAGACTTGAACCGGCCCACAAGGCTCTATCCGCGCTGCATGCGCACTGGCCTTGTGGTTCAACAACTTAACCCGCGTGAAAACGCACACAACCGCCGCAATGAGCCTTGTTAACGACGCAATGGTGCAGTCGTCAGACCTTTTTGTGGATTAGGAACTTGAATGTCAGAATCTTTTGCAGACCTATTTGAAGAATCACTGAAGCGCACGGAAATGCGCACAGGCGAAGTGATCACCGCTGAAGTTGTTCGCATTGAACACAACTTCGTGGTTGTTAACGCCGGCCTCAAATCTGAAGCCTACGTCCCCCTAGAAGAATTCAAATCTGATTTGGGCGAAATCGAAGTCCAAGTTGGCGATTTCGTTTCTGTGGCCATCGGTTCCATCGAGAACGGCTACGGCGACACCATTTTGAGCCGTGACACTGCCAAGCGTTTGGCCTCATGGTTGTCATTGGAAAAAGCTTTGGAATCCGGCGAATTCGTCACTGGCACCACCAGCGGCAAAGTCAAAGGCGGCCTCACTGTGCTGGTCAATGGTATTCGTGCTTTCTTGCCAGGTTCATTGGTTGACACACGTCCTACCAAAGACCTGTCACCGTACGAAAACAAGACCATGGAATTCAAGGTCATCAAGTTGGACCGCAAGCGCAACAACGTCGTGTTGTCACGCCGTGCTGTGGTTGAAGCCTCCATGGGCGAAGAGCGCGCCAAGCTGATGGAAAACCTGCGCGAAGGTTCCGTGGTTCATGGTGTGGTCAAGAACATCACCGAATACGGTGCATTCGTTGACTTGGGCGGCATCGATGGTTTGCTGCACATCACCGACATGGCATGGCGCCGTGTGCGTCACCCTTCCGAAGTGGTGCAAGCCGGTCAAGAAATTACCGCCAAGATCCTCAAGTTCGACACCGAGAAAAACCGCGTGTCTTTGGGCCTCAAGCAAATGGGCGACGATCCTTGGATGGGCGTCAACCGCCGCTACCCACAAAGCACCCGCATGTTCGGCAAGATCACCAACATCGCCGACTACGGCGCGTTTGTCGAACTCGAACCCGGCATCGAAGGCTTGGTGCACGTCTCTGAAATGGACTGGACCAACAAGAACGTGGCACCTTCCAAGATCGTGTCATTGGGCGACGAAGTCGAAGTCATGGTTTTGGAAATCGACGAAGACAAGCGCCGCATCAGCTTGGGCATGAAGCAGTGCCGCGCCAACCCTTGGCAAGACTTCGCTCAAAACACCAAACGTGGCGACCGCGTCAAGGGCCCCATCAAGTCCATCACCGACTTTGGTGTGTTCGTGGGCTTGGCCGCTGGCATCGACGGTTTGGTTCACTTGTCCGACTTGTCATGGAACGAAACTGGCGAAGCCGCTGTTCGCAACTACAAGAAGGGTCAAGACGTTGAAGCCATCGTGTTGGCAGTCGACGTGGAGCGCGAGCGCATCAGCTTGGGCATCAAACAACTCGACGGCGATCCATTCACCACTTTCGTCACATTGAACGACAAAGGTCAAACAGTGACCGGCAAAGTCAAAACTGTGGACGCACGTGGCGCTGAAATCGATTTGGGCGAAGACATCATTGGCTATTTGCGCGCCAGCGAAATTTCACGCGATCGCGTGGAAGATGCGCGCAGCTTGCTCAAAGAAGGCGACGAGGTCACGGCTGTGGTCGTCAACGTCGATCGCAAGACACGCAACATCCAGTTGTCCATCAAGGCCAAAGATGCTGCTGATCAAAGTGAAGCCATGGCCTCACTCAGCCAACAGTCTTCACGCGAAAACGCTGGCACCACCAGCTTGGGCGCTTTGTTGCGTGCCAAGTTGGACAACAACGATTCAGCAGAATGACCTGCTGAAGATCAAAGCCTCTAGCTTGGCCCTTTCGGGGCTGAGCCAGAGGCTTTTCTTTGCCTCTTGCAAAATCGCATATCTAAATGACCCGCTCCGATCTCGTTGAAGCTTTGGCTGCCCGTTTTGAGCAGTTAACCCACCGTGACGCCGAATTTGCCGTCAAAACGGTGCTGGACGCCATGAGCGAAGCTTTGGTCAAAGGCCATCGAATCGAGATCCGTGGCTTTGGCAGTTTCACCATCAACCGCCGGCCTCCCCGCGTGGGACGCAACCCCCGATCTGGTGAAAGCGTGCAAATTCCTGAAAAGCGCGTGCCTCACTTTAAACCTGGCAAAGCATTGCGAGAAGCCGTAGACCAAGGCTCTTTGGACGTACTGCACGGCAAGTCAGACTGATCCGAAGTAAACCAGCACTTAATAAATAGGCCCCTAGAAGGGCCTTTTTTGTTGCCTTGGCATGCCATCGCCTTAGAATGACAGGGCTGTCTGAGGCCATTCATGAAACAATTTCTCAAGCTGCTTCAGTGGACACTGAACGCCGCTGTCTTTTTTACTTTATTTGCCTTTGCGCTGAACAACCAGCACGAGGCCAAGGTTTACTTTTTCTTTGGTACCCAATGGCGCTCGCCGATGGTTCTCATTGTTTTAACGGCCTTTGCGCTAGGCTTGGTGGTGGGCGTTCTAGGCATGATGCCCCGTTGGTGGCGTCAAAAGCAAGCGAGCAAGTCTGTGCAGGCTAACACAGCGACGGCACCCCACCCAGAACAGCCGGAAGCCTCACATGGAACTTGATCTGATTTGGATTTTGTTGGGGCTGCCCGCCGCATTTGGTTTGGGCTGGTTGGCTTCCAGACTCGATTTACGCCAATTGCGCATCGACAACCGCCAAGCACCCCGCGCCTACTTCAAAGGGCTGAATTTTTTATTGAACGAGCAACAAGACAAGGCCATTGACGCCTTCATTGAAGCGGTTCAAAACGATCCCGACACTTCCGAGTTGCATTTCGCATTGGGCAATTTATTTCGCAGGCGCGGTGAGTACGAGCGCGCAGTTCGCGTTCATGAGCATTTATTGTCTCGCGGCGATCTCAGCACTGCTGACCGACAACGCGCCCAAAATGCCTTGGCCAAAGATTTTGTCAAAGCTGGCTTATTAGACCGCGCAGAAGACGCACTGCGAAAGCTGGAGGGTACCGCGTTTGAAGGACAAGCCAGGTTGGCACGCCTGGCCATTTACGAACGATCACGCGAGTGGCCGCAAGCTCGTCAGGTGGCAGAGCAATTAGAAGGCTCTGGCGAAGTAAGTTTCTCTGTTCGCAAAGCCCATTACCTGTGCGAACAGGCCCGCGAACTCAATGCACAAGGCGATAGCACCGGCGCTTCTCAATTGCTGCTCAATGCCATCCAAGAAGCGCCAGAAGCACCTCGCCCCCGCTTGCTGTTGGGACAACTTCAATTGAACATGAACCAAGCCTCGCTGGCCTGCGACACCTTAAGCCAACTGTTCGAATCCTCTTCAGTTGCAGCACCTTTGGCGGCACCCAGCTTGGTCATGGCTGCTCAAACCTCACAACGTGTGCCTCAAACTTTGACTTTGCTTAAATCGCATTACGCTCAGAGTCCCTGCATCGATGTGATGGACGCCATTGTCAGCCTTGAAAAAACCAGTACCGACAGCGAAGCACACACACGCCAACGCTACATCGAGCATCTGCAAAAACAACCCTCACTTTTGGCAGCATCGCGTTGGTTGGCGGGTGCTGATTTAGGTGGCGATGAAACCCGCGGACCCGTGCAAAAAGCGCTAGAGCAAGCGTCTAGGCCCTTGTCGCGATACCGTTGTGCGGCTTGCGGTTTTGAAGCCAAGGAACATTTCTGGCACTGCCCGGGTTGCCAGGCTTGGGACAGCTACCCCCCGCGCAGAGTTGAAGAACTTTAAGGCTCAAAAAGTAAGCACTTGTTAAGGGCTTACTTTCAGTGAATTGCAGACTCTGTCCTTGGCTTGCAAACTTCACTGCTCACAAGGATTCAGCAGTTGAATCAAGCTTGTATCACCGCAGTGGTGGTGCGAACTTTAGGAATTGAACATGTTGAAAAAAATCTTAGCCCTCACAGCCCTGCTGTTTTCTTTGTCCAGCTTTGCCGCTGTCGATATCAACAAAGCCAACGCGGCCGAACTTGACGGCATCAAAGGCATCGGTCCTTCCCTGTCTGGCAAAATTTTGAAAGAGCGCAACAAAGGCAGTTTCAAAGACTGGCCCGATCTCATGCACCGCGTCAGCGGCATGGGCGAGAAAAGTTCAGCCAAGTTTTCATCGCAAGGGCTGACTGTCAATGGTTCGGGCTACCAAGGCGGTGGCACCCCTGAACCCGCTAAGGCAGCACAACCCGAAAAGCCAAAATCAGGCAAGTCTTAAGTTGGCCGCCATCCTCAGAAGTTGGTTTTTTTAGGCTTCTGGGGCGCCATAAGCACCACCGCCTGGCGTGTGAATTTCAAACACATCGCCAGGCGCCATTTCTACTTGACCAATGTGCTCCAACACTTCGACACTGCCATCTGCACGTCTCACTTGGTTAATACCCGGCGCCCCAGGCTGACCGCCTGCCGCACCGAATGCGGGGTGAATGCGGCCGTTAGACAAGATGCTGGCTGTCATGGGTTCTAAGAAACGGATGCGCCGAACACCACCCATGCCACCCGACCACTTACCATGTCCGCCCGAACCTTCTCGCAATGCATAACTTTCCAAACGGACAGGAAATCTAAATTCTAAAATTTCAGGATCAGTTAATCGCGAATTGGTCATGTGCGTTTGCACCACCGAAGTGCCATTGAAGCCAGAAGTGATGTGACCGGCTTCGTCCAACAACACGCCGGCGCCACTGCCACCCGAAATGGTTTCGTAGTACTGGTACTTGGCATTGCCAAAGGTGAAGTTGTTCATGGTGGGCTGACTGCCCGCCATTACACCCAAAGCGCCAAAAAGTGCATTGGTAATGCAGCTCGATGTTTCCACATTGCCTGCCACCACAGAGGCTGGAAAATTGGGATTGAGCATGCAGCCAGTTGGAATGATCACCTTGAGGGGTTTCAAGCAACCCGCATTCAAAGGAATGTCGTCGTTCACCAAGCTTCTGAACACATACAAAACGGCTGCCATGCAAACAGCGGTAGGCGCATTGAAGTTGTTCGTTTGCTGCTCACTGGTGCCCGTGAAATCAATCTCTGCGCTTCGACTTTCTGCATTCACGCGAACCGCCACTTTGATTTGCGCACCGTTGTCCAAAGGCAATGTGAATTCGCCATCTTTCAAACGCGTGATGACACGGCGCACAGATTCTTCGGCGTTGTCTTGCACATGGCGCATGTAGGCTTGAACCACTTCCAAACCAAATTCATCGACCATCTTGCGAAGCTCTTGCACACCTTTTTCATTGGCCGCCAACTGTGCGCGCAAGTCCGCCATGTTTTGCTGCGGATTGCGACTGGGGTATTGACCACTAGACAAGAGGTCTAGCATGGTCTGCTCTTGCAACACACCTTGAGCCACCAACTTCACGTTGTTGATCTGCACACCTTCTTCTTGAATGGTGGTGGAGAAAGGAGGCATCGAGCCGGGTGTGGTGCCGCCAATGTCTGCATGGTGGCCTCGCGAGCCAACATAAAACTCAGGCTTTTCTGCGCCTTCTAAAAAAACAGGCGTGATAACCGTCACATCGGGCAAGTGAGTGCCACCATGGTAAGGGTCGTTCAAGACAAAAACATCGCCACGTTGCATGTGATCTTTGTTCTCGCGAATGACCGTTTTAATGCTCTCTCCCATGCTGCCCAAATGGACAGGCATGTGCGGCGCGTTGGCAATCAAATGCCCCTCAGCGCTGAACAAAGCACAAGAGAAATCCAAACGCTCTTTGATGTTGACGGAGTAGGCTGTATTCTGAAGTTGCAAGCCCATTTGCTCGGCAATGTTCATGAACAAATTATTGAAAACCTCCAACAACACAGGGTCGACGGCGGTGCCCGCTGCGTACTTGGTTTGCCGCGCTTCCATGCGGCTTAACAGCAGATGGTCAAGCGCTGTTACGTGAGCTTGCCAACCCGGCTCTACCACGGTGGTGGCATTTTTTTCTGCAATGATGGCGGGCCCTGAGAGCTGATCACCGATGCGTAAATCTTCGCGCACAAACAAACCCGCATCCCACCAGCGAGATTCGCCATCCGACCCAGCAGTGAACATCCGAACGGTGGCACGCTTGGGTACATCGCGAACTGGATTGACGGGTTGAGGCAATTCAACAGGTGTATCGCCCTTGATGACGGCCTCTACAGAAACCGCTTCCACCATCAAGGCCTTGCCCGTCATCAAAAAAGCAAAGCGTTGGCGGTAAGCCCTTTCAAACCCATGCGTGATTTCAGACAAGGAACCCATGGGCACCATGAGCGCCGAGTCACTGCCTTCGTACCGAACGTGAACTCGCTCATGCAACTCAATGCGGTCGCCCAAGGCTTGCTGTGACAAAGCCATGCGCGCAGCTTCACGCAAAGCCTTCAAGGGCGACAACAAGGCCGGCATGTTCTCTGGCGTTAAGCGTAACTCCACAGCCTGCTCACGAATCAAACTTTGATCGGCCAAGCCCATGCCATAGGCTGACAACACGCCGGCCAATGGATGCACATAAACTTGCTTCATGCCCAAGGCATCGGCCACCAAGCAAGCATGCTGGCCACCTGCACCCCCAAAGCATTGCAAGGTGTAGCGCGTGACGTCGTAACCACGGGCCACAGAAATTTTCTTAATGGCGTTGGCCATTTGCTGAACTGCAATTCGCAAAAAGCCATCGGCAACTGATTCAGCGGAACGATTCATTTGCAAAGACATTGCCGAAAATTTAGCCGCAACGGCATTGGCATCCAGTCTTTGATCGCCTTCAGGTCCAAAAACCGCAGGGAAAAAATCAGGCTGAACTTTTCCTACCAACACATTGGCATCGGTCACGGCCAATGGACCGCCACGTCTGTAACTGGCCGGCCCTGGGTTGGCGCCAGCACTTTGTGGCCCCACTCTCAATCTGGCACCATCAAACTGCAGCAGGGATCCGCCACCAGCCGCCACCGTGTGAATGCTCATCATGGGAGCACGCATTCGAATGCCCGCCACTTGCGTTTCAAACTCTCGCTCAAATTGCCCTGCGTAATGCGACACATCGGTGGAGGTGCCGCCCATGTCAAAGCCAATCACCTTGCTGTGCCCAGCGCCTTCGGCAGTGCGTGCCATGCCCACAATACCGCCAGCGGGCCCACTCAAAATAGCATCTTTGCCAGCAAAGGCATGCGCATCAGTGAGGCCGCCAGAGGACTGCATGAACATCAATTTAACGCCCGGCATTTCGCTGGCCACTTGATCGACATAGCGACGCAAGATGGGTGACAAATAAGCATCGACCACGGTGGTGTCACCGCGACTCACAAACTTCATCAAGGGACTGGTTTGATGCGACGTACTGATTTGTGTGAAACCAATTTGACGGGCTAAGTCTGATGCCACGGCTTCATGTTGTTGGTAGCGGTAGGCATGCATGAACACAATGGCCACGCTGCGAATGCCAGCGTCAAACTGCGCTTGCAATTGAGGGCGCAGCTCATCGACATTCAAAGGCTCAAGCACATCACCTTGCGCCGACATGCGCTCTTGAGCCTCCACCACTGCGCTGTATAGCAATTCTGGCAACACAATGTGCCGATCGAACAAGCGTGGGCGATTTTGGTAGGCAATGCGCAATGCATCGCGAAAGCCGCGCGTGGTCACCAATAAGGTGCGCTCACCTTTTCGCTCTAAAAGTGCATTGGTGGCCACCGTGGTGCCCATCTTGACGCAACTCACCATTTTGGGGGTTACCGTCTCATGGGCTTTCAAGCCTAGCAAATGCCGAATACCCGCTACCGCCGCATCTTTGTACTGATCTGGATTGTCAGACAATAGCTTGTGCGTGACCAAATTGCCATCCGGCCGCTTGCCAACAATATCAGTAAAAGTGCCGCCTCGATCAATCCAAAATTGCCACAAGTTTCTAGACGGTAAGCTCGCCATTGGTATTTCCTTTTAGTACCGCCCTAGCTTCAGCGTTTTCCCTAAGCGCATCGGCGTTGAATGAAGCAAGATGTTAATCCTTTCAGACTACACTTTGAGCTCTGCATTGCACAGAGGTCAATTGGGCCTGTATTTTGCTTCGCAGACAATGATAATCTTGCAAAGCACTTCAACTTTTTTTACTCAACGGAGTTCACATGAAAAGACGTCATCTTTCCCTGGCACTGGCCACCACTGTCATTGCCTTTTCTGGCTTGACATCCGCCCAAGCCCAAATCAAGTGGGACTTGCCTGCGGCTTACCCCGCCAGCAATTTCCACACAGAGAACTTGGTTCAATTTGCCAACGACGTCGACAAAGCAACTGGCGGCAAGCTGAAAATCACAGTACATGCCAATGCCTCCCTGTTCAAAGCGCCAGAGATCAAGCGCGCGGTTCAAGGCGGCCAGGCTCAAATTGGTGAAATTTTGCTGGCCAATTTCCAAAACGAATGGCAATTGTTTGGCGCTGACGGCCTGCCATTCTTGGCCGATAGCTATGAAGAATCATTCAAGCTCTACAAAGTTCAACGACCTTTCCTTGAGAAAAAGTTAGGCGAGCAAGGCATGATGTTGCTGTATTCAGTGGCTTGGCCTCCGCAAGGCATCTATGTGAAAAAACCGATCAACTCAGCTGCCGATTTAAAAGGCGTAAAGTGGCGCGCTTACAGCCCTTCAACTGCTCGAATTGCAGAGTTGGTGGGCGCTCAACCCGTCACGGTTCAAGCCGCTGAGTTGTCTCAAGCCATGGCCACTGGCGTGGTTGAAAGCTACATGTCGTCTGGCTCAACAGGCTATGACACTAAAACTTACGAGCACATCAAGTACTGGTACGACACGCAAGCTTGGCTTCCAAAAAATGCAGTCATCATGAACAAAGCTGCCTTTGATGCCCTCGATGCCGCCACCAAACAAGCCGTCTTGAAAGCAGGCGCAGATGCAGATACCCGCGGCTGGAAAGTGTCACAAGCTAAAAATGGCGAGTACATTGACTTGCTCAAGAAAAACGGCATGAACATTGTGGCGCCATCTGCTCAACTCAAAGCTGACATGAAAAAAGTGGGCGATGTGATGTTGAAAGAATGGCTAGACAAGGCAGGGCCTGAAGGCAAAGCCTTGGTAGATGCGTACAAGAAGCCTTGATTCACGATGCGTGTTTTTTTAAACCGCATCTATGACAGCGCCGCCGCCTTGGCGGCGCTTTTCATGTGCGCTATGCTGCTGATGGTTTTGTTGTCCATCATTGGCCGAGAGTTTAACTTTCACATCAGAGGCACCGATGCCTATGCTGGCTATTGCATGGCGGCCAGCGGATTTTTAGCACTCGCTCACACCTTGAAGCGCGGTGAACATATTCGCGTCACTGTTTTAATCAGTCGCTTTAAAGGCAGTTGGCTCAAAGGCATTGAGTTGTGGGCACTTGGCATGGCCTCCCTTCTTGCTTGTTTGTTGGCCTACTACAGCATCAGGCTGTCGTGGCAGTCCTACACATTTCACGACATCTCTACCGGCAACGACGCAACCCCTTTGTGGATTCCACAAATTGCCATGGCCCTAGGCACGCTCATTTTGGCAGTCGCCTTTGTAGATGAGTTCATTCTGGAATGCTTAGGCAAACGAGAATCTGCGCAGTCAGATGCAGCACTTCACAACGAATAAACATGAATGACCTTCTCATCACAGCCTTGCTGGTTGTTACGCTGTTTTTAATTTTAGGCAGCGGTGTTTGGATCGGTCTTTCTTTGTCAGGTGTGGCTTGGGTGGGCATGCAATTGTTCAGCAGCCGTCCTGCAGGCGATGCCATGTCGGTCACCATCTGGGGTTCTTCGTCGAGCTGGACACTCACAGCCTTGCCCTTGTTCATATGGATGGGTGAAATTCTTTTTAGAACCCGACTGAGTCAAGACATGTTCAAAGGCTTAGCCCCTTGGTTGCAGGCACTTCCTGGCCGCTTGCTTCACACCAACGTCGCTGGCTGCACCATCTTTGCTGCGGTCTCGGGTTCCTCGGCAGCCACTTGCGCCACCATTGGCAAAATGACCTTGCCTGAACTCTCCAAAAGAGGTTATCCAGACAACATGGTCATTGGCACCTTGGCAGGGGCAGGCACTCTGGGACTGCTCATTCCACCCTCCATCATCATGATTGTGTACGGCGTTACAGCAGATGTCTCAATTGCCAAGCTTTTTATAGCTGGCATCTTGCCGGGTCTCATGTTGGCTGGTTTGTTTTCTGGCTACATCATTTACTGGGCTTTGCGCCATCCCGATCAAGTTCCCGCCAATGATCGCCAATACACTTTCATGGAGAAAGTTCGCGAATCTGGCAGCTTAATTCCTGTCGTCGGCCTCATTGCTGCGGTACTCGGCTCCATTTATGCTGGTATTGCCACTGCCACTGAAGCAGCCGCTGTCGGCGTTGTTGGCGCCATGGTTTTGTCTGCGGCTCAAGGTTCGCTCAACTGGTCTAGTTTCAAAGAATCCTTGATGGGTGCAACTCGGCTTTACTGCATGATTGCCTTGATTTTGGCGGGCGCATCCTTCTTAACTTTGTCGATGGGCTACATAGGACTCCCTAGGCACTTGGCAGAATGGATTGCCACCCTAGGGCTTAGCCAATTCGAACTCATTTTGGCACTGACCATTTTTTATATCGTACTGGGTTGTTTTCTAGACGGCATTTCCATGGTGGTCCTCACCATGGGGGTCATCATGCCCACCGTTCAAAAGGCGGGTATCGATCCTTTGTGGTTTGGCATTTTCATTGTCATGGTGGTTGAGATGGCGCAAATCACGCCGCCTGTCGGATTTAACCTCTTCGTTCTGCAGGGCATGACTGGCAGAGATTTGCTCTGGATTGCAAAAGCCACCTTTCCCATGTTCTTCCTCATGATGGTAGCCGTCTTGTTGATTTATTTCTTCCCTGGCATTGCCACTTGGATGCCTCAGCAGATGAAGCTTTGAGCAAGTGTTGCAAAGGTCATTTGAAGATCTGTTCTGATCTGCATTTTTGAACCAAAAACATCCTCTATGATGTCGTGTGATTTGACGCAATGTCAAAGGACATCCAAAGGAATTTCGTGTTTAAAAATGTCATGGCCTACCGAATTGGGCCCAACTGGAACGCTACCGTACCAGAAATTGAAGCAGCGCTGTCTGCCAACCGATTCACAGAGTGCACCCCCGGACAAGACAAATCAGTTGGCTGGACAGAGCCTCGCAATGTTGTCAACGGGCCTTTGCTAGAGTCCATCGGCGGTCAGTGGATTGCCAAACTTTTGATAGAGACCAAAGCTGTCCCCTCTTCCGTGGTCAAACGCAAAGCTGAACTTCAAGCACAAGAAATAGAAGCCCAAACAGGCCGTAAACCTGGCAAAAAAGAAACGCGTGAAATGCGCGAAGACATTTTGCACAGCTTGCTGCCCCAAGCCTTCGCCAAACAAGGTGCGGTCATGGTCTGGATTAACGCCAAAGATCGCTTGTTGGCCATCGACGCAGGCAGCACGGGCAAGGCAGATGAGGTGATCACGCAATTGGTGCGTGCATTGCCAGGCCTCGACTTGAACTTGTTGCAAACTGCCACATCTCCCCAAACAGGTATGGCTGCATGGCTTTTAGCTACAGACCCAGACGAAGTTCCACGTTCTTTGAGCGTTGAAAAAGAATGTGTCTTGAAGTCTGGCGCAGAAGATCAGCCCATGGTGAAGTACACAAGACACATTCTCAGCACCGAAGAAGTGCGCAAACATGTGCGAGAGGGCAAACTGCCCACCCAATTGGCGCTCAGTTGGGAAGGCAAAGCCAGCTTCGTTCTAACCGAAAGTTTGCAACTCAAAAAAGTGACTTTTCTAGATGGCACTGAACCTGAGGCCATCAGCGCAGAGGGTGAAGACAAGTTTGATGCCGATGTGGTGCTGAACACCGGCATGCTGGGGCCTATGCTGAAAGATTTGATTGAAGCACTGGGCGGAGAAAATGTGTTTGCAGAGGCCGCAAGCGATGCGGAGGGGCCTCCCTTTTAAGCAAAGGTTATTGACATGCTCTCTGTGATTGCCATTTGTACAGGTGCGTGCTTGGGTGCTCTGGCGCGCTGGCAATTGGGCTTATGGCTCAACCCCACTTCATCTGAAGAGGGCATTTTTCCTTGGGGTACTTTGGCAGCCAATCTCATTGGGGGATATTTGGTAGGCGTTGGCGTGGGCATTTTTCAAAATATGCCTCAAATCGATCCTGAATGGCGACTTTTCTGCATCACTGGCTTTTTAGGTGCACTCACCACCTTTTCAACTTTTTCAGCTGAAGTGGTGGGCATGCTTCAACAGGGACGCTTGCTGCTAGCGTTCAGCACAGCCGGCGTGCATTTAATCGGATCACTCGTTTTGACCTATTTTGGGCTTTACACTGTCAAGTTGATCAGTATTAGTCCTATTCCCTAAAGCTTGGGATTAAGGCCTACTGAAACATTCTTTCAACCGAATTTAACTGGAGTATTTATGAACCTGAATCGAGTTGCACGTCGTTTGGCCATCGGCATGGCCGTGGCATTGCCCATGGCCCTTACGGTCAGCACCAGCGCACAAGCGCAATCTTTCTTCCGAATTGGCACTGGCGGCACTGCAGGTACTTATTACCCCGTCGGCGGCATGATTGCCAATGCCGTTTCCATTCCTGGCAAACTGATTGCCACCGCACAAGCCACCAACGGCTCTGTGGCCAACGTCAATGGCGTGGCCAGTGGCGCCATGGAATCAGGTTTCTCTCAATCTGATGTTGCCACATGGGCCCAAAAAGGCACTGGCATTTATGAAGGCAAGCCCAATATTCCAGACTTGCGCCTGATTGCCAACCTCTACCCCGAAACCATTCACGTGGTGGTCAAAAAATCTTCTGGCATCAAAAGTATTTCTGAACTCAAAGGCAAGCGCGTTGCTTTAGACGAGCCAGGCTCTGGCACTTTGGTCAATGCCCGCCTCATCTTGGCGGCCTACAACATCAAAGAATCTGAAATCAAGCCTGAGTACATCAAGCCCAACCAAGCCGCTGACAAAATGAAAGACGGCGCTTTGGATGCCTTCTTCTTTGTGGGTGGTGCACCTGCAGGCGCCATTGCCGAGTTGGCTTCAAGTGGCGGTGGCATTGCTTTGTTGCCCATTGAAGGTGCACAAGCTCAAGCCTTGCGCAACACCAGCAGTTTCTTTGCTGTCGATAACGTTCCTGCAGCCACCTACAAAGATGTTGCCGCTGTCAACACATTGTCAGTCGGCGCTCAATGGGTCACCAGCGCCAAAGCTGACACTGAAACCATCTATCAAATCACCAAAGCTTTGTACAGCGAGTCCACTCAAAAAGCATTGGCCGCTGGCCACGCCAAAGGCAAGCTCATTACTTTGAAAAATGCTGTTCAAGGCGCTGGCATTCCTTTCCACCCTGGTGCTGAAAAATACTATCGCGAAGCCGGTGTGTTGAAGTAATTTAACGCTTTGTTAAATGCCTACGGGCGGGTTAACCGATGGTTAACTCGCCCGTTTTAACTTGAAGTTTCCAGAGTATTTTCATGACCGCTGCCACCCTGCTACCCGAAGATCAAAAGCTACAAGAGCTCGAAGAAAAGTTTGATCCCGAGATGCGCTTTCGGCCCACCATGCCGCCGGCTACCCAAATCGTCAAATGGCTTTTGATTGCCCTTTCTGCCTTCCATTACTACACGGCAGGTTTTGGTTTGTTGCAAGAAATCACGCACCGTGGTGTGCACTTGGCTTTTGTGCTGGGCATGATTTTTTTGGTCTTTGCATTCAGCCCGTCCTCTGCTGAGAGAAGCATCAAAAGTTCTTTGTTAAATCCAGGCGGTGTGCCGCTGGTCGATTGGCTCTTAGCAGGCGCATGTGCTTTGAGTGTTCTGTACATTCCTTATGTCTTTGATGATTTGATGTTCCGCGTGGGTAACCCCAGCAACATGGACGTCATCATGGGCAGCATCTTGTTCATTTCTTTGCTTGAAGCCACTAGGCGCTCAATGGGTTGGCCTTTGCCGATCATTGCAATTGGCTTCACCGTCTATGCATTGCTTGGCCCCTACTTTCCCGGGTTACTCAAACATGCTGGTGCCAATTGGTCGATGATGATCAACCACCAATACCTCACCAGCCAAGGTATTTATGGTGTGGCAGTAGGTGTGGTGGCCACTTACGTGTTTCACTTTGTGCTGTTCGGCGTCATGGCCACACGCATTGGTTTAGGTCAATTATTTCTTGATGTTGCCTCTTCCGTTGCCGGCCGCTACGCAGGTGGACCCGCCAAGGTCAGCGTCTTTGGATCCGCATTGTTTGGCATGCTCAGCGGCTCTTCCGTAGCCAATGCCGTCACGGTAGGCTCACTGACCATTCCCGCCATGATTCGGGTGGGCTACAAAAAACACTTTGCAGCGGCCGTTGAAGCGGCTTCCTCTACGGGCGGCCAAATTACGCCCCCCGTTTTAGGCGCTGCAGCGTTCTTGATGATTGAATTCTTGAACGTACCTTATCAAACCATCATCGCGGCCTCTGTGGTGCCTGCTTTCATGCACTTCTTTGGCGTCTTCATGCAGGTTCACTTTGAAGCCAAGCGATATGGCCTTCGAGGTCTCACAGAAGAAGAGATGCCACGTTTGCGTGAATCGCTGCAAATGCGTTGGCCCACCCTCATTCCTCTAGCCTTGCTCATCAGCATCTTGGTGTCGGGGCGCACGCCTTACTTGGCAGCCTTTGTCGGCATCAGCTCTTGCGCCATTGTGGGCATGTCCACACGGGTCAGTGGCAATCAGTTGAAAAACTGGGCGCTTTTGCTTGTCATGCACGTCATCTTGATGACCATCGCCTTTTCTGATTTTGGCAACGAGAACAGCACCATCAAAATGGTTCTCTTCGTGGTGGCCGTCCTAACGGGTGCCGCAGCCTACATTGGGGGCGGTGTTCGGGGTCGTATCGAACCACATGTCTTGGTTGAAGCCCTCGAAACTGGCGCCAAATATGCGTTGGCAGTAGGTGCAGCAGCAGCTACCGTGGGCATCGTGATTGGCGTGGTGACACTCACCGGTGTGGGTTTCAAAATCAGCTACATCATCACGCAAGCTGCGCAAAGTATTTCAGCGGTCATGGGCGGCGTGATTCCCTCTGACTGGATGTCATTGAACACCCTCACCTTGCTGGCTGCGCTCATCATGACGGGTTTGGTATGCGTCTTGATGGGCTGCGGTGTACCCACCACGGCCACTTACATCATCATGGTCACAGTGGCAGCGCCCACTTTGGTGGGCCTGGGTGTTGAGCCTTTGGTGGCCCACTTCTTTGTGTTCTATTACGGCGTTTTGGCAGACATCACACCCCCTGTGGCGTTGGCGGCCTATGCGGCGGCTGGTATGGCAGGCAGTGACCCCTTTAAAACCGGCAACACAGCCTTCCGCCTGGGGCTGGCCAAAGCTTTGGTACCTTTTGTCTTTGTGTTCTCACCCTCTTTGCTGCTGGTGGCCAAAGGCTTCACCTGGGAGAGTTTCATCATCACTTTCACAGGCTGTATTTTTGGCATCACGCTCATGGCCGCCTCCTTAAGCAAGTTCATGTTTGTGGAAATGAAACGCTGGGAGCAACTTTCTTGCTTATTTGCAGCATTGCTCATGATTGCACCCAGTTTGACGGCCACGCTGGTGGGTGTTGCATTGGTCATTCCCATGGCGGTGAATCAGTGGCGCAGAGCCAAAGCCAGTTAAATTGACCCTGGTCATAGTTGGTTCATTTATAAGGGAAAGTCCTTAAAAGCGAGGGTGCAAGGGCGTGATCTACTGGAGGATAAATTCACCCTCAGGAGTCACGCATGCAGGTTCAAATGAAGGTCAACGGCAAATCAGTGTCCGTTGACGCAGCCCCCAACACATTGCTCGTTCAAGCCTTGCGCGAGCACCTCAAGCTCACCGGCACTCACGTTGGCTGTGACACAGCCCAATGCGGTGCTTGTACCGTTCATGTCAACGGCCGTGCCGTCAAGTCTTGCAACATGCTCACCGCCCAAGCCCAAGGTGCTGAAGTGACCACCATTGAAGGCTTGGCGCATGCCGACGGCACCATGCACCCCATGCAAGCGGCCTTCAAAGAGTGTCATGGTTTGCAATGCGGTTTTTGCACCACCGGCATGGTCATGAGCGCTGTTGACATTGCCAAACGCCACCCCAAGGCCAGCGAGTTAGAAATTCGCGAATTGCTCGAAGGCAATCTGTGCCGTTGCACCGGTTACCAAAACATTGTCAAAGCCGTGCAGCAGGGTTCTGCTGCCATGAACGCTTAAGGAGCTCACCATGGGTGCATCAGATTTCTCCAAACTTCCTCACATTGGTGAGTCCCTGCGTCGCAAGGAAGACTACCGCTTCCTTACAGGCGCTGGCAATTACACCGACGACATTCGCTTAGACAACATGACGCACGCTGTGTTCGTGCGCTCTCCTCACGCTCACGCCAACATCAAAAGCATCAACAAAGCCAAAGCCTTGGCAGCGCCTGGTGTGGTGGCCGTGCTAGACGGCCCCGATGTCGTCGATGCCAAGATCAATGGCCTGCCTTGCGGCTGGCTCATTACCGACACCAGCGGCAAGCCCATGAACGAGCCGCCTCACCCCATTCTTGCCAATGGCAAGGTGCGCTATGTGGGCGACCACGTGGCCATGGTGGTAGCCGAAACTTTGGAACAAGCCAAGAACGCTGCCGAGTTGGTGGAAGTTGAATACGATGTACTGCCTGCAGTGGTCGATGTGCGCCATGCCAAAAAGGCCACAGCCCTTCACGCAGAAGCCCCCAACAACCATTGCTACAACTGGGCCATTGGCGACAAGGCTGCCGTCGATGCTGCGTTTGCAGGTGCCGCTCACGTCACCAAGCTAGACCTTATCAACAACCGCTTGGCCCCCAACCCCATGGAGCCACGCGCCGCCATTGGCAGCTACAACCGCGCCAGCGACGAGTACACACTCTATGTGTCCAACCAAAATCCGCACGTAGAGCGCTTGCTCATGACAGCGTTTGTTTTGGGCTTGCCCGAACACAAAGTGCGCGTCATTGCACCCGATGTGGGCGGTGGTTTTGGCGCCAAAATTTATTTGTACGCGGAAGATGTTTGCCTGACATGGGCTTCCAAAAAGCTCAATCGCAACATCAAATGGAATTGCGACCGTTCAGAAGCTTTCTTAAGCGATGCACACGGCCGTGACCACTCTAGCCACGCAGAGTTGGCCATTGACAAAGATGGCAAATTCTTGGCTTTGCGTGTTCACACGGACGCCAACCTGGGCGCCTATCTGTCTACGTTCTCAACAGCGGTTCCGACTATTCTTTACGCCACTTTGTTGGCCGGCCAGTACGCCACACCGCAGGTTTATGTCGAAGTAGATGCTTGGTTCACCAACACTGCGCCTGTCGATGCCTACCGCGGTGCGGGTCGTCCAGAAGCCACTTACTTGCTCGAGCGCATTGTGTCTCGCGCAGCGTTCGAGCTGGGCATGACGCAAGACGCCATTCGCAGCAAGAACTTCATCACACAGTTCCCGTATCAAACCCCTGTGGCTTTGCAATACGACACCGGCGATTTCCATGCCCTTATGAACCACGCCAACAAACTGGGCGATGTGGCAGGCTTTCCTGCTCGCAAAGCTGCCAGTGCGGCCAAAGGTTTGCTGCGAGGCATTGGTTACTCTAGCTACATCGAAGCTTGCGGCTTGGCCCCAAGCAATGTGGCAGGCGCATTGGGCGCTCGCGCAGGTTTGTTTGAGTGCGGCGAAGTTCGAGTGCACCCCACAGGCAGCGTCACTGTGTTCACCGGTTCACACAGCCACGGTCAAGGCCACGAAACCACCTTTGCACAGGTGGTGGCAGCGCGCTTGGGCATTCCAGTTGAAAACGTCGACATCGTTCACGGCGACACGGGCCGCGTGCCTTTCGGCATGGGTACCTACGGCTCACGCTCCATTTCTGTGGGTGGCGCCGCCCTCATGCGCGCACTCGACAAAATTGAAGCCAAGGCCAAGAAAATTGCCGCCCACCTCATGGAAGCAGGCGATGCCGACATCGAGTTTGCCAATGGCGAATTCAGCGTCAAAGGCACTGACAAGAAAATTCCATTTGGCAGCGTTGCGCTCACCGCTTATGTGCCGCACAACTATCCCTTGGACAAGCTGGAGCCCGGCCTGAACGAAACTGCGTTCTACGACCCCACCAACTTCACGTTCCCAGCAGGCACTTACATCTGCGAAGTGGAAATTGATCCACAAACGGGCGTCACCAAAATTGACAAGTTCACCGCAGTCGACGACTTTGGCACCATCATCAACCCCATGATTGTGGAAGGCCAAGTGCATGGCGGTTTGGTCCAAGGCATTGGCCAAGCGCTCATGGAAAACTGTGTGTACGACAAAGAAACCGGTCAACTTTTGACGGGTTCTTTCATGGACTACACCATGCCCCGTGCAGACGACTTCCCAGTGTTTGCCATTGGCCACGAGTGCACACCTTGCACCACCAACCCATTGGGCACCAAGGGTTGCGGCGAAGCGGGCGCCATTGGCTCACCCCCTTCTGTCATCAATGCCGTGCTAGACGCTTTGGCCCCTTTGGGTGTTAAAGACTTTGACATGCCTGCCACACCGCACCGCGTGTGGGAAGCCATTCAAGCCGCCAAGCATTAATTAGAAATTCGGAGAACTCAACATGTACGCATTCAAATACGAACGCCCCACCGCATTGGCAGATGCGCAAAAAGCAGCGCAAGCAGGTGGTCAAGTTTTGGCCGGTGGCCAAACCATGATCGCCGCCATGAAGCAGCGCCTGCAACAGCCAGAAACTTTGGTTGACTTGGCCGCCATCAGTGGTTTGGCTGGCATCAAAAAAGATGGCAACAACATCGTGATTGGCGCCATGACACGCCACCAAGATGTGGCCGACAACGCCGATGTTCAAAAGAACATTCCAGGCCTGGCTTTATTGGCCAACAACATTGGTGACAAGCAAGTCCGCGCCATGGGCACCATGGGCGGATCAGTGGCCAACAACGACCCTGCTGCTTGCTACCCCAGCGCCTTGTTGGCTTTGGGCGCCACCATCCAGACAGACAAGCGCACCATCAAGGCTGATGACTTCTTCTTGGGCATGTATGCCACCGCGTTGGATGCGGGCGAAATTATCACCTCTGTCAGCTTCCCCATTCCCAGCAAGTCCGCCTATGCCAAATTTAACCAACCTGCCTCGCGCTTTGCGTTGGTGGGCGTGTTTGTGGCGCAAACCGCTGGTGGTGCCCGTGTGGCCATTACAGGTGCCGGCAATGGCGTGTTCCGCCATGCTGGCATGGAAGCCGCCTTGACAAAAAGCTTTACCCCAGAAGCAGTGGCCGGTGTCGCGGTAGACTCTACAGATCTCAATGCCGACCTGCACGCTTCAAAAGCCTATCGCGCTCACCTGATCACCGTGCAAACTCAAAGGGCGGTGAAACAGGCGAACGGATGACCGCAAAAGACACTTTCAAAACCATCGACGAACTTGCCCAGGCCCTTCAAGGCGTGGGCTATTTCGCGGAACGGCGGCTTATCACCGCCGTTTTTTTAAGCCTCAAATTAGAGCGTCCCCTTCTTTTAGAAGGTGAACCTGGTGTTGGCAAAACCGAGCTGGCCAAAGCACTGGCCAAAATTTTGGGGCGCCCGCTCATTCGTTTGCAATGCTATGACGGCATGGAGCAACGCGAAGCTTTGTACGAGTGGAACCATGCTGCGCAGTTATTGCACATGCGCGCTGCCGCATCCCAAACTGGTTCAAACGCCACACCCCAAGACATTGAGCGCGAGGTTTATCAAAAACGTTTCTTGGTCAAGCGCCCCTTGCTAGAAGCCTTGCAAACCCCCGCGCCTGGCGCACTGCTCTTGATTGATGAAGTTGACCGCGCTGACGAACCCTTTGAAGCATTTTTACTGGAATATTTGGGTGAATACCAAGTGAGTATTCCAGAGCTGGGCACCCTCAAAGCCGAGGTGGCGCCAGTGACCATTCTGACCAGCAATCGAACCCGTGATTTGAACGATGCCGTGAAGCGCCGATGCCTCTATCAATGGATGGACTACCCCGATCGAGAGCGCGAACTGGCCGTGGTCAGGTCGCAAGTTCCGCAAGCCAGCGCTCAGCTCACTGAACAGGTGGCAGAGTTTGTGGGTCGTCTCAGAAGTCAGCCCTTCTCTAGCGCTTTTCAGCGCGCGCCCGGCATTGCTGAAAGCGTGGAATGGGCCAAAGCCTTGGTGGCCTTGGATACACTCACCCTTGACCCCGAAGTGGTGCAAGACACTGTGGGCATTTTGTTCAAGCAGCGCGAAGACATTGCGGCCATCACGCCACTGCTCAATGATTTGCTGGCGCCTGCGCCCATCACAAGCCTTTAACTTAAAGCTTGGGCCATCATGCTTTTAGGCGACGCGCGCAGCGGCAAACTCAGTGACAACATCACGGGTTTTGCGCGCGCACTCAGGCGCGCAGGCTTGCCCATTGATGCATCGCGAATCAGCATGGCCATCGAGTCGACGGAACACGTTGGCATCGAAAGAAAAGACGATTTGTCAGCGGCCTTGAAGGCCTGCTTGGTCAGCCGACAAGAAGACTTGGTGGTCTTTGACCAACTGTTTTCAGCACTTTTCAGAGATCCTGAACTCACCCGACAACTTTTGTCTCAGCTCTTGCCCAAAGCCACCACGCCATCACCAGGTGTGCCGCGCAAATCCAGAGTGCAAGAAGCTTTGGCAGCCAAAAACAAACAAAACGACCCCGTCAAACCCAAAGAAGACGAGCTGAAGTTTGACGCAGCCATGAGCGCCAGCGACCGCGAAAGACTTCAACAAGCCGACTTTCAAAGCCTGAGTGCCAGCGAGTTCAGGTTGGTCGAAAAACTAGCCCGACAAGTTAAGCTGCCACTGCCTAAAATTCAAGGACGAAGAACACGCACAGGCGGCCGAGGCGATCGCATTCATTGGGCCAAAACCATGCACACGGCGGCAAGACAAGACGGCGATATTTTGTCTCTGCCCCGCATGCAAAGAAAGCCGCAGGCCCTTCCGCTTTTGATCTTGGTTGACATCTCTGGCTCCATGGAGCGATATGCTCGCTTGCTGCTGGCCTTCTTACACCAAGCCACTCGCGGCACACCCCGTCAGATTTTTGCATTTGGCACCGACCTCACCGATATCAACCACGCCTTTAAACTCCGCGATACCGATGACATGCTGGCCGAGGCCAGCCACCAAATTAAGGACTTTGCGGGCGGCACGCAGTTGGGAAAATCGCTGGCGCATCTGCGGGTCAATTTTGCAAAAAAACTCACAGGCAGACGTACCGTGGTGTTGTTAATCAGTGATGGACTCGATACGGGCACCGCAGAGACGCTAGACTCGGAGCTTGTTTGGCTTAAGCGACACACACGCTCTTTGCTTTGGCTCAACCCTCTGCTCAGATTTGAAGGCTATGCTCCCATCGCAACGGGGGCCAGTGTTTTGAATCGGCATGTGAACGGCATGTTGGCCATTCACAATTTGTCGCGTTTGGAAGAACTGGCAAGTGCCTTGAACAAGTTGTTAAAAATAAAATAGGAGAACTGCACATGGACATGCAAGGTCAACGCGTACTACACGTCACCCAAGCGCAAGCGTGGGACGCCCTCAACGATCCCGAAATTTTAAAATCCTGTATTCCAGGCTGCGACAAATTTGAGCTGACAGAAGCCAACGTTTACAGTGTGGGTGTGGCCATCAAAATTGGTCCCGTGTCTGCCAAGTTCTCGGGCAAGGTCAGTCTCTCTGACATTCAAGCGCCCAATTCATACGCGCTGAATTTTGAAGCTCAGGGCGGCGTGGCTGGCTTTGGAAAAGGCGAGTCACAAGTCTCGCTGCATCCCCATGCGGAAGGCTGCGAATTGAAATACACGGTGCACTCCACAGTGGGTGGCAAATTGGCCCAACTGGGTCAGCGCCTTATTGATGGCGCGGCCAAATCATTGGCCGAAGATTTCTTCAAACGGTTTGACGAATCACTTCAAGCCAAATACCCTGGCACTGACGCATCCAACACACCGCCAATTGCCGAAGCCACACCCTCCTCTGGTTCTGTTCCCGCATGGGTTTGGTTGGCATTGCTGGTAGGTGCTGCAGCCGTATGGTCATTGGTGCGTTAAATCAAAAATTCTAGGCATTGATCGGCATCATGGAAAACTTAGACATCGTTGTCTTGAGAACTCTCAAAACCTGGCGTGAAGCCGGACAACGAGCACTGTTAACCACCGTGGTTCGTACTTGGGGTTCTTCACCCCGCCCCGTCGGCTCCATCATGGCGCTTTGCGAAACAGGCGCCGTGGTGGGTTCCGTGTCGGGTGGCTGCATTGAAGACGACCTGATTGCGCAATACAGCAAAGCCAATGCCATCCTTGACAGTGCGCCAGTTCAATTGAAATATGGCATCAGCGCAGACGAAGCACACCGCTTTGGCCTGCCTTGCGGCGGTACCTTAGAGCTGCTGCTCGAGTTCAACCCAAACGCCGAAAGTCTGAGCCAATTGATTGAGTTCCTCGAAAAAGGGCAACTCATGCAAAGGTCAACCCATCTGAAAACAGGCCTTGTCACCCTTGCCGCCACCAACGCGCCCAGTGAATTGCAAATTGATGAAACGCAACTCACCAACACCTTTGGCCCAGAGTACCGCATGCTGCTCATTGGCGCAGGCCAAATGACAGAATACTTGGCCACCATGGCGCTGTTCAATGGCTTTGCCGTCACGGTGTGCGACCCTCGCGAAGAGTACAGAGGTGCATGGTCAGTTGCAGGCGTCACAGTGAAGCACGACATGCCCGACGATTTGGTGCTGAGCTTTAAACCCGACAGACGCAGCTGCGTCATTGCGCTCACACACGATCCCAAGCTAGATGACTTGGCACTTTTGGCAGCGCTGGACACAGAAGCCTTTTACATCGGTGCCATTGGCTCTAGGCGCAACAACGTTTTGCGCCAGCAGCGCATGATCGAGCACTTCGATCAAACCGAAATCTCACTGGCCAGGCTGCGTGGCCCCATCGGTATTTACATTGGCAGCAAAACACCCGCAGAAATTGCGGTCAGCATCATGGCCGAAGTGTTGGCTGTGAAAAATGGCGTGCCTTTGCCGAGAGACATGGATGTGGCGCACGCCAAAAATTCACACGAAGGACCTGCCATTGATCCTTCGGCGCCAGTTTGCTTTACAGGCCGTTCAAGCTAAACAATCACTTGCCTGCGTTGGGAAAGAACACCGACTCTCCGCCAATTTTGTAAGCTGCAATGGCAGCTTGCCCATTGGCAGAAACAATCCAGTCTACAAACTTTTGGGCATCGGCTTGCTTCACATGGGTATGCTTGGCAGGGTTCACCACCATCACACCATATTGATTGAATAGTTTCGCATCGCCTTCTACCAAGACTTTCAAATCAGCACGGTTCTTAAAGTTCAGCCAGGTGCCACGGTCGGTTAACACATAGGCACCGGTAGAGGCACCAATGTTCAACGCAGGGCCCATGCCACAACCGCACTCTTTGTAGCCACTGCCTTTTTGTGCAGACACCGCCGCTTGATTCCAAAAGCGAATTTCTGCAGCATGCGTGCCACTCTTATCGCCTCTAGAAATGAAAGCCGCATTGCTGGCTGCGATTTTTTTCAAAGCAGCCACAATGTCATTGCCTTTTGCGTTGGCAGGATCTGCTTGTGGCCCTACCACCACAAAGTCGTTGTACATCACAGGAAAACGCTTGATGCCAAAACCTTCGGCTACAAACTTTTCTTCGGCAGGCTGGTCGTGAACAAACACCACGTCGGCATCACCTCGGCGAGCCATGTCAAGCGCTTGACCTGTGCCCAGCGCCACGACTTTGGTGTCAATGCCTGTGGCCTTTTTAAACTCTGGCAACAAGAACCCAAACAAACCCGATTGCTCAGTCGAAGTGGTGGACGACATCACAATGGATTGGGCCATGGCATGTACTGACATGCATGTCATGACCAAACCTAAAGTCAGTTGCCACAGCTTGCATGACACCGTTGAAAATTTAGAAATTGAGCGCATTAAGTTTCTCCTTGCAGAAATAAAAAAGCTTGTTGGCTGTGTTGTCTCAGACAATCAGCGTCGAAAAAATCAGCAGTAGGCAAGTCGGCCAAAATCTTGCCTTGCTCTAGGTAAATGACGCGACTGGCCCATCGCTTGACTTGCCCCAAGTTGTGGCTGGCAAACACCAAGGTGGTTGCCAATTGCTGTCCATGCGGCTTGATGAGTTGGTGCACCAGCGCCTCTACTTCGCGTTTGGCGGGTGGGTCCAAACTGGCGGTAGGTTCGTCTAAAAATAAAAGTTGAGGTTCCCGGGCCCAAGCACGGGCCAAGGCCAAACGCTGTTGCTGCCCGCCCGATAAAGTGGCTGCATTTTGCTGAGTGACGCCCGATAAGCCAACCACCGAAAGTGCCTCGAGCGCACGCTGTTTGCAAGCAGCCCAGCCCAACTGAAGACTTCGGTCCAACCACAAGCCAATGGCCACATTGTTCAAGCTGCTGGTGCGAAGCATGTGGGGTCTTTGGAACAACATGGCTTGTCGGCAGTGGGGCAACTCCAAGGTACCGTGAGAAGGCTGGTGCAGCCCGTTCAATAGGCGCAGCATTGTGCTTTTACCAGAGCCGTTGGCACCAATGAAGGCCACCTGCTCACCCGTAAAAATTTCGAGGCTGATGTCTTGTAGCGCTTGCACCCCTCCCAAGTTCAGGCTGACGTGACGGAGTGACAGCAATGCACTCATGCCACCCACCCGCGCAAACTGTTTTGTCCTTTGAGTTGTGACTGATCTTGCCAATATCTAAACAGCGACAACACCGCATTGAGGCATCCCACAATCCCCAACAAAATGATTCCTAGCGCCAATGCCAAGGGCAAATCACCTTTGCTGGTTTCAAGTGCAATGGCGGTGGTCATCACGCGGGTAAAGCCCTCAATGTTGCCGCCCACAATCATGACGGCGCCCACCTCAGAAATAGCGCGGCCAAAGCAAGCCACCACGATGGTGAGCAAAGCAAATCTTTCGTTCCAGGAAAGCAAAATGCACCTGAACGCATTGCCTGCACCTAAAGATCGCCATTGCTCGCCATAGGCACTCTCTGCGTCTTCCACCACTTGGCGGCTTAATGCCGCTGCAACGGGCACCACCAGCACCACCTGCGCCAAGACCATGGCTTTGAAACTGAACAGCCAGCCTAAAAATCCCAAAGGACCTGTGCGCGACAAGAGTAAGTAAATCACCAAGCCCACCACCACGGAAGGCAGCGCTAAAAATGTGTTGAGCAAGGTGAGCACCATGCCGCGACCTGCAAACTTTGAGACCCCCAAGAAACTGCCTAAAGCAATCCCTATTTGGCAACCCATGAAGCAAGCCGTGGCACTCACCCCTAAGGAGCGGCCCGCAATGGCCCAGAGGCCAGGATCAAAGTCGCTGATGAGCTGAAAAGCTGTGGCGGCGCTGTCTAAAAAAGTATTCATACAAGTAAGTGAGTGCGCCGATGCTAAACCTTTTAGATGCCCTGAACTACGCGGGTGTTCAGCTATGAAATGGCGTGCATAGGATGCCAGTCTTTGAATCAGAAACAAGGCATAAATGAGGCACACTTAAGCCGTGTCAAAAATTGAACTTTCATACCACTTGGGATCTGAAAATTCAGCTACCCATACAGCTGATTTATCAAAGCCGCGTCAGCAAGCTTTGCTGCGCAATGCCCTCATGGACTTGCTACAGGCTGTGCGCGAGCATGGCTCGATTGCCGCCGCCGCCAAATCTTTGGGCATGTCGTATCGGCATGTTTGGGGCGAATTAAAAAAATGGGAAATGAAGCTCAACCAAAACCTCATCGTTTGGGAAAAGGGCATGCCTGCTGAGTTGTCTGAATTTGCCAGCAAGCTCCTTTGGGCCGAAAGGCAAGCTCAGGCCCGCTTGGCGGCGCCCATTGAAGCCTTGATGGCAGAGCTAGAACGCACGTTTGCTGTTGCCTTTGACCCCGAAGCACACTTGCTCACACTGTATGCGAGCCATGACGATGCGCTGGTCAGGCTAAGAGAGTTCACAGCCGGTCAATCGCTGCATTTAGACATTCGGTTTTGCGGCAGCGTCGATGCCGTCAGGGCCTTGAATGAAGGTCGATGCGAATTAGCAGGATTTCACACGCTCAGCCAACCCAAACTCACCAGCCTTTCAGCGCAAACCTACAAACCCCTCCTCAAGCCAGGCCAGCACAAACTCATTGGTTTCGCTCAACGCACACAAGGACTGTTGGTCAGACCTGGCAACCCTTTGAACATTCATTCTTTGCAAGATGTGATGACCAAGCGCCTAAGGTATGTCAATCGAGGTCTAGGCACGGGCACTCGCCTGCTTCTCGATGAATTGCTGACCAATCAGGGGCTGGCTTCAGATCAACTCCTGGGCTACGATCACCAAGAACTGTCTCACAGCGCTGTGGCCAACTGCATTTCATCGGGTCAAGCCGATACCGGACTGGCCATCGAAAGTGCCGCCCTGTCTTCCGGGCTTGACTTTATTCCAATTGCCAGAGAAAACTATTGGCTGGTCTGCCTGAAAAGTGCTCTAGACTCCCCTCCCGTCCAAGCTCTGAGAAAGCACCTTGCCAGCCCAGAATGGCAATCGACACTGCACGAAATGTTGGGCTACCAAGTCAATCAATCTGGCAATGTTCATTCCCTCAGAAAAGAATTGCCATGGTGGGTATTAAAACCCAGAAAAACCCTCCAGATCAAATATTGATCGATCGGAGGGAAAACCCTTGCCAAAGGGGGCTTGCAAATTTCCTACAATAGGCTCGTGACTGTTCCCAGTCATCAGAGTCGCCTTGGCGTCCTGAATTCATCAACCTAGACTTCCGGAGTGAACCCCATGGATCGTCGTTCCCTTATTAAAAATGCCGGCATTGCTGGCGTCTTGGCCGCAGGCGCAGCCCCAGCTGTTATTCACGCTCAAGCCACATTGCGCTGGCGCATTGCTTCGAGCTTCCCCAAATCACTCGACACATTGTTCGGTGTTTGCGATGTGTTTGCTAAGAAAGTTAGCGAGTTGTCTGGCGGCAAGTTCACCATCACCACCCACGCTGCTGGCGAATTGATGCCTGCATTTGGCGTGCTCGACGGCGTGTCCAACGGCACCGTTGAGATGTGCAACACAGCACCTTACTACTTCTTCGGCAAAGATCCTACATACGCTTTAGATTGCGCCATTCCATTCGGTTTGAACGCACGTCAAATGATAGCTTGGATGCTGCATGGCAATGGCATGAAATTGATGCGCGAGTTCTATGGCCAAGTAGGTATTGTTAATTTCCCCATGGGTAACACAGGTGTGCAAATGGGCGGTTGGTTTCGCAAAGAAATCAAATCTTTGGCAGACATGAAAGGCCTTAAATTCCGTGTCGGTGGTTTCGGCGGAAAAGTTCTTTCACCCTTAGGTGTGGTTCCCCAAAATATTCCTGGTGGCGAGATTTACCAAGCCTTGGAAAAAGGAACAATTGATGCAGCTGAATGGGTGGGTCCCTACGACGACCAGAAGCTAGGCTTAAACAAAGTTGCGCCAAATTACTATTTCCCTGGCTTCTGGGAAGTGGGCCCACAGCTCTCACTTTATGTCAACCAAAAGGCATTTGAAGGTTTGTCTAGTGAGTATAAAGCCATTGTTGAAGCGGCCTCTTCATACGCTGGAACCGACATGATGGCTCGATATGACGCTCGCAACCCAGCTGCGTTGAAATCACTGATTGGACAAGGCGCCAAGCTCAGAGCATTCCCTAAAGATGTCTTAGCTGCTGCATTCAAGTCCTCACGAGAAGTTTATGATGACCTGTCCAACACCAACCCCAATTGGAAAAAGATTTATGCTGACTACGCAGCGTTTAATCGCGAATCTAACCAGTGGTTTGGAATTGCAGAAAACACCATGAACAACTTCATGGCCTCTCAAAAGCTTTAATCAGCTTTGCGACACAGGGGCAAAACGCCCCAATCAAAAAAACCCGCTTTAGGCGGGTTTTTTTGTTGCATCGATTTTGATCAGGGCTTTTTAGCCTGATCTTGCTTCATTGATTCAAGCAAGGCTTTGACTGGATCTACCTCTTCGTTGTCGGTTGACTTCGCATCTTCTTTTGCTTCATCAGCAGCGCTTTCTGCGCGCATTTGCATGAGAACAGAATCAGCATCAACGGTAGCCCCTTTGGACGCGCCAGTTGACACCAAACCCGGGAAGGCGATGATCATAGCGACCATGACCACTTGAATGACGACAAAGGGTACGGCTCCCCAGTAAATTTCCTCAATGGTTATTTTCTTAATGGGCTTCTTGGTAACAAGATCCGTGTAATCTTCGGCCGGTGCAACGCTTCTCAAATAAAAGAGTGCAAATCCAAAAGGTGGGTGCATGAATGAAGTCTGCATATTCACAGCCAACAACACGCCAAACCAAACCAGGTCAATTCCCAACTTTTCAGCCACAGGAGCAATCAAAGGGATGATGATAAAAGCCAGTTCAAAGAAATCCAGGAAAAAAGCCAAAACAAAAACCAAGATATTGACAACAATCAGGAAGCCCGTTTGACCACCAGGAAGACCGGTGAGTAAATGCTCCACCCAAATCGGCCCATCGACTGCTTGAAACGCCAAACTAAAAACTGTGGCGCCGATCAGGATGAATAACACGAAGCATGAAAGCTTCATGGTGGAGTCCATGGCCTGTCGCATCAATTTCATGTCCATGCGCTTGCGGGATACGGCCATGATCAAGGCACCCATGGCACCCATGGCGCCGCCTTCAGTGGGTGTAGCGACGCCTAAGAAAATGGTACCCAAGACCAAGAAGATCAAAGCCAAGGGAGGGATCAACACAAACGTGACACGTTCTGCAATGTTGGACAACAAGCCCAGCCTAGCACCTTTGCTGATCAGAGCAGCAAAGAAGGCAAAGCCAACTCCCACACACATAGAAACCACGATGGTTTCATCCAAGGGTGTGGTTTCAGGCAACCATTTGGCAAAACCAATGGCAATCGCGACTGAAATAATTGTCAAAGCCAGCAAGGACTTTAAGCCAGAAGTACCGTCTGATTCACGAATTGTTCGCGCCTCAGCAGGCAAAGCAGGAACCCACTGTGGCTTGATAAAACTAATTAACAAGATGTAGCCCAAATACAAGCCTGTGAGTACAAAACCAGGAATGAACGCACCCTTGTAAAGATCCCCAACGCTTTTTCCTAATTGGTCAGCCAGCACAATCAATACCAAGGAGGGCGGAATAATCTGCGCTAAAGTGCCAGAAGCAGCAATGGAGCCCGTCGCAATGCGCCTGTCATAGCCGTATCGCAGCATAATCGGCAACGAAATCAATCCCATCGAAATGACTGACGCAGCAACCACGCCTGTCGTTGCCGCCAACATGGCACCGACCAAAATAACGGCGTATGCCAAGCCACCACGTATCGGGCCAAACAACTGCCCAATGGTGTCTAACAAGTCTTCCGCCATGCCTGACCGCTCTAATATCAAGCCCATGAAGGTGAAAAACGGAATAGCCAAAAGGGTATCGTTTTGCATGATACCGAACATTCTCAGAGGCAAGCTTTGCAAGAACGCAGGTTGAATTTCACCCAGTTCAACCCCTACAAATCCAAAAAAGAGGCCGCATGCAGCCAATGAAAAGGTAACAGCGTATCCGAACATCAAAAAGATGATCAACGATACAAACATGATGGGCGCCATATTGGCGATCAGAAATTCAGTCATTTCTGGACTCCTATTTGTGCCGCTTCGCGAGCGGCCACTTCTTTTTGAAGTAAGAATTCTGCAAACTCTTCCTCTGGCGTTTTAGCACCCTGCTTTTTAGAGGGGTCGGGGATCATGCCCTGCAAGAATGCAATCCGCTTGATCAGTTCGGAAACGCCTTGAACACCAAGCAGCAGCAGACCCAAGGGCAACATGGCAAACACTGGCCAACGAATCAAACCGCCTGCATTGGAAGACATTTCCTTCGTGACATAGGCATTGATCACCAAAGGCATGGCCAATGTGATGATATAAATCACAAAGGGGAACAAGAATAAGCAAATACCAGCGATGTCAATCCAAATTTGAGTGCGTTTAGAGAATCGGCCCGACACCACATCGATTTTGACGTGCTCTTGGCGCATCAAGGTGTACCCTGCTGCCAGCATAAAAACTGCAGCAAACAAGTACCACTGAATCTCAAGAAAAGCGTTGGAGCTCAAATTAAAGGCCTTGCGCGAAATAGCATTGCAGGCGCTAATCAACACAGCGGCCAAGACCAACCAAGCCACCCACCGGCCAACCCACTCACTGAATTGGTCTATCCTTTTGGACAGGCATAACAAAGAATCCATATTGACTCCGAAAAAAACAATAACCACCGATTGTAGAAAAAATGAAAAGCCCTGCAGAAGGGGTTTACCCTTCATGGCTTGTCGCAGATCAAGATTTGATCTCGGGCCACTGATCCAAAATGGCTTTTTCAATGCCTAAGGCATCGAGACCTTGCATCGCCATGAGCTTAGCTGGGTCACCGTGTTCAATGAACTGGTCTGGGAGGCCCAATGATAACAAGGGCTTGAGCAGGTTTGATTTTTGCAGGAACTCACCCACAGCGCTACCCGCTCCGCCCATCACGCACGCATCTTCAAGCGTCACAAAACAGCTGTGTTTGGCAGCCATTTGCAAAATCATGGCCTCATCCAAAGGCTTGGCCCAGCGCATGTTAACCACCGTGGCATTCAACTTCTCTGCCACTTCAAGTGCGGGATAAAGCAAGGTGCCAAAAGCCAAGATACAAACGCCAGCACCTTCGCGGCGAAGCTCTGCTTTGCCCAAGGGTACCGTGTCTAAGTCGGTACCTGCCGCAACACCGACCCCCGCACCTCGGGGATAACGCACTGCCACCGGATGGTTTTGCGCGTAGGCTGTGCTTAGCAACAAACGGCACTCGCGCTCGTCGCTTGGGCAAGCAATAGACATATTGGGAATACAACGCAAATAAGCAATGTCGTAGGCGCCAGCATGTGTGGCGCCATCAGCACCCACCAAACCTGCTCGGTCCAAGGCAAACACCACGGGTAAGTTTTGCAAAGCCACGTCGTGAATCAGTTGGTCATAGCCGCGCTGCAAGAAGGTGGAGTAAATGGCCACCACGGGCTTGAGACCCTCACAGGCCAAGCCCGCAGCAAAAGTGATAGCGTGTTGCTCGGCAATGCCCACATCGTAATAACGATCTGGAAAGCGCTTGTGAAACTCCACCATGCCAGAGCCCTCGCGCATGGCGGGCGTGATGCCCACCAAACGCTTGTCGGCCGCTGCCATGTCGCATAGCCATTGGCCGAAGATGTGCATGAAGGAAGGTTTAGCTGGCTTGACAGCAGGCACCAAGCCCACCTTGGGGTCGAACTTGCCAGGGCCGTGGTAATTCACAGGATCTTCTTCAGCCAGCCTGTAACCCTGACCTTTTTTGGTGATCACATGCAAAAACTGAGGTCCTTGCAAATTTTTGATGTTTTCCAAAGTGGGAATAAGGGAATCTAAATCATGACCATCAATAGGGCCGATGTAGTTAAAGCCAAATTGTTCAAACATGGTGGCAGGCACCACCATGCCCTTGGCATGCTGTTCAAAGCGCTTGGCCAACTCAAACAGCGGCGGCGCGCTTTTTAAAACATTTTTACCCATGTTCTTAGCCGTTGAATAAAAACTACCACTCATGAGTTGCGCCAAATAACGGTTCAAGGCCCCCACAGGCGGGCTGATCGACATGTCGTTGTCGTTCAAGATGACCAACAATTTGCAGTCTTCAATGCCCGCGTTGTTCATGGCTTCAAAGGCCATGCCAGCGGTCATGGCGCCATCGCCAATCACGGCAATGGCGTGACGTGATTCACCCTTTTGGCGCGCCGCAATGGCCATGCCAAGCGCTGCAGAAATACTGGTGGAGGAGTGAGCTGTACCGAATGTGTCGTACTCACTTTCATCCCGGCGCGGAAAACCAGACAGACCACCCAATTGACGCAAGGTGGGCATGCGCTCACGCCTGCCCGTCAGAATTTTGTGCGGGTAAGTTTGATGCCCCACATCCCACACAATGCGATCTTCTGGGGTGTTGAAAACATAGTGCAAGGCCACGGTGAGTTCTACCGTGCCCAAGTTGGAACTTAGGTGTCCACCAGTTTGCGACACGTTGTCTAAAACGCACTGGCGCACATCAGCAGCCAAGCGGGGCAAGTCGCCGCGTTTCAGTTTTCGAAGGTCGAGGGGAGAGTGAATTGATTCAAGCATATTAGTTTTTTCTTTGCACCACTTGGGTGGCCAGTGCGCGCAGTGCGGCTGTGGCTGTGGCGTTCAAGCCACTGGCGTTAAGTGCTGCCAGAGATTCTGAGTAGAGTTTGGCAGCCAATTGCTGAGCCTGCCCTAAACCCATGAGGGAGACATAGGTGGGCTTGTCGGCCGCAGCGTCTTTGCCCACTGTTTTGCCCAAAGTGGCCGAGTCAGAAGTGACATCCAAGATGTCGTCCACCACCTGAAAAGCCAAGCCCAGTGACTGCGCATATTGCGTGAAGGCATCGAAAATCAGAGCAGAAGGCTTGCCAGCACTGACGGCACCCAGTTGCACACTGCAGAGCAGCAGTGCACCTGTTTTGAGACGGTGCATTTGTCGCAATTGGGCCTCATTCAAGGGCACACCCACACTGGCCAAATCGATGGCTTGGCCGCCCGCCATGCCTTGATAGCCAGAAGCTCTGGCCAACAAGGCAACTTGAGAAGCTTGCACCGCGACGTCTGTGCTGCCATCTTGTGGCGTTAAAAATTCAAACGCCAAGGCTTGTAGGGCATCGCCTGCCAACAAAGCCTGCGCTTCGCCATACTTCACATGCACAGTAGGTTTGCCTCGGCGCAGCACATCATTGTCCATGCAGGGCATGTCATCGTGCACCAAAGAATAAGCGTGAATCAATTCAACCGCACAAGCAGCGCGCAGTGCCGCCAAAGCGCTAGGCTGATCAGAGACAGTAGCGGCTTCCAAATCGACACCCACAGCTTCAGCCGCGGCCAAGACCAAAAGGGGTCTGAGGCGTTTACCGCCATCCAAGACTGAGTAGCGCATTGCTTCACCCAAACCAGCGGGGGCGGGGGCATCGATGCCTTGTTTCAAAACTTGCTCAACTTGCGCCAAGCGTTCTTCGGACCAAGCTTTGAAATTGAAGTTGTTTGAAAACGGAGAGTTCATGCACCGTCCCAAGGTTTCAAGGTCCCTTCGTCCAACACGCTGATTTGGTTTTCAATGGCCGTCAAGCGTTCGCGGCAAAAAGCCAGCAGGCCAGCGCCGCGTTGGTAATGGGTCAGCAATTGATCAAGGGGCAACTGACCTGATTCCAATTTGGCCAACAATTGCTCCAACTCTTGAACCGCCTCTTCATAGCTGGCGGGCAGTTCCTGGTCGGTCTGAGCTTTGGCTGAAGTAGGAGGAGCTTTTGGCATGACGGATTTAGATCTAAAGAAAGTCATTTTAGGTCGACTTCGGCCCCAAATTGCTGACCTGAGGCTACAATGCCCCTTCATCGGCGGTCTTCGGGCCGCTTTTTTCGCGGGAGAGCCCTGGGCTACCCGCATGTTCCTGCCCCTTCATAGGGGGAGTCTCTAGGTCAGGTCACCAATGTCTGATTTAAGTCTTCAACTGCAGCAGGCCTCAAGCCAACTACCAGTTTCAAGCTATTTCAATGAAGCGCTGTTCCAGCGCGAGCTGAAAACCATTTTTCAGCAAGGCCCCAAGTATGTGGGCCATCAATTGTCGGTTCCCGAAATCGGGGACTATCACGTTTTGCCCCAAGAATCGGGTGGGCGCGCGCTGGTTCGCTCCAAGCAAGGCATTGAACTGATCTCCAACATTTGCAGGCACCGTCAAGCCGTGATGTTGCAAGGACGAGGCTCACTCAACACCCAGCAAAAAGGCAGTGCCGGTGGCAACATTGTGTGCCCCTTGCACCGCTGGACTTACGCCCCCGAGGGTCAGCTTTTAGGTGCGCCTCATTTCGCACAAGACCCTTGTCTTAACCTCCAAAATTACCCGCTTCGCGAGTGGAATGGTTTGTTGTTTGAAGACAATGGGCGCGACATCGAGGCCGACTTGGCCGGTATGGGCCCGCGCGCCGCATTAGATTTCACCGGCTTCAAACTCGACCATGTTGAAATGCACCAGTGCAATTACAACTGGAAAACCTTCATCGAGGTTTACCTCGAGGACTACCATGTTGAGCCCTTCCATCCGGGCCTTGGCAATTTCGTGACTTGCGACGACCTCAGCTGGCAATTCAAAAAAGAATTCTCAGTTCAAACGGTGGGCGTCGCCAATCGTTTGGGCAAGGCTGGCAGCCCTGTGTACGAACGCTGGCAAAAACAACTCATGCAATACCGTCAAGGCGCCGTTCCTGAATATGGCGCTATTTGGCTCACCTACTATCCCCACATCATGGTGGAGTGGTATCCGCATGTGCTCACGGTGTCCACACTCCATCCCATCAGCCCCGAGAAAACGCTGAACATGGTGGAGTTTTATTACCCCGAAGAAATCGTGGCCTTCGAGCGCGATTTTGTAGAAGCCCAAAAAGCGGCCTACATGGAAACATGTTTAGAAGACGATGAAATTGCAGAACGCATGGATGCCGGCCGCAAAGCTTTGATGCAGCGGGGCGACAACGAAGTGGGGCCTTACCAGAGTCCCATGGAAGACGGCATGCAACATTTTCACGAGTGGTATCGCAACAAGATGAGCACATCGATCAACGAAGCTTCAAGCGACTAAGCTGCATGCAAGCTCTTTGGATGGTTTTAGCCTCGCTGTTTTTTTCAGCCATGAGTGTGTGCGTGAAATTTGCAGCGGTGCACTTCAGCACCTTTGAATTGGTTTTCTATCGCGGCGCCATTGGCACCTTGCTCATGGCCTATGCCTGTCAGCGCAAAGGCATTTCACTTCAGACAAGAGTGCCCAGAATGCACACATGGCGGGCTTTCACGGGGGTGGTGTCTTTGGCCGCATGGTTCTATGCCATTGCTTATCTGCCCTTGGCCACGGCCATGACCTTGAACTACATGAGTGGCATTTGGGTGGCTGCTTTTTTGGTAGGCGCCACGCTTTGGAAAGGCCATCTTCTGGATGTGAAACGCCAGTTGCCTGTGGTGCTCAGTGTGGTGATCAGCTTTTTGGGCGTGGTCATGATTCTGAGGCCCACCATCGAACAAAACCAAGTGATTGCAGGATTGGTAGGCTTAGCCTCCGGCATGATTGCCGCCATGGCCTACATTCAAGTCGCCGAGCTAGGTAGAGAAGGCGAGCCTGTTGAGCGCACAGTCTTTTATTTTTCATTGGCAGCCGCAGCATCTGGCGCGCTTGTGATGTTGTTCACAGGTACCAGCGAATGGGTCTTGCCAGAAGCTTGGTTATTGTTGCCCATTGGCATCTTGGCTGCACTCGGCCAATGGTGCATGACCCGCGCCTACAACGATGGAGCCACCATGGTGGTCGCAAACTTGCAATACTCAGGCATTGTTTTTTCAGCCTTGTTTGGCTTGTTTTTATTTGGCGATCAAATACCCTGGATCGGTTGGGGCGGTATATTGATCATTGTTTTAAGTGGCATTGCAGCCACTGCCTTAAGCGGCCGAAACAAGGCAAGCACACCCTAATGACAAACTAACAACGACCGAAGGAATCGACATGTACACCACTCTCATTTCTGTTCAGCAACTCAAAGACTTGCAGACTTCTGGCAAAGCTTTCATGGTGTTTGATTGCACAGGCGACCTCATGAAACCCGAAATGGCCGACACCTTGTTTGCCACGGTTCGCATTCAGGGTGCACACCAAGCTCATTTAGATCGCAACCTCAGCACGCACGGTCCATCGGCCGTCAATGGCGGCAGACATCCACTGCCCTCGCGTGAAGAGGTGGCCACATGGTTAGGCTGCTTAGGTTTTGAAAACCATATGCAGGCTGTGGTGTACGACCGCAATGGCGCCAACTACTGCGGCCGCATGTGGTGGATGATGAAATGGTTGGGTCACGATGCAGTGGCCGTTTTAGATGGCGGTCTTCAGGCCTGGGAAGCATCGGGCGGGGCCGTTGAGAAAGGTGCACCTGCAGCGCTCAAGCCTATCGCCAGCAAGTTTGAATTGAAATCAGCTTTGCGCGAATGGATCAGTACTGATCAATTAGCGCCTCAAGTAGGGCACCCCAATTTAACCTTGATCGATGCCCGCGCAGCCGCACGCTATCGCGGCGAAATGGAGCCCCTCGATCCCGTGGCTGGCCACATACCAGGCGCTTTGAACAGACCTTTTGCCGAAAATCTCGGCGCAGATGGGTTGTTCAAAACGCCAGAAGTATTGAAGGCTGAATTTGAAAAGCTTTTAGCAGGCAGAGACCCTGCCACTGTGGTTCACCACTGCGGCAGTGGCGTCAGTACAGTGCCCAATATTTTGGCCATGGAAATTGCGGGTTTAGGTATCACGCGCTTGTATCCTGGCAGCTGGAGCGAGTGGTGCAACACACCCGGACTGCCTTGCGCAAAGGGTTAAGAGTGCGGTCTCAATGCGAGGCGAAAGAATGCGCCAATACACTGACCCCGCTCACCAACACAATGCCACACAACAACCAGACGATTTGCGCTGCCGTTTCACGTGAACTTAAACGTTTTTGCAATTGCGGAATTAAATCGGCCAGTGCCACATAAATAAAACTGCTGCTTGCAATGGCCAGCATGTAGGGCAAAACGCCATGCAGTTGATCTAGCAACGCGTAGCCAGCCAATCCCCCCAAGGCCGTAATGGCACCCGCCAGAGAGACTTTCAAGACGGCTGTTTGCCGGCTTTGGGAGCCCTGTCTTAGCACGACCAAATCGCCCATGTGATGAGGCACTTCGTGGGCCAAAACAGCCAAAGCCGCCACCACGCCTAACTTCAAATCGACCATGAAGGCAGAGGCAATCAGGACACCATCTCCAAAACAGTGAACACTGTCGCCAGCTAAGATGGCCCAGCCACCCGCATGCGGCTTTGCGCGTGCATCTGAATCGTGCGGCGTAGCGGTAGCTTGTGAATGGGCGTGA
>CALAGS010000203.1 GCA_937891665.1 uncultured Burkholderiales bacterium | reverse complement strand
ACAAGGCCGCACTTTTCCAAGGCGGTGCTTTTGTCAAAATCGCACCTCACGGCGAATAAGCACTGCCGTGCGCTCATCCTTGTTAAAGCCCAGAAAGACCTCATTGACAGTCAGGAATATTGATAAATATCAACAATATCAATAAGTTATATATTTAGCACTCCCCCCAAGAGAGTGCTAAAATCCGATCCATTATGGAAAGGAGTTCTGGTATGACAAACCTCGCTGGATCCCTAGACACTGCACTCACCCTGAAGAATCCTTGGGCCGTAGTGCCTTCGTTGGGGCACCTCGATGCGTACATCTCTGCGGTCAACCGCATGCCCATGCTCACCCTCGAGCAAGAGCAAGAGTTTGCGCGCAAACTGAAAAACGAAAACGACCTAGAAGCCGCTGGTAAGTTGGTGCTCTCACACTTGCGCGTGGTAGTTTCTGTGGCACGTCAATACTTGGGCTATGGTTTGCCCCATGCCGACCTCATTCAAGAGGGCAACATCGGTTTGATGAAAGCCGTCAAACGCTTTGACCCCGATCAAGGCGTGCGCTTGGTGAGCTACGCCATGCACTGGATCAAGGCCGAAATTCACGAATACATCTTGAAGAACTGGCGCATGGTCAAGGTGGCCACCACCAAGGCACAGCGCAAATTGTTTTTCAACCTGCGCTCTATGAAGCAAGGCATGAAAGCCGAGGCCGATGAAGCCACTGGCACACACCGTGATACCTTGACTGCTTCTCAAATTGACAGCATGGCCAAAGACCTGAACGTCAAACGCGAAGAAGTGATGGAAATGGAAACGCGCATGTCTGGCGGTGATGTGCTGCTAGACCCATCCCCCTCAGACGATGGCGAAGTGGCCTATGGCCCAATTGCCTACTTGGCAGATGCTCACCACGAACCCACCGCCATGATCGAAGCGCACCAGCGCGACCTGATGGCCAGCGATGGCATTGCCACAGCCCTTGCGTCGCTTGATGAACGCAGCCGCAGAATTGTGGAAGAGCGCTGGCTCAAAGTGAACGACGATGGCTCGGGCGGCTTGACGCTGCACGACTTGGCCGATGAGTTTGGCGTGAGCGCAGAGCGCATTCGCCAAATTGAAGTGGCAGCCATGAAAAAGATGAAAGCGGCTTTGATGGAATACGCTGAGGCTTAAGCTAGGGCGTGAATCCAAAGCCAACTGCATGGCTCTTCATGCCAGTCCGAAAGCTGGTCATTCATTCACTTGCTTTCCTTGCTCATCAGTTGATGATTCAGTTAAGTGAATGCATAATCAAATTTCAACTTCTAGGATGGTCCCATGCTACTTTCAGCCGTCATTACCGAAGCAGAAGAGGGTGGGTTTGTTGCACTTAACCCAGAAACTGGCACTACGACTCAGGGCGAAAGCCTAGAAGAAGCCATGGAAAACTTAAAGGAGGCAACAAGCTTGTACCTTCAAGAATTTCCCATGAAAATTCAAACACCTCCCGTCTTAACCACATTCGAAGTTTCGCATGCCTAAATTTCCGGGCCTCTCTGGCTCGGACATCATCAAAGCATTGCAAAAACTTGGTTTTCACGTCATCAGGCAATCAGGTAGCCACATTGTTTTAAAACGCAATGGCATAGGCTGCGTTGTCCCCAATCACAAAGAAGTCAAAATAGGCACTGTGAACGGACTTTTGAGACAAGCGGGTATCAGCGCCAAGGAATTTGAAAGCGCTCTTTACAGCTAACAAGCCTGAATTAGAAATTGCTTATTTCAACAACAACTTGAAATCATCGGCCAGTGCTTGTGCGCCCATGCCATAGCGGTTGAACAACCGCACCCTGCCCTGTGTGTCAAAGGTATAGCTGCCCGCAGAGTGGTCCATGGTGTAGCTGGTAGGTGTTTTGCCTTCCACCCGCTTGAAATAAATTTTGAACTCTTTGGCAATGGCCGGCAATTGCTCTTGCGTAGGCCTTAAGGCTACAAAGCTGGCATCAAAATTCTCAACATAAGATTTCAACAATTCGGTGGTGTCTCGCTCAGGGTCAACCGTGACAAACACAGCTTGGAGTTTGTCGCCGTCAGGGCCTAACAAGCGCTTCACTTCAGCCAACTCTTGCATGGTAGTAGGACACACATCAGGGCATTGGGTGTAGCCAAAGAACACCACCACCAACTTGCCTGAAAAGTCTTTCAGCTTGCGCACCTGGCCGTTTTGATCAGACAGGTTCAACTCTTTGGCGTAATCGGCACCGGTGATGTCAACGGCTTTGAATGCGGGCTTGGGTTCTGAACAAGCACTCAGCCCCACCAAAGATAACGCCAAAGCACAGGCGCTAAATAGCCTAAACCAAGAGGCAGAGAAACGTGTGCTGTTGAACATGAGAATCTTGGCTCGCATTAAAACAAATAGTGATCGACCAACAAGGCCGCAAACAACACACTCAAATGAATGAGTGAAAATTTAAAGGTCTTGCGCGCCAACTCATCAGAGTAATTGCGCCACAGGGCCCAAGCATAGCCAATGAACATGACGCTCAAAATCACAGCCGCAGCAAGGTACAACCAAGAACTCATGCCATAAGCAAAGGGCATGAGGCACGAGGCCATGAGCACAATGGTGTAAAGCAAAACTTGAAGACGCGTAAATTCATTGCCGTGGGTCACTGGCAACATGGGCAAGCCCGACTTGCGATAGTCTTCTACACGGTACAAAGCCAGCGCCCAAAAATGCGGTGGTGTCCACAAGAAAATAATCAAGAAAAGAATGAGTGCTTCAGGGCCCACATCGTTTGTCATGGCGGCCCATCCGAGCACGGGCGGCATAGCACCTGATGCGCCACCAATCACAATATTTTGCGGCGTCAGTGGCTTCAAGATCACGGTATAAATGATGGCGTAGCCCACAAAGGTGGCAAAGGTGAGCCACATGGTGAGCGGGTTGACTGCATAGTACAAAATAGCCGAGCCTATGCTGCACAGCACAGCAGAAAACAGCAGAGCTTGCATGTCGCTCAATTGACCCTTGGCCGTGGGGCGCCAAGACGTGCGTTTCATTTGAGCATCGATGGTCTTTTCAACCAAGCAATTGAAAGCAGCAGCAGCACCTGCTACCAACCAAATACCCACACAAGCAATGAAGCCCAATTGCACTTCTTTCCATGTGGGCACACCCGGCACAGCCAAGACCATACCAATAAGAGCACAAAACACAATGAGTTGCACCACCCGCGGCTTCATGAGCGCGTAGTACTGACGCCAAGGTGAGCCAGCTTGTAATTCGGCAGCGGTGCTCATGCGGCAGGCCTTCTAAAAAAATTATTCTTGATCATCTTTGAATTTTGCTTCGGCTCAGCATGTAGGTAAGGGTCATCATCAGAGCACCCGCGCCGCCGGTGTGCGCAACAGCTGCTAGCAAGGGCCAATCTAACACGACGTTGGACAAGCCAGTGATCAATTGAAGAGTTAACAAAGCAAATAAAACACGCGTGAGGCCAGGCAGGATGTCAGCTTTTTTAAACTGCCACAGCATGATGGCAGCAAAAGAAAACACGAACAAAGCCATGAGCCTGTGCACAAAGTGAATTGAAACCAAGGCCTCCATGGGCAAGTATTGTCCCTTTGAGTCAATGCCTAAGCCGCGCCAAATTTCAAAACCTTGGAAGTTCCAAGCTGGCCACCACTGGCCATTGCAATCTGGAAAGCCAGTGCACGCCAGCACGGCGTAATTGGTGCTGACCCAAGCGCCAAAAGCAATTTGAAGTGTGAGGAAAGCAGCAGCAGCCCAAATGAGTTGGCGGTGAAATTTGCCAATGGTCTGGCGCTGCGATGACGGCTTCCAAGCCACTTGTGCGGACAGCAAAACAAGCAAACCAATGCCGCCCAACAAGTGCAACGTCACAATAGCGGGAGATAGTTTCAGGGTCACTGTGAGCGCACCGAAAGCGCCCTGCATGCAAACCCAAAACAAAGTGAGCCATGCCCAAAAGGGTTTCACTTGCCATGCGCCGTTAAAAGAAAATTGCCCTTTCCAACGCTGCCAAGTGCTGCTAAGCGCCAACACCAAAATTAAAAAACCCACCGCCATGGCCAAGTAGCGGTGAATCATTTCGATCCAAGCTTTGCTGTGCGTCACAGGGCCTGTGGGCATGGCAGTTTGCGCGGCATCAATGTGCGCTACTGCACCAATGGGGCTGGCACTGCCATAGCAACCCGGCCAATCGGGGCAACCCAAACCAGAGTCGGTAAGCCGGGTAAAAGATCCAAACAAAACCAAATCGAAAGTGAGAAACAAAGTAAGTACCGTGATGGCGCGTAATTTGGAGTTCACAGGCTGGTTTCGACTGCTGTACAAAGTCCACGCCAAGGGCAGAAGCGCAATGAGCACGCCCATGCCCAGCAATCGCAGGGTGGGTGAGAGGTTGTACAAGTCGACTTCGGTCATTGGTTTAACGGCCTGGTGTGTCCCAAAATGCAGAGGCACGCAACAGTTTGTCTAAGTCTTTTTTGGCTTTGGCAGCAGCCGCCAAATCGATGCCAGGCGGAAAGCGCATCATCCAATTGCCCATGGGATCAACCACATACAAATGCTCGGACAATTGCCGGCCCGCAGAGGGCTGCAGCCACTCAGCAATACTTTGCGAACTCATTCTCAAGACAGTGGCTTGCGACAAGGCCGGCATGAGCTTTTCATCGACCGGCGAATCACCCGTGACCAACCACACCCATTCGATGCGATCTTTTTCTTTGCCCAAGGACTCGCGCAATTGACGCTGAAAATACAAGTGCTTTTGACAAGCCTCATCGCATGCCGCATCGGCCACACTGACCAACAACCATTGACCCTTGAGTGAATTCAAAGCCACTTTCTCGCCATTGAGCTTTGAAACCTCTAGCGCAGGGAAGGTACGCTGCGGCTGAATGAGTTCGCCATGGTTGCGCCGGCCCTCAGGGCGAATGACGTAATAAGTGAAGTAAGACGCAATGACAGGCGATGCACACACCAACAACACGGCCAACATTTTCCAGCGCCCTGCGCGCGTGCGCTTCTCATCCACCAACACGACTTCATTCGGGTTGGGCAGGGTGTGAACCGTCATGCTCAGGGGAGCGTCTTCCCGTTGGGCGCGTTCAGCTGGCGACAGTGACTTTGGATTTGAAACGGGGTCGGACAATTTGGAACCAGACATAAAGCAATGCAATCAAAAGCGCCAATCCAAACCATTGGAAGGCATAACCGTAGTGTTTCTCAACACCTGTTGCGGCCTGTGGCCATTCACGCAGCAAGCCTTCAGAGGCCGCACCCATTTGAATGACTGAGATTTCCAACAAGGGCAAGCCAGTCTCAACACGAAAATCTTGCAGATCTAGATTTTGCCGTATTACTGTCTTGGCTTCCTCGCCCAGCGCATAAAGCTTGGATGGCGGCAAGGCTATCAAACCATTGACTACAACCGCACCAGAGGGCGTTTGAATGGCAGGCAAACGCGTGCGGTCGGTAAAGTCTCGTCCGATCCATCCGCGTTGCACCAAGACCACGGTGCCTGTGGCTTGCAATTTGATGGGCGTCATGACGTAAAAACCAGGGCGTGCGTTCATTTGGCGGTTGTCCAAATAGACGGTGTATTTGTCTAACCACTCGCCTTCCAATTGAATGGGCCGGTGCAACAACCCAGCACGATTGCCTTCTGTGTCTTGGGGGCTTCCTAAAAATGAGCCTTCAAGAACTGGCATTTGGCCCTTTTGGGTGATCTCAGCCTGCCAATCAAGCTTGGTCTGAGCCCTGCCCAATTGCCAAAAACCCAATGAACTCGTGATACCGACACACACCAGCGCCAATAAGAACCACAACACCGATTGAAGGCGTGAGTTCTTTTTCAAATGCGCTGAAAATGCCGACCAACTCATCCGATAATTCCATTCATGAAAATCATAGTTGCACTTGCTTTCTTTGCCATTTTGGCAAGCCTAGCCTCCGCCCTCTTTTACATGATGCGCGGCGGCGTCAAAGACACCTCTGAAGGGACCGATACGCCGCTGGCCCCTAAAGGCAACATGGTGAAGGCTTTGGCCTTTCGCGTGGGGCTCTCCATTGTGCTTTTCATCTGTATCTTGATTGCCTGGAAGTTGGGCTACATCCAACCCTCAGGCATTCCGCCAGGCGCCTAATTCACAAAAAAAGCGCCCATAGGCGCTTTTTTGTTGCCAAGCAAAACCAAATTACATCCAGTAAACCAAGATGTACAAACCAAGCCAGACCACGTCCACAAAGTGCCAGTACCAAGCCGCACCTTCAAAACCGAAGTGACGGTCTTTGGTGAAATGACCCTTTTGCAAACGCAGCGTAATGAACAACAGCATGAGCATGCCAATGAACACGTGGAAGCCGTGAAAGCCCGTGAGCATGTAGAAGGTAGAGCCATAAACACCTGAGCTCAACTTCAAATTCAGATCGCCCCATGCGTGGGCATATTCGTAACCTTGCACGAACAAAAACACCAAGCCCAAAATAACCGTCATCCACATGAACTTGATGGTTTTGCTGCGGTCGCCATGCTGCAAAGCGTGGTGCGCGATGGTCAAAGTGACACCCGAAGTCAACAACAAGGCGGTGTTGATGGTGGGCAACCAGAAAGGACCCATGGTTTGGAAGGGTTCGACAATGCCAGCAGGAGAAGCTGTTGCACCAGCAACCACCGAGGGCCAAACCGCTTTGAAGTCAGGCCACAAGAGTGCGTTTTCTAAGCTGCCCAAGGCAGGCAAAGAGTGCGAACGTGCCCACCATAAAGCGGTGAAGAAGGCACCGAAGAACATCACTTCAGAGAAGATGAACCACGTCATGCTCCAGCGGTATGACAAATCAATCTTGTGACCAAACTGCCCGCTTTCGCTTTCGTGGATGGCCTCACTGAACCACTGATACAAGACCACCAAAAACCAAATCAGACCTGCGAACAGCGAGTATTTACCCCACTCCTCGCCATTGATCCATTGGCCTGCGCCCAGGATCAACAAGAACAATCCAAACGCAGCCATGGCTGGATGGCGTGATGGATGGGGCACATAGTAATAAGGCGTTGTGCCGTGTGCTGTAGAACTCATACTTGCTCCTGCTCTCTCTTAAACCAAATCTGTCTCAAAAAATTACAAAGTGATGGGCTGTGCCACCACCCAATTGACCAAGGCAATTAAGCCCAAAACAAAAATCAGCGCCAAACATATGCCAACCACAATCACATGAAAAGGGTTGAGCTTGGCCATGTCTGCGTGACTCTCGCTGTTTTTCCTAATGCCGATGAAAGACCAAAGCACCGCTTGCACGGTGCGAAAAATTGACATCTCACCACCACTCATGAACCCACCTTTGGTGATATCAACGCAGCTGGAACTGCTGCGACTGGCGTAGAGCTTGGCGCAGGGGGCGTTTTGCCACCCACTTCAAAAAATGTGTACGACAAGGTAATGGTGGTCACATCTTTAGAAAGCTTAGGGTCAATCACAAAGGCAACAGGCCACTCTTTCTTTTCACCAGGCTCCAGCGTGTACTGGTTAAAGCAAAAGCACTCCAACTTATTAAAGTGCGATGCAGCTTGATTGGGGGCATAACTGGGAATGGCTTGGGCCGCCATGCGGCGGTTTTGCACATTTTGAAATTGGTACATCACCGTGGCGAGCTCACCAGGGTGAACTTGCACTGAACGCTGCGCTGGCTTGAAGTCCCAAGGCCCCCGTGCGTTAGCATCAAACTCGACCGTGATGGTGCGCGAATAATCAACTTGCGTGTTGCCGACCTTGACGTCTTTGCCTGCAGCGCCATTTCCTGGCACTTGGCGCTCTGAAAGCGACAAAATGTTGATGCCAGTCAACTCACAGATGTGTTTGTAAATAGGAATTAGCGCATACCCAAAAGCGAACATACCGGCCGCAACAATGGCCAGTTTGCTGACCATTTTGATATTTTCGCGGTAGAGGCTCATGCTGCTGGCTTGAAATGATGAGGGCTTATTTGGCGGTAAGCAGAATCATTTTGGCCAAGAAACCGACAAAGAAAACCAAGGCTACCGAGGCCAAGATGAGGCCCAAGCGCGCGTTGCTTTTCTTTTGTTCAGGTGTTGTGGACATGATGTTTCAATGCTTCTCTTAGCCAATCACGCGGGTTGCCGTGGCATCCAGCTTGGGTGGGTTTTCAAAGGTGTGGAAAGGTGCAGGAGAAGGTACTTCCCACTCCAAGCCTTCAGCCGCTTCCCATGGTTTTTGAGTTGCCTTTTCGCCCTTGCCGCGCATGCAAGGCAGCACCACGAACAAGAAGAAGTAAACCTGTGCAAAACCGAAGAAGAAACCACCCACAGAGGCAATGGCGTTGAAATCGGCAAACTGCATGGGGTAGTCGGCGTAGCGACGCGGCATACCGGCCAAGCCCAGGAAGTGCATGGGAAAGAAGGTGACGTTGAAGGAGATCAGTGACCACCAGAAGTGCAGCTTGCCGCGACCTTCGTTGTACATCACACCCGTCCACTTGGGCAGCCAATAGTAGACACCCGAGAACATGGCAAACAAGGAGCCTGCCACCAACACGTAGTGGAAGTGTGCCACCACGTAATAAGTGTCTTGCAATTGAATGTCGATAGGCGCCATGGCCAAAATCAAGCCCGTAAAGCCGCCCATGGTGAACACAAAGATGAAGCCAATGGCAAACAACATGGGTGTTTCAAAGGTCATGGAGCCACGCCACATGGTGGCAATCCAGTTGAAGATTTTCACAGCAGTAGGCACCGCAATCAACATGGTGGCGTACATGAAGAACAACTGGCCAGTCACTGGCATGCCGGTTGTAAACATGTGGTGAGCCCACACAATGAACGACAAAATGGCAATGGAAGAAGTGGCATACACCATGGAGGCATAACCGAACAACTTTTTGCGTGAGAACGCAGGAACCACCTGGCTGATGATGCCGAAGGCCGGCAAGATCATGATGTACACCTCGGGGTGACCGAAGAACCAGAAAATATGTTGGTACATGACGGGGTCGCCGCCGCCAGCTGGGTTGAAGAAGCTGGTACCGAAGTGACGGTCAGTGAGCGTCATGGTGATGGCGCCAGCCAACACAGGCATAACGGCAATCAGCAAGTACGCCGTAATGAGCCATGTCCAAGCAAACATGGGCATCTTCATGAGCGTCATACCAGGGGCGCGCATGTTCAGAATGGTCACGATGATGTTGATGGAACCCATGATGGACGAGGCGCCCAAGATGTGCAGTGCAAAAATGCCAGCGTCCATAGACGGGCCCATTTGCAATGTCAAGGGTGCATACAAAGTCCAACCTGCAGCAGGTGCGCCACCAGGCATGAAAAAGGAGCCTGCCAACATGACAGCGGCTGGAATCATGAGCCAAAAGCTGAAGTTGTTCATGCGGGCAAAGGCCATGTCGGCCGCGCCAATTTGCAAAGGAATCATCCAGTTTGCAAAGCCCACAAAGGCCGGCATGATGGCGCCAAACACCATGATCAAACCGTGCATGGTGGTGAGTTGATTGAACAACTCAGGGTTGACCAATTGCAAACCTGGCTGATACAACTCAACGCGAATGAGCAGGGCCAAAATGCCGCCGATCATAAGCATGGTGAAGCTGAACAACAAGTACAAAGTACCGATGTCTTTGTGGTTGGTCGCAAACACCCAACGGCGCCAGCCTTCTGGGGCACCATGGTGGTCGTCGTGACCGTGGGCATGATCGTGAGGATGTAGAACTGCGCTCATCTTGAATTCCTTTAAATACTTTTCAAAGTACCAAATTACTTGCGGGCGGCCAGCACTTCAGCCGGTTGCACCACTTGCCCAGTCTTGTTGGACCAATTGTTTTTCGTGAAAGTGATCACTGCCGCAATTTCAGTGTCGGACAGTTGTTTCCATGCAGGCATGGCTTGGTTGTTTTGGCCGTTCAATAAAACCATGATTTGTTTGGTTTTGTCAGCATCGAGCACCACGGCAGCACCGTCAAGCGCTTTGATGGGGCCGACGGCCTTGCCAGCAGCTTGGTGACATGCAACGCAATTGGCTGCGTAAACTTTTTCACCCCGCTTGATTGAATCTTCCAATGCCCAAACTTTGCTGGGGTCATCGGCTTTGGCAGCCATTTTCTTTTTCTCAGCATCGACCCATTTTGTGTAGTCTTCAGCCGACACAACCTTCACATGAATCGGCATGTAGGCGTGCTCTTTGCCGCACAGCTCTTGACACTGGCCGTAGAAATCGCCGACGCGGTCTGCACGGAACCATGTGTCTCGCACAAATCCAGGAATGGCGTCTTGTTTAACGCCCAAAGAAGGCACCGCGAAAGCGTGAATCACGTCGTTTGCAGTGGTGATGACGCGGACTTTTTTGCCCACAGGCACCACTAAGGCGTTGTCGACCTTCAACAGGTAATTGTCGCCAGCGGGTTTGCCAGCATTGGACATTTCGCGATGCGAATTGTCCAAAGTAGAAATGAAGCCGATGCCTTCGCCTTCGCCCTTGATGTAGTCATAGCCCCACTTCCACTGGTAGCCAGTGGCTTTGACGGTGAGGTCGGCATTGGTGGTGTCTTTGGAGGCCACCAAAACCTTGGTAGCAGGCAATGCCATCAAGATCACGATGATGAACGGCACGATGGTCCAAATGATTTCAACCGTCATGGACTCATGGAAGGTGGCGGGCTTGTGACCCACTGATTTGCGGTGCTTCCAAATGGAATAAAACATGACAGCAAAAACAGCCACAAAAATGACTGTGCACAAGACCATCATGAACACATGAAGCGAGTGTTGCTCTTCGGCAATTTTGGAGGCCGCGGGATGAAAGTCCAATTGATTGACAGCGGGGCCGCCAGGCAAATCGTTAACGGCATAGGCTGCAGTTGCGGCCCATGCACCAGCCCAGATACCTGCTTTGCTTAGCAATGAGGACAATGCTTTGGAAATACTCTTCATAGTTTTCACAAACTTCCAAGTTTCAAATGAAACCACTACAGTTATAAAAAGGAATGCTCAGTGTTACACCGATGACCGCTCAAATGAGCATAGAGATTCGGGTTAACGCGAGGAATTTTAACCGAGTTGAAGGCCTAGTTTGAGCTTTATCAAACTTGATCGTGTTTCTTTTGGGGGTTTTGAAGCATTTGACGCATGTCATCCAAGTCAATTTCACTTTTTGAGCTTATTTTGACGCGCGCTTGTGGCTTCAGTGCATGACCATAAACTACCTCGAAAGTGAGCGCCAATCGGCCTTCCGAGTCAATTTGGGCCAATGACAAAAGGGCATTTTGGAAATTTTTGTACCAATTTTTGCCACGCAATCCCTCAAATCTGCTGACGTGAAAATTACGCCCTAATCTACGCAAATCTTCAACAAGCTTTTCTGGATTGACGTAAGTCAAGGTGATCTTTTCCATGTCCATCACAGGTTCTGCAAATCCTGCGTGCACCAGCATGTCGCCCCAGTCGTGCATGTCGGTAAATTCATGCGATGGCATGGGCCAGCCCATGCGCGCATAAACCGTTCTTAATTCTTGCAGGGTGTCAGGGCCTAAACAAGAAAACATCAAGAAACCATCGACTGCCAAGACACGATGCCAATCGGCCAATAAGGCTTGCGGATCTGCCGCTTGGTGAAGCAGCATATTGGCCCAGACCATGTCCATGCTGTGAGGTTTCAAAGGAGCCGTTTTTAATTTCGACTGAAACCATGCCGAGGGCTTCCACCAGGGCGCTGATGCATTGGATTGAACCCACTCCCCTTCACCTTTTCGATCGGCCGACAAATGCCCAATGGCCTGGGGATAGCGCTTTTGCAGCAAGGCCAAGCCATTAAGGCCTGCTCGAATCGGATTCCAACAAACCCAAGACTTAGGTTGTAGGCGAATAAATTCGAGCCTTTCTTCCATTCGCCTGGCCACTTCTTCGTGGAGCCAAGGTGAAGTCACGCTGCTCGGTTTGTAGGGCTTTGGGCCCAAAGCCAATGCCGCCCATCTGCGGGCCGCAGCGGGGTCTAGGCTTGGGGGGCGTTCTTGAGGCATGCGATTGAAAGCTATTTGAAAAGCTATTTGTCCAGTACGCGAAGTATATTGATTTGCAATGTACATCCCTAGTCAATGCGCCATTTGCAAGGCTTGGCCATCCCATGCCATTTGCGATGCGTGTGTGGCGGCTTTTGGTCGACCTGTCTTTAGGTGCCAAAGGTGCGCTGCCGAATCAGCCCTCAAAATTTGCAGCAACTGCCTTCAAAATCCACCGGCTCTCAATGCGTGTTGGGCGGCCACGTCTTACACAGGGCCTTGGGTGTCGCTCATCGCTCAGTTCAAGTTTCAAAGCCAACCCGGATGGGCAAGGCATTTTGCCTTGTTGATGCGCAGCACACCTTTCGTGGCCGACGCCCTAGAGCAAGCGCATGTGCTGATCCCCATTCCGCTGTCGTTCAAGCGCCTGTCTGAAAGGGGCTTTAACCAATCCTTGGTGTTGTCGCAGCAATTAAGCCTTCAAAAAACCCAGCCCAGCAGCCTACTGAGAATGCGCAACACATTGGCACAAAGTACCCTGCCACGAAATGAAAGACTGACCAATTTGAAAGGTGCTTTTGCAGTTGCTCCATTGATGGCAGCCCATCTCAGAGGGAAACGCATCTTGCTCATCGACGATGTCATGACCAGTGGCGCCACGCTCAATGCAGCTGCACAGGTTTTAAAGCAAGCCGGCGCTGCTCACGTTTCAGCCTTGGTCTTTGCCAGAACACCCGCCTAAAGCAACGACAATAGCAACATGTTTCAAATTGTTTTGGTTGAACCTGAAATTCCGCCCAACACGGGTAATGTGATTCGCCTTGCGGCCAACACAGGTTGTGCCTTGCACCTCATAGAGCCGCTGGGCTTTTCCATGGAAGACAAGCACATGCGGCGCGCAGGGCTTGACTATCACGAGTATGCCGAGGTGAAGCGACATGCCAACTGGGCCGAATTTTTAGCCGCCGAACAGCCCAACTTAGCGCGCATGTTTGCCCTCACCACACGCGGCACACGTTATGTGCAAGACACATCTTTTCAAAAAGGCGATTGGTTGGTGTTTGGCGCCGAGACGCGCGGACTAGCGCCTGAGTTGCGCGAAAGCTTTGCACCCGAAAATCGCTTGAAACTACCCATGCTTGAAGGACAACGAAGTTTGAACTTGTCCAACAGTGTGGCAGTCACGGTGTATGAAGCATGGCGGCAAAATGCTTTTGCCACGCCGCCTTAGTACTTTGAACAGCGAAGTTTGTTTAAACGTAATAACGCGCCAAAGATTCTGCAATGCAAGCGGGCTTTTCTGAGCCCTCGCGCTCGATGCTCATCTCCCATGTGAATTGCATGCCATTGCCATCGATGGGCACGGCATTCAACAATTTCATATGGCCGCGCAACTTGCTACCCACCGGCACCGGCGATGTGAAGCGAACTTTGTTCAAGCCATAGTTCACGCCCATGCGCACATTTTCTATTTTGATGGCGCTTTGCGACAACTTCGGAATGAGCGACAAGGTCAAAAAGCCATGCGCAATGGGCGCGCCAAATGGACCCGCCTTGGCTTTTTCGACATCGATGTGAATCCATTGATGATCGCCAGTAGCCTCGGCAAACATGTTGACTTGCTCTTGCGTGATTTCGGTCCATGGCGAAACCGCCACAGTTTGGCCAATGCACGCTGCGAGTTCTTGAAGGGTTTGAAATATTTTCATAGGATGCACTCTAACCAGCTTTTCATCAGAGATCAATCACGACATTACCTAGTTGGCCGGCTTCAACGGCTTCGTGGGCTTGCACAATTTGATCCAACGAAAAGTGAGCGCCAATGGTGTGTTTAAGTTGCCCTGATGCCAGCAATTCGTTCGTGCGATTCACACACCAAGTTCTGTCTGCAGGCAACAAGTCGTAAACCAAGAAAAATTTCAAGCCGATGGAGTTAAACAACAAGGGGCGAAATGTCAATGGAATATCGCCCACCACATTGGAGCCATAACCAATCAATTGTCCATGCGGCGCTAGGCCACCTTGGGTGACCCACTGCGATGCCGTTGCAAAGTCCATGTCAATGATCACATCGACACCGCGGCCGCCACTGAAAGCTTTCAGACGCTCAAGCACTGGCTCTGTTTTGTAAAAAATGGTTTCAACAGCACCTGCGGCCTTGGCATGCACGGCCTTCTGTTCTGAGCCTACTGTGCCAATGACTTGACCGCCGTATTGCGTCACCAGTTGGGTGATGTAATGCCCTACGGCAGAAGACGCACCCGTGACCAACACTTTTTTGCCGCGCAAGCTTTCGTTTCCAGCTAAATGCACCGCTTGGACCGCTGTCAAACCAGGAATGCCCATGCATGCGCCTGCTGCAAAATCGGTGTTGTCTGGTAATTTCACGGCTTGGGTTGTAGGCAACACAATGAATTCGGAAGCGGTGCCGTGAGGACGCTGCCACTGCGCATTCCAAATCCAAACACGCTCGCCCACACGCTGCTTTGAAACACCCTCGCCTACCGCTTCAATGATGCCGGCACCATCGCTGTGCGGCACCACCCATGGATCGGTTAGGGGCTTTGCGCGACGCGATTTCACATCGGAAGGGTTGACGCCCGAAGTCGCCAATCGAACACACACTTCTCCTGGACCGGGTGCCTTGAGGGGCAAGGTCCCCAGCACCATCACATCGCGAGCCTCACCATTTTTTTCATACCAAGCGGCACGTGTTGTCAAAGTCGAGCTCATTCCAGAATCCTTAAACGCGTTCCAAAATCACGGCAATGCCCTGACCCACGCCAATGCACATGGTGCACAGCGCATAACGGCCGCCCGTGGCATGCAAACGGTTCACAGCGGTGGTGGCCAAACGCGCACCCGATGCACCCAATGGATGACCCAAAGCAATAGCGCCGCCCCATGCATTGACGCGCTCGTCGTCGTCTTTCAAACCCAACATGCGCAAGACAGCCAAGCCCTGCGCAGCAAATGCTTCGTTCAATTCGATCACATCGATTTGATCCAAGCTGAGACCTGTTTGCGCCAAAACTTTCAGAGTGGCGGGTGCAGGACCAATGCCCATGACACGCGGTGCAACACCCGCTGTGGCCATTCCCACCACACGCGCTTTGGGCGTCAGGCCATATTTGCCCGCCAGCGTTTCGTTGGCCAACAACAAGGCGCATGAGCCGTCGTTCACACCGCTGGCATTGCCTGCTGTCACGGTGCCATCGGGCCGCACCACACCTTTGAGTTTGGCCAAAGATTCCATGCTGGTTTCGCGTGGGTGTTCGTCTTGGTCGACCACAATGGCATCGCCCTTTTTCTGGGGAATGGTGACCGCCGTAATTTCGCGCGCCAAGTGGCCCGCCTTTTGCGCCGCCACGGCTTTCATTTGGCTGGCCAAGGCCATGCGGTCTTGTGCTTCGCGTTCAATTTTGTAATCGGTGGCCACGTTTTCGGCAGTCTCAGGCATGGAGTCCACGCCGTATTTTTCTTTCATCAATTTATTCACAAAGCGCCAGCCAATGGTGGTGTCATACACCGCGTTGTTGCGGCTAAAAGCTGTCTCGGCTTTGGGCATCACGAAGGGCGCGCGGCTCATGCTTTCAACGCCGCCTGCAATCATCAAACCAGCTTCTCCCGATTTGATGGCACGCGCAGCAGAACCGACGGCATCCAAACCTGAACCGCACAAACGGTTCAAAGTGGCACCCGGCACATCAATCGGCAAACCTGCCAACAAACTGCTCATGTGCGCCACGTTGCGGTTGTCTTCACCCGCTTGATTGGCGTTGCCATAAAAAACATCTGTCACGGCAGCCCAATCAACTTGCGGGTTGCGGGCCATCAAGGCTCGCAAAGGAATGGCGCCAAGGTCATCTGTGCGAATGCTGGACAAAGCGCCACCGTATCGACCAAAAGGGGTCCGGATGGCATCGCAAATAAAGGCTTGTGTGATGTTGCTGCTCATGGTTTTACTTTTAAAGAGTTCGTCAATTCAAGAATCATGCAATATAGTGCATGCCCCGACTTAATTCAAGCCCTGATTCCACCTAGGCGACAATCGGCGCATGCTGATACAACCTTCTCAAGCCGATGTGCGGCGATTTTTTTGTGGAGCTTATGCCAAATCTCGGTCTGGGTCCAAACTGGAACCCATTGAAATTTTGGCCAGCCAGTGGATCGATGAGCATCCCGAATACCACGCCGAATTGGCCGATGTCGATGCCGCTTTGGCAAACATGCTTTTGGTGGATCCGAACCGCGACAATCCTTTTTTGCACCTGTCAATGCACTTGTCGATCAGCGAACAGTGCAGCATTGATCAGCCACGCGGTATTCGCCAAGCCGTTGAATTGTTGAGTCACAAAAAGCAATCCTTGCACGAGGCTCATCACGCCACGATGGAATGCTTGGGTCGCATGATTTTTGAAAGCCAGAGAGCCGGCAAAATGCCGGATGGCCAAATTTACATTGACTGCGTGCAAAGGCACGCAACAAAAGACTGAGAAGAATTAGCGGAATTTAGACTGCGGAACAGTTTTCAGTTCGCCATCCAAAGACCCGATGTAGGCAGACAGGGCCTTCAATTCGTTGTTGGTGTATTGCTTGGCAATTCCACCCATGACGCCATTTGCGCGGCCCCAAGTGGCTTGGTTTTCGGTTTTGTAAGACTTCAAAGCCACGAACAAGAAATCTTTGTGCTGACCGGCAATTTTGGGATAGCTAGGGTCAATAGGCTTAGAAAAGCTCTCGCCGTGACAAGACACACAAGCGCCTTTTTTCAGCAACTCGGCAACTTTGGCATCGGGGGCTTTGGCTACCACGGGTGCTGCGCCTTGAACCACGCCATGTTGAGCGTAATAAGCTGAAATATCAGCAATGTCTTGGTCAGTCAGGCTGGTGGCAATACCGCGCATGGTGGGGTGCTTGCGGTCGCCTTTTTTATAGGCGTTCAAAGAAGAAGCAATGTACTTTTCAGTTTGACCCGAGATCATAGGAACGCGGTACACCTCGGGGAAGCTGGCCTGGTAGCCTTTAATGCCGTGGCAACCAATGCACATGGCAATCTTGGCTTCGCCGGCCTTGGCGTTGCCCTGCACGTCTTGTGCGTGGGCTGTGAAAACGGTCGCTGAAGCGACAGTTAAAGCGATCAATGAGGATAACAAAGCGTTCATTTTGCGAGCACAATCAAACTAAGACTGATGAAAATCAATGCGGAATTATATCGAGTGAGCCTACTCATTTCTGACATTTCTCATTTCTAATAACTTTTAATCCACTTTTGCAGCCAATTATGAAATTCCAAGGGACCGAAAACTACGTTGCCACGCAAGATTTGAAGCTGGCCGTCAATGCAGCCATCACTTTGAAGCGCCCCCTGCTTGTCAAAGGCGAGCCTGGCACCGGCAAAACCATGTTGGCCGAGGAAGTGTCTGAAGCCTTGGGCCTGAAACTCATTCAGTGGCACATCAAATCAACCACCAAAGCGCAGCAAGGCTTGTACGAATACGACGCCGTCAGCCGTCTGCGCGACAGCCAACTCGGCGATGAAAAAGTCAAGAACATCGAAAACTACATCATCAAGGGTGTGTTGTGGCAAGCCTTCACCGCCGATGAGCCTGTGGCCATTTTGATTGATGAGATTGACAAAGCTGATATCGAGTTTCCGAATGACCTATTGCGTGAAATCGATCGCATGGAGTTTTATTGCTACGAAACTCGTCAACTGATTAAAGCCAAAACTCGGCCTGTGGTGTTTATCACTTCTAACAATGAGAAGGAATTGCCCGACGCTTTCTTGCGCCGCTGCTTCTTCCACTACATCAAGTTCCCAGAAGCCGACACCATGAAACAAATTGTGGATGTGCACTTTCCCAATTTGAAAAAAGAGCTGCTGGCTGTCGCCTTGAAAAACTTTTACGATGTGCGCGGTTTGCCAGGTTTGAAAAAGAAACCCTCCACCAGCGAATTGCTCGATTGGCTCAAGCTCTTGGTGGCCGAAGACATTCCCTTAGAAGCACTGCAAAGTGCAGACCAAAAAGTCAGCGTGCCGCCATTGGTGGGCGCCTTGCTGAAAAACGAACAAGACGTTAGCTTGTTTGAAAAGTTGGTCTTCATGAACCAACGCAACCGCTGAGAAACATTCAATGGCCCGCAACTTACTTCTTGAAGGCATTTCAGACGCCCTTGGCTTTATCGGTGGCGCTTTGGTGGGCTTTTGGGTGGGCCGATTGCTAGGCTGGAATATTTTTGCTGCGGGCTACGGCAACGAAAGCATTGGCGGCATTGTTCTTGTAGGCTTGGGCGGTGGCTTAGGTTTGCAATTGGCTCGCCGTTGGCAAGCCAATCAACAGGCCAAATCAGAGTCTGATCCTGATACAAAAGAAGATTAAAAAAAACAAGTGATGAGCTCACCCAATCCTTTCCTTCAAGACACTCAGCTCTTGGGCAAGCACGTCCAGTTGGCGCCCCTTTCCATGGTGCATCACGATGCTTTGATTGAAGCCGTGAAGGATGGCGAGCTTTGGCGGCATTGGTACACCTTCATTCCCACGCCCGAAAAAATGGCCGACGAAATATCGCGGCGTTTGAACCTGCATCAACAAGGCAGCATGCTGCCCTTCGCAGTATTGCAAGAAGGAAAAGCGGTGGGTATGACCACCTACATGAACATCGACGCTTCCAACAAACGTGTTGAAATTGGCTCTACTTGGTACCGCGCCAATGTGCAGCGCACTGGTCTCAATACCGAATGCAAACGTCTTTTATTGGCGCATGCCTTTGAGCAACTCAACTGCATCGCAGTCGAATTTAGAACTCATTTTTTCAACCAACAAAGCCGCAATGCCATTGAGCGCTTGGGCGCCAAACTAGATGGCATTCTTCGCAACCATGCCATCAACACCCACCCTGACGCCGTGGGCGCGCTGCGCGACACGTGTGTCTACAGTATTTTGAACACCGAGTGGCCTTCTGTGAAGGCTCACTTGGATTACCAACTCAGTCGTGCGCGCAAGGCCTGAACCATGCTGATCGATTTCTTTTACACACTTCGTGCCGCCAAATTGCCGGTGTCTGTTCGCGAGTACCTCAATGTGCTTGAAGCCCTTCAAGCCAACGTAGTGGGCCCCGCCTCCGATGCCTGCAGCATTGACGACTTCTATCACCTTAGCCGCACCGTCATGGTGAAAGACGAAAAGCATTACGACAAGTTTGACAAAGCCTTTGGTGCTTACTTCAAAGGCGTCGAGATGCTGACAGACTTCACCAAAGAAGTGCCGCTTGAATGGTTGCAAAAGATTCTAGAAAAAGAACTCACGCCCGAACAAATAGCCGCCATCGAAAAAATGGGCTGGGACGAGCTCATGGAGACATTGAAGAAACGTCTCGAAGAACAAAAAGAGCGCCACGAGGGCGGCAACAAATGGATTGGCACTGGCGGTACATCGCCTTTTGGCAATGGTGGCCAAAACCCCCAGGGCATTCGCATTGGCGGCAAGGGTGGCCAACGCAGCGCTGTGAAAGTGTGGGAACAACGCGCCTACCGCGACTATGACGACACCCAAGAACTGGGCACACGCAACATCAAAGTGGCATTGCGCCGTCTGCGCAAGTTTGCACGCGAAGGCTCGGTTGAAGAACTCGACTTGCCCGACACCATTCGCGCCACAGCAGCCAACGCAGGCTACCTGGACATCAAAATGATTCCCGAGCGCCACAACAATGTGAAAGTGCTGTTGCTGATGGACGTGGGCGGCACCATGGACGACCACATTGCGCGCGTTGAAGAATTGTTTTCTGCCGCCAAAGCAGAGTTCAAGCATTTAGAGTTTTATTACTTCCACAACTGCGTGTACGACTTCATGTGGAAAAACAACAAACGCCGCTACGCCGAAAAGTTTCCAACTTGGGACATCTTGCGAAAGTACAACAAAGACTACAAGCTGATCTTTGTGGGCGATGCCACCATGAGCCCCTATGAAATTTTGCAGCGCGGCGGCAGTGTGGAATACAACAACGAAGAAACCGGTGCCGAGTGGCTACAACGCCTGACACACACCTTCCCCAAATACGCTTGGATCAACCCCGAACCTCAGGGCGTTTGGCAATACCGCCAGAGCATTGCTGTCATTCAACAACTCATGAGCAACCGCATGTTCCCTCTTACCCTCAAGGGTTTGGAAGATGCCATGCGCATGATGAGCAAATAAACACGCATTCAAAACATTTTTTTAGGAGCCCCCTATGACCAAGGCCTATCTGATTGGACAAGTCACCGTTCACAATGCTGAGGGTTACCAAAAGTATGCACAACATGTGCCTGCTTCGCTGGTTCCACATGGCGGCAAATATTTGGTCAGGGGTGGCAAAGACACGCAGTTGGAGGGCCAAGCGCAAGGACTTCGCAAGGTGGTGATTGAATTTCCAAGCCGTGCAGCTGCAGAAGCTTGGTACCACGGCCCTGAATACCAAGCCATCTTGCCCCATCGTCTGGCCAATTCAGAGGGGCACATTGTTTTGGTCGATGGGTTTGACGGCTAAAATCCAGCATCCGCCGCCGTAGTTCAATGGATAGAACGAGTGCCTCCTAAGCGCTAGATACAGGTTCGATTCCTGTCGGAGGCACCAGTTAGCGCGGGCCTTTTACCCCGCAGCACTCAACTGTCCAACTCAATCTTTCTTTCCTTGGCCAATTTGCTCCAACGTTCAATATCGGCTTTCACATACGCCGTGAACGCATCTGGCGATAGGGGCATCAAAGCCACCGCCTCAGCAGAAAGTTTTTCTTTGAAGTCTTGCTGCGCCAGCACTTGACTCAGTGCATCGCTCAAAGTTTTCACCACGGCAGGCGGCATGCCAGCAGGCCCCACAATGCCGTACCACTGCTGGCCATCGAATCCCTTGAAGCCTAGCTCTTCAAAGGTAGGCACATCTTTTAACAACTCGTGGCGGCGCGGCCCTGTGACAGCCAAAGGACGCATGCGGCCGCTGCGAATATGGGGCAAGGCACCCGCCAAGCTTGGAAACAAAGCTTGAGTTTGACCCGAAATCAGATCCACATTGGCAGGTGCCACACCGCGGTAAGGAATGTGAATCATGAACAGACCGGTTTGCTGCTTAAACAGTTCGCCCACCAAGTGAGTCAATGAACCAGCGCCCGCAGAGCCATAAGCAACTTTGCCGGGGCGACTTTTGACATATTCAATGAATGACTTCACATCGTTGGCAGGCACGCCTGGGTTGACGCAAAGCACATTGGGCGCGGTACCAATCATGCCCACCGATGTAAAGTCTTTGATGGCGTCATAAGACAGTTTGCGCGTGGCAGGCGATGTGCCGTGTGTGGCCACATAAGACTGCAGCAAGGTGTATCCATCTGGGTTGCTGCGCGCCACGTTTTGACACGCAATGGCGCCACCACCGCCCGAAATATTTTCAATCACCAAGCTCTGGCCAAGTACCTTGGCCAATCTTTCGCACGTTGCTCTGCCAATCATGTCGGCACCGCCGCCAGCGGCAACGGGCACGATATAACGAATGGTTTTATTAGGGTAAGCGCTTTGAGCCAAGGCAGCAGGCGCCATGGAGGCGGCGCCCAAAGAGGCCGTGGTCAAAAGCATTTGTCTGCGAGTTTTTGAAATCATGTCTGTCTCCGTTTTCATTTTTTTCAAGCTCCATTTGAAAGCATTAAAGGCAATTTTTTTTAAGCGCCATCACGTCTTGATGTAAATCACTGGCCCACTCTCTGCGATTTCTGCCTTGGGCCATTTGAAGCTCGCCAAAATTGACCACCGCCTTTAAGTCTTTCGCATTGAGTGTGCTCCAAATAGAAGCAAGCAAAGTGTCATCACCCACAAACCGTGCAGCCATGCTGATGCTATGGGTGTCAGTATCGACAAACTGCAAAGCCAAGGTTTGAATGGGGGCTTCGCCCTCAATGGCCGATTGAATGAGGTTGGAATGAAAAGGCAACATGCCAATGCCATCGCCGGTGGTGCCTTCTGGAAACACAGCCAAAACCTCACCGTTGCGCAAAGACTTCGCCATGTCTTTGACCATGCGCATCGCATCTTTACGTTGCGCTCGTTCGATGTACAAAGTGCCTGCCCCTGTCGCCAAAGTACCCAGCAGCGGCCACCCTCTCAATTCAGACTTCGACACAAAGCGGCAATGGCGCGTGGCATGGATCACCACAATGTCCAACCACGAAATATGATTGCAAACCAACAGCGCAGGACCTGCTAGCACAGGCTTACCGCGCACTTCTAAATCGATGTCCCATATTCGGAGAAGTTGCATAGCCCACACTTGAACGCGTGCTTCACGCTGCTGAGCTGTGAACTGGGGAAAGCGAAAATAAATGGTCACCCAACCCATCAGGACATGCCAAATACCTCGCAGCAATTTAAAGGCTGCGCGCATGCTTAGGCTTGGTACGCCAGCTGCCCGCCAACCAAGGTGTATTGAACGCGGCCAGGCAAGTCGTAGCCAGAAAACGGGGTGAATTTGCCTTGGCTGCGCAAGTTCTGTGCAGTCACTTGCCAATGCGCTTCAGGGTCCAAGATACATACATCGGCCTGAGCACCCACCTTCAGTTGGCCCAAGTCTTGTTTCAGCACACGCGCCGCTTCGTTGGTGATGGTGGCCATGGCACGAAGCAGTGGCACTTTGCTGTCTTGCGACCATTTGAGGGCCAAGCTAAGCAACAATTCGAGGCCCGTGGCGCCGGGTTCGGCTTCTGCAAAGGGCAATGCTTTTTCATCTTCACTGACGGGGCTATGGTCAGACACCAAAGCATCGATGGTGCCATCGGCCAAGGCTTCGCGCAGTGCATCGCGGTCGCGTTGCTGACGCAGCGGCGGCGACACGCGCGCTCGGCTGTCAAAGTACCCCACATCGGCATCGGTTAAGTGCAAAGAATTGATGCTGACGTCGCAAGTGATGGGCAGGCCTTCTGCTTTAGCTTGGCGCACCAAGGCCACGCCCGCAGCGCTGCTGATGCGGCACAAATGCACATGCGCTTTGGTGCTTTTGAGCAATTCAAAGATGGTGTGCAAGGCAATGGTCTCGGCTGCCACAGGGACGCCCGACAAACCCATGCGTGTGGCCAAGGGGCCACTGGCCGCCACACCTTTACCCAGATGCAATTCTTGAGGCCGCAACCACACGGTATAGCCAAATGAGTTGGCGTATTGCAACGCGCGCTGCAACACTTGGGTGTTTTCTAGTGCCACTTCAGCTTGGCTGAAGCCCACACAACCTGCTTCCGTGAGTTGCACCATTTCCGTTAGGATTTCGCCCTTTAAACCGCGCGTCAATGCACCGAGTGGCATGACCTTAGAGCGATTGAGTTTTTCGGCTTTGAAGCGCAGCATTTCCACAAGGCCAGGCTCGTCCAACACGGGGTCAGTGTCAGGTGGGCACACCAAACTGGTGACACCTCCTGCCACGGCAGCGGCCAATTCTGAATCGAGCATGCCTTCGTGTTCGTGGCCCGGCTCTTTTAAGCGCACCGACAAATCAACCAAGCCGGGCATCACGATACAGCCTTTGGCATCGATGGTTTTTTGCGCTTGAAAACCCTCAGGCGCTTTGCCAATGGCCACAATTTTGCCAGCCGATATGGCAACGTCTGCCACTTCATCTGTTTTGCTTTGCGGGTCTAGGACTCGGCCGCCTTGAATCAAAATTTTCATGGTCTTTTTTCTTTCTTCTTTGATCAGGCTTCATTGCCCGCCACGATGCTCATCACCGCCATGCGCACCGCAATGCCAAAGGTCACTTGCGGCAAGATCACGCTTTGCGGCCCATCCACCACCGCAGAGTCAATTTCAACACCGCGGTTAATGGGGCCAGGGTGCATCACGATGGCATCGGGTTTGGCCAGTTGTAGTTTTTCGGGTGTGAGGCCAAAGCGTTTGAAGTACTCTTGGCTGGAGGGCAACAAAGCGCCGCTCATGCGCTCGTTTTGCAAACGCAAAGTGATGATCACATCGCAGTTCTTAATGCCTTCTTCTAAATTGTGAAACACCTTCACACCCATTTGAGACATGTCGGCGGGCACCAAGGTTTGCGGGCCCACCACACGCACTTCTGCACAGCCCAAAGTGGTGAGTGCATGAATGTCAGAGCGCGCTACGCGAGAGTGCAACACGTCGCCCACAATGGCCACGGTAAGGTTGCTGAATTCTTTTTTGTAGTGGCGTATGGTGTACATGTCTAGCAAACCCTGCGTTGGGTGAGCATGACGGCCGTCGCCGGCGTTGACCACGTGCACGTGAGGCGCCACGTGTTGCGCAATAAGGTAAGGCGCCCCAGACTCTGAGTGCCGCACCACAAAAATATCGGCCGCCATGGCCGACAAGTTGGCAATGGTATCGAGCAGCGATTCGCCCTTTGAAGCAGAAGATCGGGCAATATCGAGGTTGATCACGTCGGCCGACAAACGCGTGGCAGCTATTTCAAATGTGGTGCGGGTGCGGGTGCTATTTTCAAAAAACAAGTTGAACACGCTTTTGCCGCGCAGCAAAGGCACCTTCTTCACTTCGCGGTCACTCACACTTACAAAGTTGGCTGCGGTGTCTAGGATGTGCGTCAGGATATCGCGCGACAAACCTTCGGTGGACAAAAGGTGAATGAGTTCGCCGTTCTTGTTGAGTTGGGGGTTGCGTTTGTAGAGCATTGTTATTTTTTTCCTACTGAACTTGATTCATCTTGGGCTTGCACTTCAAAACTGAACTCACCGTTGTCTAAGCGCGCCAGCGCCAAGGATTGCGAGTTGGGCAAGCTGACGCGTGCCGCTGCAAAGTCGGCTTGAATAGGCAGTTGCCTGCCGCCGCGGTCAACCAACACGGCCAGCCTCACATTGGCTGGCCGGCCATAATCAAACATCTCGTTGATCACCGCGCGAATGGTGCGACCGGTGTAGAGCACATCGTCCAAAATAAGCACGTCGGCGCCTTGAATTTCAAAGGGCAAGGTGGTTTGTCCACCTGCAGACAAACCGCGTTGTGCAAAGTCATCTCGGTGCATGGCCGAAGAGATGCTGCCGTGTTTGCCACTGAGCCCCAAGTCTTTTTGCAAACGCTCAGCCAACCAAGCACCGCCCGATGTGATGCCGACCAAACGAGTTTCGGATGTGCACATTGATCGCACACCGCGCAAGAGTTCGCCGTAAAGCGCCTCTGCATTCAAAGCCAATGCACTCACGGGAGACTCCTTAAAAATTGTTCCAAAATAATGCAAGCCGACGCTGCATCAGCATCCTTCGCACCACTGGCTATGGCTTCTGTAGTGCTATAGCGTTCGTCCACTTCGTAGACACTCAATCCAAAGCGACCGCGCAGTTGGCGGGCAAACTTTTGCGCGCGCAAAGTGTTCTCGTGCGATGCACCATCGGGGTGAAAAGGCACGCCCACCACCAAGGCATCGGGCGTCCACTCTTTAATGCGTTTTTCAATCAATGCAAAACGTGCGTCGCCTTCGGCCACCACCGTGGCTTGCGGCGTGGCCTGCTTCAGCATTCGATTGCCTACCGCCACACCTGTGCGTTTGAGTCCAAAATCGAAAGCCAAAAAACTCTGCTGAGACGCAGGCACAGAGAGCGCCTGGTCTAGCATCATGCGTGACCCGCATCGGTTGAAAGCATCCAAGGCTGCAAGCCCAAAAGGGCCAAGGCCTTTTCATAGCGTTGCTCGATGGGTGTTTCAAAAATAATATCGGGGTTGGCTTCCACAGTGAGCCAACTGTTTTCACCAATTTCAGATTCAAGCTGCCCCTCGCCCCACGAGGCATAACCCAAGGTCACCAAGACACGTTTGGGACCAGAACCATTGGACAAGGCTTCGAGCACGTCTTTGGAGGTGGTCATGGCCAGACCACCCGGCACGCTTAAAGTTGAAGCGTAGATGGAGCTGGCAACTTCTGTTTGCTCGGTTGCTTCGGCATCTAGTGGTTTTTTGCTAGCTTCTGAGTTTTCGGCACAGGACAACCAAATAGGTTCATGCAACACAAAGCCTCGCTCGGTTTGAATGGGGCCGCCGTGCAATACATTGGATTGCAATAAGTCTTCGCGGTGCAAAGGGAGGTCGACTTTGTCGAACAAATGCTTCAAACTGAGTTCGCCGGGCTTGTTGATGATCAAGCCCATGGCACCCCGCTCTGAGTGTTCACACAAATAAACCACACTCTTAGCAAAAGTAGGGTCCTCCAGACCGGGCATGGCAATCAAAAAATGATGCGAAAGCAGAGTGGAGGCAAAATCGGCAGTCATGTCCTAATTTTAACGGCCTCTAACCCATGCACAAACCCTTTTCTACCGGCTTGGTCTGGTTTCGCAGAGATTTACGCGTTGCAGACAACGCGGCGCTGTTCCACGCCCTCAAAAACTGCACCAAAGTGCATTGCGTGTTTGTCTTTGACACCGACATCCTGCAGCACCTCCCCTCCCAAGACCGGCGGGTGGCTTTCATTCGAGAATCTTTGGTGGAATTGGACGAATTGCTCAGGGCCGCGGCGCTTCAGGCGGGGGTAGAGGCCTCTCTGGCAGCGCAACTGGGGCTCATTGTTCTGCACGGCAACACCCTGAAGGAAATTCCCCATTTGGCCAAGCAAATCGAGGCGCAAGCCGTCTTTGCCAACCACGACGATGAGCCAGCAGCGCTGGCGCGCGACGCCCAAGTGCGCGGCGGCTTGGCCAATGCCGGCATTGCCTTTCATACCTACAAAGACCATGTGGTCTTTGAAAGGCAAGAGGTGCTCACTTTGGCGGGCAACCCCTACACCGTGTTCACCCCTTATAAAAACGCTTGGCTGAAGAAAATTCAGCCCGAAGATTTGGCCGCCCACCCCGTGGCTGAGCATGCGTCAGCCTTGGTGCCAAGGCCTTCTCAGTTCCGTTTGCCTGTTCCAACACTGCCCGACATTGACTTTGAAAACATCGATCTCAAAGCGCTTCACTACAAATCAGGGGTATCCGGCGCTCAGGCATTGCTAGAAGACTTTATTGAACGCATTGACCTGTATGAAGAAACCCGCAATTTTCCGGCTATCAAGGGCCCCAGTTATTTAAGCGTGCACCTGCGATTTGGCACCATTTCCATTCGGCAGTTGGCCTTGGAAGCTTGGCGCCGTTACAAAACCAGCGAAGGCGCCAGCGTTTGGCTGTCAGAGCTTATTTGGCGTGATTTTTACGCTCAAATTTTGGCCAATTTCCCCCATGTCACAGAGCGCTGCTTCAAACCCGACTACGACGCCATTCCTTGGGAGCATGGCCCCCACGGCAAGGCCTTGTTTGCAGCTTGGTGCGAGGGCAGAACGGGCTATCCCTTGGTGGACGCGGCCATGGCTCAAATCAATCAAACGGGTTATATGCACAACCGACTGCGCATGGTGGTGGCGTCTTTTCTCACCAAAGATTTAGGCATCGACTGGCGCTGGGGCGAAAAATACTTTGCCCAGCACCTCATTGACTTCGACTTATCGGCCAACAACGGCGGTTGGCAGTGGGCCAGTTCAAGCGGCTGCGATGCACAACCTTATTTTCGAATTTTCAACCCTGTCACGCAGAGCGAAAAATTCGATCCAAAGGGTAAATTCATCAAGCGCTATTTGCCGCAGTTGGCTGCGCTTGAGGGGGCCGACATTCATGCCCCTTGGGAAGCCAAACCGCTGGCACTGCAAGCCGCCGGCATTACCCTCGGAAAAGACTATCCTCTGCCCGTAGTGAACCACGCAGAGGCCCGAGAAAAAACCTTGGCACGCTATGCCGTGGTGAAAAAATCAAGTTAAATTCGGTCTAGGATGGCCGAATTTGAGTAGCTTAAATGGCCACCATTTCAAAGTCTTCTTTGCGGGCACCGCACTCTGGGCAACTCCAGTTCATGGGCACGTCGGCCCAAGCGGTGCCAGGGGCAATACCGTCTTCAGGGCATCCAGTAGCCTCGTCGTAAATCCAGCCGCAAATTAAGCACATCCAAGTTTTTGAATCAGTCACGTGTGTCACCAGTGTCGAATAGAATGAAACGATTGTATCGGGCTTCACTGTAACTCATGACCACGACATCACCGCCGTCAGACCTGCCTCAAGACGACCTCGAAAACGAAGAGGAAGCCGTCATTGCTTGCGTTTTGGTGTTCAATGCCAGCGACCCCAGCGGCGCCAGCGGCATCAGCGCCGATGTTTTGGCCATTGCTTCTGTGGGCGCCCATGCACTCCCCGTCCTCACGGGCGCCTATGCCCGCGACTCTGCCCAAATTTTTGACTTTTTCCCCTTAGACGAAGAAGCAGTAGGCGATCAAGCCAAGGCAGTCTTAGAAGACATTCCGCCTCAGGTCATCAAAGTAGGCTTTGTCGGAAGTGCTGAAAATATCAGCATCATTGCAGAACTCACCGCCGACTATGACGGCGTGCCCGTGGTGGCCTACATGCCCAATTTGTCTTGGTGGGAAGACGACAAAATAGATCAATACCTCGATGCCTTTCGCGAATTGCTGCTGCCACAAACCAGCATTCTGGTGGGCCACCACAGCACTTTGCGCCGCTGGCTTTTGCCAGATTGGTCCAGCGAAAAAAATCCGGGCCCGCGCGACATTGCCAAAGCAGCAGCCGAGCTAGGCGTACCCTACACCTTGGTCACAGGCATCACAGCCAATGACCAGCACATCGACAATGTTTTGGCCACTCCCGAAACCGTGGTCGGCCATGAAAAGTTCGAGCGCATTGAAGCTGTTTTCAGCGGCGCAGGTGAGACACTTTCGGCCGCTTTGGCCGCTCTCATTGCAACCGGGCTAGATTTATCAGCCGCCGCCAGCGAAGCTTTACATTATTTAGACCGTTGCTTAGACGAGGGCTTTCGCCCTGGCATGGGCAAGGTCATCCCTGATCGCCTGTTTTGGGCGCTACCCGATGCCGAGGACGATGAGTCCGAGGCGGAAGGTCCCGACATGAACGCAGATTTTTTCGAAATGTCCATCAATGAAACCAAGCACTGACCTCAACGACACCCTGTTCGAACGCGCTAGAAAAGTTATTCCTGGCGGCGTCAATTCACCCGTGCGCGCTTTTCGCGCAGTGGGCGGCACACCACGCTTTGTGAAGCGCGCTGAAGGCGCTTATTTCTGGGACGCCAACGGCAAAAAACACATCGATTACATCGGCTCTTGGGGTCCCATGATTTTGGGCCATGGCCACCCTGCCGTTTTAGAAGCGGTGCAAAAAGCCGCGCTCGATGGTTTCTCTTATGGCGCCCCCACCGAGCGCGAAGTTGAATTGGTCGAAGCGCTGCTCAAGTTGGTGCCTTCTATGGAAATGGTGCGCTTGGTCAGCTCGGGCACCGAAGCCGGTATGAGTGCATTGCGTTTGGCTCGTGGCGCCACAGGCCGCAGCAAGTTCATCAAGTTTGAAGGCTGCTACCACGGCCATGCCGATGCCCTGCTGGTCAAAGCCGGTTCAGGCTTGGCCACCTTTGGCAACCCCACCAGCGCAGGCGTGCCGCCCGAAGTGGTGCAGCACACCTTGGTGCTTGAGTACAACAACCTTGAGCAACTTGAAGAAGCTTTCAAACTTCATGGCAAGGAATTAGCCTGCATCATGATCGAGCCTATTGCCGGCAACATGAACTTTGTGCGCGCCAGTGTGCCCTTCATGAAACGCTGCCGCGAACTGTGCAGCCAATATGGCGCGCTGTTGGTGTTCGACGAAGTCATGACCGGTTGCCGCGTTGCCTTGGGCAGCGCTCAAAGCGTTTACGCTAAAAGCATTCCAGGATTCGAGCCAGACATGACCGTTATGGGCAAAGTGATTGGCGGCGGCATGCCCTTGGCAGCCTTTGGCGGCAAGCGTGCCGTCATGGAACAACTCGCACCTCTGGGCCCTGTGTATCAAGCGGGTACTTTGAGTGGCAACCCTGTAGCCACTGCATGCGGCTTGGCCACTTTGGCCGAAATCAGCAAGCCCGGATTTTTTGATGCGCTGAGCGCCACCACACGGTCCTTGGTCGATGGCCTTACGGCTGCCGCCAAAGCCGAAGGGGTGCCATTTGCTGGCGACAGCGAAGGCGGCATGTTTGGCTTCTTCTTGTTGCCCACCTTGCCAAGCAACTACCCGCAAGTCATGAAAACAGATGGCACCAAGTTCAACACTTTGTTCCACGGTTTGCTAGACCGCGGCGTGTACATTGCACCCGCACTTTACGAAGCAGGCTTTGTGAGTGGCGCGCACACAGCACAAGACATTGCCGACACCGTGAGTGCTGCGCGCGAGATTTTCAAGACGCTGGCTTAAGAGTCTCGGGTAATACCCGTTTCTTTGACGATCCTGGTCATCAGGTCACGATCGGCAACGAACACTTTGTTGAACGCTTCTAAATTCAGCTGCGGCGACTCCATTCCCAAGGCCAACAAACGTTCTTTCACGTCCTTGTTGAGAATGATCTTGTTAACAGCAGCATTGAGCTTTTCTTGAATGGCGATAGGCGTGGCAGCAGGCGCCAACAAACCAAACCAAGACTCAAAATGGAATCCGGACAAGCCTGACTCTGCCAGGGTTGGAACGTTGGGCAATAAAGCCGAACGACTTTTAGACGTGACGCCGATGATGCGCAATCGGGTGTCTTGTAAATAAACACCGACCCCGGCTGTGGGCACAATGACTGCGTTTCCTCGACCGCCAGACACATCGGTCACAGCTTCGGCCGTGCCTTTATAGGGCACATGCACCATGTCGAGGCCGGCAGTTTTAGCGAAATACGCCATGGTCAAGTGAGTTGAACTGCCCACGCCTGCCGAGTTGTAATTCAAAACGCCGGGCTTGCTTTTCGCATACTGGATGAACTCTGCAGCTGTTTTGGCAGGTACACCCGCATTCACCATCAGCACATAGCTTTGATTGCCAATATTGGCGACCGGCGCAAACTCTTTCACAGGCTCGTAAAACGGGCGTGCTCCCATTGCCGAGGTCACAAAGTGACTAGAGGCGGCCATCAACAATGTTTTACCATCTGGCGCCGCTTTAGAAACGAATGCCGTGCCAATGGCCCCGCCCGCACCTGGCTTGCTTTCAATGATCCAGTTTTGCCCCGTCTCTTGTGACAGTTCTTGCTGAATGGCACGCGCTGGCATTTCCCGCGCGCCGCCTGCCGCAAAGGGAACGATAATGCGCGACACATTACCACTCGACTGCGCAAATGCCCTACCTAAACCAGCAGACAACAAGGCCACCAACAACATTTGGCGACGTTTCAAAAAGTTTTGTTCAGTCTTCATCATTTTCCTAAAAGTTCACGGGTTTCATCAAATAACTCGTCCACCGAATAAGGTCTAGGAATCAGGCCTTGTTGGTAGGTGTAACGAATCAGCACATCCAATGCTTTGCGATTGAGCTCAATGCCGAAGGGTGTGAGGTCCAACTCAGCATTGACGGCATGCACACTGCTGCCGGGGGGAGCATGCTTGGCCATGGCTTTGCTTTTTGCAAGTATTTGGTACACCTCTTTGATCACATCAGGGCGTTCTTTGCAGAGGTCCATGTCAATGGCCATCATGTGATTGATAGGCAACATTTGCAAGCGCTGACTCCACGCCTGCGCCGCTGAATGAGGGTCGGGCAAGACAGGTTGCAAACGTGGGTCATCTGGTAAGTCACTGCCAATGATAGCGGCGTCTAATTCACCCGACAACAACATGTCGACCATTTTGCTACCTTCTGGCGCGCGCTTAAAACCTTTTGGATCTGGAAACTCAGCCAAGTGGCCGTGCTCGAAAGTAACCCATTGCACCTTGGGCAGTTCCACGCCGTAGTCGTTGGCCAACACACCGCGTACCCATGTGACGGTGGTTTGCGCATGCGCACGAATACCCACGCGTTTGCCATTGAGTTGCGCAACCGTCACTTTGCCGCGCTCTGCGTTGTAGACCAAGCAGTGATGCTGGAACCTGCCTTCGCCCACCACAGCCGGCAGAAGCGCCAATGGCTTGCCATAAGCCTTGGCTTGCAAGTAAGTGACCAGCGCCAATTCAGCCACATCAAATTCCAATTCACGCACGACGCGTTTGAACGCGCGATTGGGTGTTTTAACAGGATCAAATTCAAAGTCAAACAGCTTGGGGCGTAGCACGCCATTCTTCAAAGCCAGAGTGTTGGGGTAATCGCCCAGCAGGGTTTTGAGTTTGAGTTTTTCTGGTTTCATGGAGGCCAACAGGTCGCTTAAGATTTGTTCAAATCGGGATACAACGCATGGGCTGTGCCTGAATAAATCCACCGCTGCTCTTCCAAGGTCAATGATGCGGTAGCTTCCAGCGCTTCGTGCAAGTGTTTGGTGAGACCGCCTGCGGAGGCCGGAAAGTTGGAGCCCCATGCAATGCGATTGGCACCAAAAGCACTGACCACCGCCTTGCTAAAGGCCTCTTGGGTGGACTTGCCTTCTTTGGATTCACGCACATTGTGCGTGGTGAACTTGAAATTCAAATTAGGGTACTTGGCCAAAGCAAACAAACTGGCAGCTTGCGCATAAGGAGCACCCTCTTCCAAAACGGGACGTGCAAAGTGATCTAACAACACCCTGGCTTTGGTAAATTGTTTCAGCAAAGTCTCGAGCTGGGGCAGGCCATCTGCTCGCAATTGCACGCACATAGGAATATTGTGTTCAGAGATGTACTCCCACACTGGAAAACTCCGAGGATCGTCCAAACGCACACTGTGGTCTGCTGCAGCCGTATGACCCGCTATGAACACACGCATGCCGCTCAGGCCGGCGTCTTTCCAGCGCTTGACTTGCGCCACTGCATCTGGTTGCAGGGTGTCAACTGAATACACGCCCACAAATTGTGACTTGTTGGCTTTGACGCAATCCAATGTGTAACTGTTGTCATGACCGTAACACGTGGAAGCCTGAACCAGAATGGACTTGGCCACGCCCGCTTCTTTCATGGCTTGCGCCATACCAACGCCGTTAACTGGGCGTTCTTTAGACCAGTCAGATTGCTTGCCGCCCATAGGCGCCAGAGGGTACCCAACGGGGTCGTCAGCAATGACGTGACTATGGGAGTCCACCACGGGGACGCCCAAAGAAATGACAGATAAATTTGTAGGAGATGCAGTCATGGTGCCTAAATTGAGAGGTCTTGCAAAGAGTCATTACAGGCACATATCATGCCTTCAAATGCCATTGCAGACTTCTACAAATTTTCACAGCTCAGTGACGGAAATGGCGCACACCCGAAAAAACCATGGCCACACCGCGTTCATCGGCGGCAGCAATCACCTCGGGGTCGCGCATAGAACCGCCAGGCTGAATAACGCAATTTGCACCAGCGTCCACCACCACATCGAGGCCGTCACGGAAGGGGAAGAAGGCATCGCTGGCAACAACGGTGTTTTGCAAACTCAAACCAGCATGACCAGCTTTGATGCTGGCAATGCGTGCAGAGTCTAAACGGCTCATTTGACCGGCGCCCACGCCCATGGTCATGCCGTTGGCACAAAACACAATGGCGTTGCTTTTAACGTACTTGGCAACTTTCCAAGCAAACAACAAGTCTTGTAATTGTGCTGGCGTGGGTTGTACTTTGGTCACCACTTTAAGGTCGGCCAATTGGAGTTCGTGGTTGTCGGCGGTTTGAATCAGCAAACCCGAACCTACGCGTTTGATGTCTTGGGCATTGCGTCCTTGCTCAAAAGCGCTGCCGCCTGCTTTGAATTCGGGCAAGGCAATTTGCAGCACGCGCACATTGGCTTTGGCTTTGAAAATATCCAGTGCTTCAGGTGTATACGAAGGTGCCATCAGCACTTCAACAAACTGTTTGCTGATTTGTTGAGCAGCCGCAGCGTCTACTGAACAGTTGAAGGCAATGATGCCGCCAAAAGCAGAAGTTGGATCGGTTTGAAATGCCTTGCTGTAAGACTCAAGCGGGTTGGCACCCAAGGCCACACCACACGGATTGGCGTGCTTCACAATGACGCAAGCAGATTCGGTAAAGCTCTTGACGCATTCCCAAGCGGCATCAGCATCGGCAATATTGTTGTACGACAGTTCTTTGCCCTGCAATTGCACAGCGGTGACCAAAGAGCCAGGCGCAGGGTGCAGGTCGCGGTAGAAAGCCGCCGTTTGGTGAGGATTCTCGCCGTAGCGCAAGTCTTGCAATTTCACAAAGCGGCCATTGGACTGAGCTGGATATTCTGTGCGGGTGTTGTCTTCCAAGTTGTAGGAAGACAGGTAATCGCTGATGGCTGCGTCGTAATTGCTAATGCGATTGAAGGCTGCCACCGACAAAGCAAAACGTGTTTTCTCAGACACTCGGCCGTGGGCTGTGAGCTCTTCAATGACGGCTGCGTACTGGGAGGCATCTGTGAGGACTGCCACGTCTTTCCAGTTTTTGGCTGCACTGCGCACCATGGCAGGGCCGCCGATGTCGATGTTCTCAATGGCATCTTCTAAGGTACAGCCGGTCTTGGCCACAGTAGCTTCGAAGGGGTACAAATTGACGATCAGCAAATCGATGGTTTGAATGCCGTGCGCTTTCAAAGCGGCCATGTGCTCGGGCACATCTCGGCGCGCCAACAATCCGCCGTGCACTTTGGGATGCAATGTTTTAACGCGGCCATCGAGCATTTCAGGAAAGTCAGTAACTTGTGCCACTTCGGTCACGGGCAGGCCTTGGTCGGCCAACAGCTTGGCAGTGCCTCCGGTAGACACCAACTCCACCTTCAGCGCGTGCAATGCTTTGGCGAGTTCAACGATGCCCGTTTTATCGGAGACAGAAATGAGAGCTTTCATTATTTTTATTTCAAAAGTTTGTGTTCTAAAAGTTTCTTGCGCAGCGTGTTGCGGTTCAGACCCAACCATTCTGCGGCGCGCGATTGATTTTGATCCGCACGTTGCATGACCACTTCAAGCAAAGGTTTCTCAACAGTACTCAACAGCATGTCGTACATGCCAGTGGGCTCTTCACCCTCCATATCGTGAAAGTAAGCGTTCAAGCTTTCGCGAATGCATTCGTCAATTTTTTTCTTGGTCATTCCATGGTCTCCATGGCCATTTCTGGGCGTACGCCTGAAAAAGCCAGCGGCATGCGCTCTAAGTGCGATGCCATTTCTTCAAAAAAATCTGCTACAGCGCGTGATTGCGATTCGGCTGTTTCCAAGGTGTTCATGCGGTCTCTGAACACATCGCCGCCTGGCAAATCACGCACGTACCAAGCAATGTGTTTGCGTGCAGAGCGCACCCCTGTGAGTTCACCATACAAGCCATAGTGATCTTGCAGATGCGCTAGCAAGGCGCGCTTGACCTCTGCCACCAAAGGCGGTGCCAAATGCTCGCCAGTGGCCAAAAAATGAACAATCTCGCGAAAGATCCATGGGCGACCTTGGGCAGCTCGCCCCACCATCAGAGCATCTGCACCCGTGTACCTAAGCACCTGCAGTGCTTTTTCGGGGGAGTCAATGTCGCCATTGGCCACCACCGGGATGTTCACAGCTGCTTTTACAGCAGCCACCGTGTCGTACTCGGCAAAACCTTTGTAACCTTGCTCGCGCGTGCGGCCATGTACCGTGATCATTTGAATACCGACACTTTCAAAAGCTTTGGCCAAGCTCAGCGCATTTTTTTCTGTGTCGCACCAACCGGTGCGCATCTTCAAAGTGACAGGTACGTTGCGAGGTGCACACGCAGCCACAACAGCTTGCGCAATCTCGATGGCCAATGTCTCGTTTTGCATGAGCGCAGAACCCGCCCACTTGTTACACACTTTTTTAGCAGGACAGCCCATGTTGATGTCAATGATCTGTGCACCCTGATCGATGTTGTAGGCCGCTGCTTCTGCCATCATGGGCGCATCGGTGCCAGCAATTTGTACAGCGATCGGCCCAGGCTCACCGTCGTGATTGGCGCGTCGCGATGTTTTCAAGCTTTTCCAAAGGTCCTTGCGCGACGTCACCATCTCGCTCACGGCATAGCCCGCACCGAACTGTCTGCACAGTTGGCGAAAGGGTCGGTCTGTGACGCCCGCCATGGGGGCTACAAAGACGGAGTTAGGTAGGACGTAGGGTCCGATTTGCATGAACAAGGACTGACAGATCAGAGGAATGAAGAAGCGGGCAGCGAAAGCTTATCTGCTTAAAAAGGAGGCACGATTGTAATTGCTTAATTTTTGAGCAGGGGGATTATTTAAAGAAAAAATTGAAAATAGAAACCTTTGGCTACACTCTGCATCAAATGCAAGAATGGTTCACACCCCTTATCACTCAGCTGCTGGCTTGGCTGGCATTTCCCCAGCACGGTTTGTCAACCGTCTTCACCATTGCTTTCATCTCAGCCACGCTCTTGCCATTAGGGTCGGAACCAGCCGTTTTTGGTTTAATCAAACTCAACCCTGACTTATTTTGGCAGGCTATTTTTGTCGCCACGGCTGGCAACACATTGGGCGGCATGTTGAGTTGGTGGATGGGATATGGCACACACCAAGCTGTCGATATGGTTCGAAAGCACAAAGGTGAAATTGAGGCTGAAATACAAGCGCCCAAGGCCGGCATGAACGAAAAAATGCACAAGCGCGCGCTGGAATGGCTGGAAAAGCTTGGGCCCAAAGCCTGTCTACTTTCTTGGCTGCCCGGCGTTGGAGACCCCCTTTGCGCCGTGGCAGGTTGGCTCAAGATGCCCTTCCTGCCATGCGCGATTTACATGGCCATCGGAAAGTTTTTGCGTTACCTGATCATGACTTCATTGTTGCTCTGGGTTTTTTAGGACTAACGAACAACCAGCAAGACTGCAATGAAGGTCAAAAAGCCTAGCAGTACTTTCCTAAATGCGTCTTCACTGAGGCGATGCCGAAGTTTTTGTCCGGTCATTAAGCCTATGGCCATGGGCACCAGTGCCAAAACTGAATAGCCAATGTCGATCACTTCCATTCGACCAAAGCTGTACATGGCCAAATACAAAGGCCAAGCTGCATTCAAATAAATCACACTGACCGCGCCTACAAACTCATCTCTTTGCATTTTCAAAGACAACATGTAACTGATCAAAATGGGCCCCATCAAAGACGACACGCCGCCCAGCATGCCTGACACCGTACCCACCACCGCACCCGCCCATCTTTCCTTCTCAGCTGAGATGGTGAAATTGGGTTTGAACAGCATCGAGACCACAGCCAAAATGACTGCAAAAGCCACCAACATATTGAGTTGCTTGACGCTGAACGACAGCGTCCAGTGAACGGCAATCACGGTCATGATGGCTTGGGTGAGCATGAGGGGCCAGAATCTTTTGAAGCTGGCCTTCCAACTTGCCTCTTGCCAAGCCTGCCAAATGTTGGACACCACAACGGGCACCGCCACTAAGGCGATGGCCTGTGTGCTGCCAATCATGAGCGACATGATGGGCACTGCAAACAAGGGCAGGCCCACACCCAATGTACCCTTGACAATGCCGCCAAAAAGGATGGCTGCAGCGCAAGCGGCAATGATCAGCACCGCATCGGTGCTGAGTGAAAGTTCCATGAAAAGCTCGTTTCGTTAAGGGCGTTGAATGCTGGCGTTGGTTACCAGCCTTGAATGGGAGCTTTAAATTTTGAAGGCTTCGAGCGATTCAGGCGCAAACAACTCTTGTGGGCTGAGTTTGCGTGGCGACAAGCCCTGTTCTTGGTGATAGCGCGTGAAGGTTTCAAGAACGTCCACGTTTTTCTCGAGACCATAAGACCACCAGTCATTGCCAAACTCTTTGCGTGCATCTTCCACATGGGCCGTGAGCCAAGGCAACATGGCTTTCAAGGCTGCAGTTTCGTAGAGGTCTTCGTAGGTTTTGCGCTGCGCTTCAATGAAAGCCTTGGTCAGCGACTGGGCAATCCAGCGGTTGGCCTCATAAACCTCGCGTCGAATCACAACAGTGTGCATGATGGGGAAAATTTTGGTTTGGCGATAGTAAGCGCGCTCAATGTCGACATAGTTTTCAAACAAGCGCTTCACTTTGCCATCACCTTTTAAGAAAGAAGATGGCATGCGTGCTGTGTAGAGGGCATCTAGCTCGCCGTCGTGCAGCATTTGCGACAAGGTTTGGTGCGGCTCGATGGGATGCACTTGAATGTTGGGCGGCAGATTGAGCTTTTGTTTTTCAATACGGCCTGTTTCCTCTTCGCCACCAAACAAATACGGCTGTGCATCCACAGGCACGCCATAGTGGTCTTGCAAAATGCCGCGAATCCAAACCGGTGCCGTCATTTGGTATTCGGGGCTGGCAATGCGTTTGCCAATCAAATCTTTGGGTTCCTTGATGCCTGAATTGGCATTCACATAAATGCAAGAGTGACGAAAGAACCTAGAGGGAAATACAGGAATGGCAATGAAGGGGCGATCGGGTTTATGCAAAGACACGCAATAAGACGATAGCGACATTTCGCAGACATCAAACTCACGAAACCGTGCCATGCGAAAGAAGGTTTCTTCAACCGGCAAATTCAAGTAGTTCAGATCGATGCCATCCACTTGAACGCTGCCGTCCATCAGGGCGCGGGTGCGATCGTAATTCCAGCAAGCGAAGCTTAGGGGCAGTTTGGCCATGTTGTTTATCTTTGAAAGTGATTTAAAAAATTATTCTGGTTTCAAGCCAGCCAAAGTCACCGCCTTGGCCAATACGGGTGCCGCCGAAGCAGCCGATAGATCACGACATTTCATGCAAAGGTTTCCTTTTCTGAAGCAGTGTTTATACCGGTTGTGCAGGGAAGCTGCGCCAGTCTGTGGTCTTGGGAACGATCGCTTGGTATGAGCAAACTTCACGCGGCATTGTGTTTGTGCCACTGCCGATAGGCAAGGCTCCCTCCATGAAGTCTCGCAAGGCCTTCAGCATGCATTGCCTGAACTCGACTATGGCCATGTCACTGGCGCCTAAGCGGTCGTTGGTGCGATCGACGATGGGGCCCATGGAAACCCACATGGCCATATCCTGATTGGGAATACCCTGAATGCCCGTGAAGTTGCCGGCTTTCATGGCAGCGCGGTCTTGACCAAAGAAGTTGGCATGGGTGCGTTTGGGATGAAACTGCGCGTCAAGGTCGGGGCCTACTTCGGCATGCAGAAACGCACGCCACGAAGCATGGTCGGGCGTGGTTTCGGGTGAGCCCCAAGCCATGAAGTGAAATGCCGTATGGTGATCGTCCACCGGCACATTCATGTTGGCCACGTTGTACTGATCGTTGGGTGGAATCAGGGCAGATGCAGGTGCCACAAAAACGGTACTGCGAATGTAGTCATGGGTTTGGGCATCCTTAATAGGACGGCGTATGGCGGCATAGCGAAAGCCATAGGGCGTGCGCTCCACTTGCATGCGGGGCGACTTGTCGGTGGAGGGCCTTAGCCACTGTGTGTCTGTTGCCTTTGCGCCATCCACTCGCGCAGGCACCATGTCCGATGAGTGCAAACTGGAACTGTGTGCAGAATCAATTTGCCCCTCCAGAATTTGCGCCCAATTGCAGGGCACGATGATTTTGGCAACGGCCAAACGGGTATGTTCTTCAGGCGCCCAAGGAGGGGGTACAAACTCAGGTTGGTGCTCGGGCGGTCCCATGTAGGCCCACACAAAACCCGCCCACTCTTTCACTGGATAGGCTTTGTGTTTGACCTTTTGAACCAGGCCACTGCCTTGAGGTTCTGAGGCCATGTCGACCACATTGCCCACCACATCCATTTTCCAGCCATGGTAGAGGCAGCGTAAACCGCAGTCTTCATTGCGGCCATAAACCAAGGAAACTTTGCGGTGCGGGCAATACTCGTCCATCACACCCACACGGCCTAAGGTGTCTCTGAACACCACCAAATCTTCGCCCAAAATTCTGGCCTTGATGGGCGTGCCATCGGGCTCAGACACCTGCTCAACCAAGCAAATAGCCAGCCACTGCCGGCGCATGAGTTGCCCCATCGGTGCGTCGCCCTCTACGCGACACAACAATTCATTGTCTTCAGGTGTGATCATGTTTGTTAAAAACTTGCGCAATTATTCTTAGAGCTCTAAGATAATGGGAAAGCATGATGTTTGTCAAGTTTTAAGCAAATTCCCTTTGAATCGGCATTGACAAATTTCACTCATTCATTCAAAGCAATTTCATGACCCTTGAGCCCGATCTTTTCCCCTTGAAGGTGCAAAAAAAACAACTCATCGCAAGAGACATTTGGCTCTTTAGGTTGGTTCATCCTAAAGGCCATGCCTTGCCCATCTTTACAGCTGGCGCACACCTGACCGTTAAAACACCTGGTGGTCAAAAACGCAATTATTCGCTTTGCAACAACCCTTTCGAAACCGCCTATTGCGAATTGGCCGTCAAACACGAGCGTCTAGGGCGTGGTGGTTCACAAAGCATGGTTGAGCAAGTCCAAGAAGGCGATTTGTTGCAGGTCAGCATGCCGCAAAACGACTTTGGCTTAAGCGATCAGATCAAAGACGTCATCTTCATTGCCGGCGGCATTGGCGTGACACCATTGCTGTCCATGCTCAGGCAAATGCTCGACGCTAGATCGATGCATGCCACTGCGCGATTTCGCTTTTATTACTGCGCTAGAAATCCAGAAGGTGCTGCGTTTGTTGACACGCTCCAAGAACTCAACAATGCCAGCGAACTGGGCGATGTCAATTTTCATTTTGATGATGGCAACCCAGACCAGGGACTGGACCTGTGGCCTGTTTTAGAAAAGCCAACTGCGGCCCATATTTACTGTTGCGGCCCTCAAGGACTCATGGACGCGGTGCGCGACATGTCTGGCCACTGGCCACAGGGACGTGTGCACTTTGAGAGCTTTGGTGCATCAGCAGCCCAACAATTTGGGCCTTCTGAAGCTTTTGAAGTGAGACTGCGCAGCACGCAAAACACCATTCAGGTTGCAGCCCATGAGAGTATTTTGGAAGCCCTCAGAAAAAATGGCCACGCGGTCCCAAGCTCGTGTGAAAGCGGTACGTGCGGCAGTTGCAAATTAGATTTGATCTCGGGCAATGTCGAGCACCGCGATTTTGTTTTGAACGACGAAGAAAAGCGCCATCACATCATGGTCTGTGTTTCACGTGCATCCTCTGGCGTCATTGAAATAGGTCTTTAATGCCATGAACACGCCCCTTCGCATTGGTGTCATTGGTTTAGGCAGAGCCTTCACCCTCATGCTACCCACGTTTCAGCAAGACCCTCGCGTGCAATTGGTCGCTGCAACCGACCCCCTGCCCCAAGCCTGCGCTCAATTTGACAAAGACTTTCAGGGTCAAGTTGCCCCAAACGCTGAAACACTGTGTGCCTTGCCTGACCTAGATCTGATTTACATTGCATCCCCGCACGGCTTGCATGCCGAGCACACCGCCATGGCTGCCAAACATGGCAAGCATGTTTGGGTCGAAAAACCGATGGCCGTTGATTTGAGCGAATGCCACACCATGATCCAAACATGTCATAGCGCGGGGGTGCAACTTATGGTGGGACACAGCCACAGTTTCAATGCGCCCGTTTTGCGCGCCTATGAACTTATACAGTCCGGCCGTTTGGGGAAGGTCAAGATGATCACCGCTTTGAACTTCACCGATTTTTTGTACCGCCCTCGCAGACCGGAAGAGCTGAATACGGCACTGGGTGGCGGCGTGATTCACAGCCAAGCATCTCACCAAGTTGATGTGGTGCGCTTGCTTGGCGGTGGCCAAGTTTCAACGGTGCAAGCTTGCACAGGGCAATGGGATGCCACACGGCCCACAGAAGGCGCCTACAGCGCACTTCTCAAGTTTGAGGGCGGCGCCTTTGCCAACCTCACCTACAACGGGTACGGCCATTTTGACAGCGACATCTGGATGGACCATGTGGGTGAAATTGGCAATCACAAGCCTGCGTCTGAAAGCGCCAAACGTTACGGCTCAGCACGAAGCAGATTGGCCACTGCGGCCAATTCAGAACAAGAACGTCAGCTCAAAGCGGCGCGCAATTATGGGGGGAGCTTGTACAAAGCTATCGCCCACAATGAAGAGGCTTATCATCACTTTGGCCCTGTGATTGTGAGTTGTGAAAAAGCTGATGTGCGGCTGACACCCAAAGGCCTTTGGATGTACGGACCCGAGCAAGAGTCCTTTGAAGCCTTACCCGTTCCAGCTTACCCCCGGAAAGAAGTGATCGATGAACTCTGGGGTGCATTGCGAGAAGGCCGCCCGCTGCTTCACAGCGGTTCTTGGGCGCGTGCCACCACAGAGGTCTGCTTGAGCTTGTTAAAAGCCGCACAGACAGGACAGGCGGTTCACTTGAATCATCAAGTAGCCGTGCACCATGCTTAAAAAATCAATTACCCCTAAGCTAGGGGACACCCAAAGTATCTTGCGCCATTGGCACGAGTCGGTGCCCGATGATCGACTGGCGCACTTGGTACGCGATGCGGGTCGGGCCTTTAACAAACGCCTTCAAGTGCGCCTTCAACAACACCAAGTCTCTTTTGGTCACTGGACTTTTTTGCGCATACTTTGGACGGCCGATGGTTTGACCCAAAAAGAACTCAGCGACTTAGCCGGCGTGATGGAGCCCACCACATTCAGCGCCATTAAAGCCATGGAAGACATGGGCTACGTCGAGAGACGTCAAAAGCCAGAGAACCGCAAAAACATGTATGTGCACCTCACGGCCAAGGGCCGCGCATTGAAAAAACGCTTGGTGCCATTGGCTGTCGATGTGAACCATGTCGCCGTTAAAGGTCTAAGCAAACCAGATCTGCTGATCACTCGAAGGGTATTGCTTGCCCTTATTGAAAACCTAGCGCTTGAAGAAGCGCAAGACAACAATGCTTGAATGCTGAAGGTCTTGGCTTTTAGCTGCTGAACAAGAAGTTCATCACGTCGCCATCCTTAACCACGTAGTCCTTGCCTTCGGCGCGCATTTTGCCAGCGTCTTTGGCGCCTTGCTCGCCCTTGAAGCCAATGAAGTCTTCGTAAGAAATGGTCTGCGCACGGATGTAACCTTTTTCAAAGTCTGTATGAATCACGCCTGCAGCTTGGGGGCCTGTATCGCCTACATGGATGGTCCATGCACGCACTTCTTTCACACCGGCTGTAAAGTAAGTTTGCAAGCCCAAGAGTGAGTAAGCAGAGCGAATCAAACGGTTTAAACCCGGCTCGGTTTGGCCCAACTCTTCCAAGAACATCTGTCGATCTTCGTCAGACATTTCAGACATTTCCGCCTCTAACTTGGCACTGATCGCCACCACGGGTGCATTTTGTGCTGATGCGTATGCCTTCAAACGATCAAGCAAGGGGTTGTTCTCAAAGCCATCTTCAGCCACATTGGCCACAAACATGGCGGGCTTGGCGGTGATTAAAAAGAACTGTTGAAGCAGGGGTCTTTCTTCTTTGCTGAAGTCAATGGTGCGAACGGGTTGACCCTGATTCAAAGCGGCTTGGCATTTTTCCAAAATAGCCACCAACTTGATCGACTCCTTGTCGCCAGAACGGGCTGTTTTTTGCACGCGGTGCAAGCCTTTTTCAACGGCTGACAAATCGGCCAGACACAACTCAGTTTGAATGACTTCGATGTCAGAGATGGGGTCGACACGGCCAGCCACGTGAATCACGTTGTCGTCTTCAAAGCAGCGCACCACATTGATGGTGGCATCGGTTTCGCGGATGTGCGCCAAGAATTTGTTGCCTAAGCCCTCGCCAGTGCTGGCGCCAGCAACCAAGCCCGCAATGTCGACAAACTCAACAATGGCAGGCACGATGCGCTCTGGGGTGATGATGGCAGCCAGTTCTTGCAACCGGGTATCGGGCACCTCCACCACACCCGTATTGGGCTCAATGGTACAAAAAGGATAGTTTTCGGCCGCAATGCCAGCTTTGGTCAGGGCGTTGAAAAGGGTGGACTTGCCAACGTTGGGCAGGCCCACAATGCCGCATTTGAGGCTCATGGAAGACTTTCTTGGATTCAGCGATGAATCTGTGATTTTAAAGGGTCTGCGTGGTCTAATTTAGACCATGCCTTCAGCCACTTTGCAAAGTTCCTTGAATTGCCAACTTCCCCCCCCTTGCCCCCGCCTGCGCATTGTGGCGGTGGTTTTGGCCGCTGGCACCGCGTCTCGAATGGGTGGGCGGCCTAAATGCTTGTTACAAAGGGATGGCCAGACCTTGCTCAACCGCCTTCTCACAGCCCTAGAAGATGCCGGGATCGATGAAACGGTTTTGGTCTTGGGACACAAGGCCGACATCATTCAGGCCTCGCTGGGCTCAAGAGCACCTGCAAGCTTGCGAGGACCCCATAGGCCCGCCATGCCCATCCATCAGCTGATGAACCCACAGCCCACGGATGGCCAAAACAGCTCCTTGCATTTAGGCTTGGCCAAAGCACAAAGCCTGCAAGCACAGTGGCTAATGGTGGCCTTAGCCGACCAACCCCTGCTAAATGCGGCCGATTTACAAGCCCTGATCGCCGCTGTCAAAGCGGGGCCAGCTGACACACAAATGCTACAGCCATGGGTTGACAATCAGCCTGGCAATCCTGTCATGTTGTCGCAGAAAGTGATGTCTGACCTGTTGGCACACTCACAAGGGGCCTCTTTTGCAGATGGCACTTCTTCTAAAGACTTGCCGGGTGGCAAGGAGTGGCGTCAGCTCAATCCGCAACAAGTTCACCAATGGCCGACGTCTAACCCCCACTACAAAGTCGACATGGACACGCCAGAAGACATTGCAGCATTGCAAACGAAATACGGTGTTGCCTTGACTTGGGACACCCCCATTTGATCCAAGCCTTCTGAAGGGCTTCTACAATCAGACTTATGTCGCAATCATCCACTCAATTTGACGTTTGCATTAGGGGCGCGGGCATTGTCGGACGCAGCTTGTCCTTGATGTTGGCATCGCAAGGTTTGCGTGTGGCATTGGTGAGCCTATCGGACGCTCAAAAATCAGCGCACGGTCACAGCGATGTGCGAGCTTATTCCTTGAACGCAGCCTCCAAAAAACTCCTGTCTGATTTGCGTTGCTGGCCAGAAGACACGGCCTGCACGCCCATCTTGAAAATGCACATTGAAGGCGATCAAGGTGGCAATCTAGAATTCAGCGCCGCACAACAAGGCGTTGAAGCTTTGAACTGGATGATTGATGTGCCCAGCTTGGAAAATAATTTAGCCAAGGCGATTGGTTTTCAGCCTCTGATTCAAGAGGTTTCAGAAAGCGTGAAGGCCCCCTTAACCGTCATTTGCGAAGGCCGCGCCAGCCAAACGCGCGCTGAGTTGGGTGTTGCGTTTGATGTGAAGCATTACGAACAACACGCACTGGCTTGCCGTATTCAAACCCAAGCGCCACATCAGCAAATTGCTCGCCAGTGGTTTCACACTGCCCATGGGCCAGAAATTTTGGCCTTCCTGCCCATCGGTGGTGAAGACAGCCGCCAGTGGGCTGTGGTGTGGTCACTCACGCCGTCCCGCGCTGAACAATTGAAAACCACCGACGCAGATGGTTTTTGCATGCAATTACAAGAGGCCAGCAAAGGTATGGCAGGCAGCATTGAATTGATCAGTGAGCGGGCTGTTTGGCCCTTGCAGTTGGCCAAGGCCGCCCGCTGGACTGGCAGCATGCCCCATTCAGAATCTGGCCAACGCGCCACATCTTTTGCATTGGCTGGAGATGCCGCACATGCCATGCATCCGCTGGCCGGACAAGGCTTGAATGTGGGGCTGGCCGATGTGATGGCCTTGTCTCGCGTCATTCAAGGAAAAGAATTTTGGCGCCCCCTGAGCGATGCCAAATTGCTGCGCCGTTACGAACGCTCACGCCAAGCCGAAGTGTTGGCGATGGGCTTTGTGACCGATGGCTTGCAAATGCTCTTTGCACAACCCGACCTAGCGCTGCAAAAACTTCGCAATTGGGGCATGTCAAGCTTTAATCAATTGAGCCCTTTGAAGAAATGGATGGCTGGAGAAGCCATGAAATCTTCATCGCAGCATTGATTCCATTTTTATCGCCTCTCAAAACCTTAGGAAATTCAAAGCATGCGCTTGATCAGAACTTTGACCACCACTTGTTTGCTATTGGCCAGCACTTGCGCCATGTCCCAAGATGCCAACTTGAAAAAAATATTGAGCGAGCGCTTGCCTTCATTGCCAAAAATTGAAGAAATTTCCAAAACCCCCATGGCTGGCGTGTTTGAAATCCGGGTTCAAGGCAATGAAATTTTTTACACCGATGCCAAAGGCGACTTTCTGATTCAAGGCGCCCTGATTGACACCAAGCAAAAGCGCAATTTGACGGAAGAGCGAAACGACAAACTTTCGGCCATTCCCTTTGACAGCCTGCCTATCAAATTTGCGTTCACGCAGGTCAAGGGCAATGGCAAACGCAAATTGGTCGTCTTCGCAGATCCCAATTGCGGCTACTGCAAGCGCTTTGAACGCGATTTACAAAAGATCGACAACGTCACCATTTACCACTTGCTCTACCCTGTATTGGGTGAAGACTCCAAAGTCAAATCACGCAACATTGCTTGCGCCAAAGACCGAGCTAAAACTTGGAACGACTGGATGCTGCAAGGCATAGCACCACCAGTGGTCGCTTGCGACACACACAACATCGATGCCATCGTCGAGTTTGGCAAAAAGAACCGCATCAATGGCACACCCACCTTGTTTGTGGCAGACGGTACGCGTGTGCCTGGTGCCATTGAATCCGCGCAAATTGAATCTTTGTTGAACGCGGTCAAACCATGAACCCTCATGCCGATCGAACTCGAAGGCAAGTCAAGCTGATAGCTTATGCGGGCCTCGTCCCTTTTGTCGGCATGGCGGTCTTGCTGTGGTTGGTCGATGCCGACTTGCACCCCTTCTTGGCCTTGGCCATGGCGGGTTACGGCGCAGCCATTGTTTCTTTTTTAGGTGGCATCCATTGGGGCATTGGCTTTAAAAACGTATCGCGCATGCACAATGCGCCACTGCTTAACTTTGGCTGGGGCGTTGTACCTTCATTGCTGGCATGGGTTGCTGTAACCATGCCAGCCTTTGCCGGACTGCCTTTGCTGGCATTGATCTTGGGCATTTGTTATGCAGTTGACCGCAAAACTTACCTAAAAGCTGGCCTCCAAGAATGGTTGCCGATGCGTCTGCATCTCACCCTGGTGGCTGCATTGAGTTGCTTGATTGGAGCTGCCGCCACATGAGTCCAAAAAAGATTGCCCCTGTCATTCATTACAGCATTGATGCCAGCCAAACTCACTCGCACCTGTTCAGAGTTTCACTGCACATTGCCGAACCTCAAGCTGCGCAAGTGGTCTCCTTGCCAGTATGGATTCCGGGCAGTTACTTGGTGCGAGAGTTTGCCAAAAACTTGCAGAAGTTAAAAGCAACACAAGGAGGCAGAGCAATTGCAACGCACCAAGACAACAAAAGCCAATGGCTCATTCAATGCAAAGAAGGACAAGCCTTGCAGCTGAGTTATGAGGTCTACGCCTTTGACAATTCAGTACGCTCTGCATGGCTTGATACACAGCGGGGGTTTTTCAATGGCACCAGTTTGTGCTTGCGAGTGCATGGCCAAGAAGACAGGCCACATGCCCTCACATTGACCGCCATCAAAGGCAGCACTTGGCTGGCCGCTTCAGGTTTGCAAGCAAGCAAAGTCAATAAACAGGGCTTTGGCGATTATGTGGCTGCCAATTACGATGAGTTGGTCGATTGCCCTTTTGAATTGGGCAACTTCTGGCGCGGAGAATTTACAGCCTGTGGTATTCCCCATGAGTTTGTAGTGGCTGGTGCGATGGCCTCTTTTGATGGCGCCAAGCTCATTGCTGATACTCAAAAAATTTGTGAAACACAAATCAAGTTTTGGCACGAGAAAAAGCCCGCCTCCAGCGTCCCCTACAAACGCTACGTCTTCATGCTGAACGCAGTTGAAGAAGGATACGGCGGCCTGGAGCATCGCAACTCAACCGCCCTCATTTGCAACCGACGTGATCTGCCTGCGCTGAGCATGAAGAAAATGCCGGACAGTTATGTCACCTTGCTGGGTTTGATCAGCCACGAATACTTCCACACATGGAATGTGAAGCAATTGCGTCCTGCAGAGTTTGCGCGCTATGACTACACCCAAGAAAATTACACTCAGCTTCTATGGTTCTTTGAAGGCTTTACCAGCTATTACGATGACTTGCTGTTGCGCCGCGCCAAGCTGATTGACGACACCACTTATTTCAAATTGATCAACAAAGCCATCAACATGGTTTTGCAAGCACCTGGCAGGCAAGTTCAGTCAGTGGCGCAAGCCAGCTTTGATGCTTGGGTGAAGTATTACCGTCAAGATGAAAACACGCCCAATGCCACCATCAGCTACTACACCAAGGGCGCCTTGGTGGCCATGTGCCTTGATCTTTCCATGCGCTCAGAAGGCAATGCCAACCTAGATCAAGTGATGCGAGGCTTGTGGCAACGCTGCCAAGGTGGGCCACTCACAGAAGCCGACTTGTTGGCAGAACTTCAAGAACAAACGGGGCGAAGCTGGCAAAAAGAAATCAGAGCGTGGGTTCACAGCACGCAAGAACTTCCGCTTAAAACTTTGCTCTCGTCGCATGGTGTGCTTGTGCACGAAGATCCACCGCAAATGGCACAACGCTTGGGTCTGCGTGTTGCAGAAGTTCAAGGCGTGGTTCAGATCAAAGCCGTCTTACGCGGCGGTGCCGCCGAGAAAGCAGGCATGGCGGCTGGCGACGAATGGTGGGCCGTTGCAAGCAGCAAAGTTAGATCGACAACTTGGCGCTTGAAGAAACTAGATGAATTGGCTTTGCTACTAGGCAGCGACATAAAAGCCAAAGCCACCATCACGCGAGATCAAAAAGTGTTTGTCTTAGATTTGAGCATCCCATCAGACGTACACACTTGGCGCTTGAGTTATACCAATTCCGACCATGCGCACAAAGCCCGAACCAGCGCATGGCTAGACGGCACTTCAAGCACCGCTTGAATGGGCTAAGTTATTTGGCGCGAAGGTCAAGCACTCGCTTGGCTTTGCCTTGGCTGCGCTCGACACCCCCCTCAGGGCGCAAATCAATTTCAACACTGGAACCAATGTAAACCTTGATTTCGTATTGCAACATTTTGGCTGCAGCTCGGGCCTCGATGCTGTCAGGGCTTGTACCAGGGCGTGTTTCAACGGCCACTTTCAGGTTGTCCATGGGGCCTTCGCGGGTCAGAACGCATTGATAGTGCGGCGCCAATTCGGGTCGCTTCAAAATGAGCTCTTCAATTTGTGTTGGAAAAACGTTCACACCCCGAATGATCATCATGTCGTCGCTGCGGCCCGTGATTTTTTCCATACGGCGCATGGTTCTGGCTGTGCCTGGCAACAAGCGGGTTAAATCACGGGTGCGGTATCGAATGATTGGCAAAGCTTCTTTGGTGAGGCTGGTAAAGACCAGCTCACCCATTTCGCCATCGGCAACAGGCTGGCCGGTTTCTGGGTTGATGATTTCGGGATAGAAATGATCTTCCCAAATGGTGGGGCCATCTTTGGTCTCAACGCACTCGCTGGCCACGCCGGGCCCCATCACTTCTGACAGACCATAAATATCGACTGCATCAATTTCCATGCGGTGTTCAATGGCTGCACGCATGTCGTTGGTCCAAGGCTCGGCGCCAAAAATACCAAGGCGCAATGAACTGCTACGAGGGTCAAGACCTTGGCGCTCAAATTCATCGGCAATGGCCAACATGTAGCTGGGCGTGACCATGATGATGTCGGGCTTGAAATCTTGAATCAGTTGTACTTGGCGTTCGGTTTGTCCGCCACCAAAAGGCACAACCGTGAGGCCTAATTTTTCTGCGCCATAGTGAGCACCCAAACCACCCGTGAACAAGCCATAGCCATAACTCACATGCACCATGTCGCCTGCTTGCGCGCCACCAGCACGAATGCTGCGTGCCACCACCGTCGCCCATGTGTCTATGTCGCGCTGGGTATAGCCCACCACGGTGGGTTTGCCTGTGGTGCCACTGGAAGCATGAATGCGAGAGCAAGCAGAGCGTGGTACTGCAAACATGCCATAGGGATAGCTGTCGCGCAAATCGACTTTGGTGGTGAAAGGAAACTTGGCCAGATCAGCCAATGTTTGGCAATCGCTCGGGTGCACGCCAGCTGCATCAAACTTGAGTTTGTAAACGGGCGAATTGTCGTAGGCGTGTTGAAGCGTAGCTTTCAAACGTTTGAGTTGCAAGGAACGCAACTCGTCGATGCTGGCTTTTTCTATGGCTTCTAAAGGCAAGCGTGAGGGGGTGCTCATCAAAAAATCTCCGTCTTGTTTCTTCTGGGTCCAATTATTCTGGAATGACTGTGCCTTGAATTTGCGCACTCTTTCCTCTGAACATGGCAATCACATCGCCCTTTTGGTTGGTCACTTTCATGTCGTAAATGCCGTGTCTTCCGCTCAAAGCTTGTTCTTGCCCAACACAGGTCAGCACATCTCCCAGTTGGCCAGGCTTTAAAAATTCAATGCTGCAGCCTGCCGCCACGGCTACCTTGTTGTAGCTGTTGCAGGCAAAAGCGAAGGTGGAATCTGCCAGCGTAAAAATAAAACCACCATGGCAAATTTTGTGACCATTCAAATGCATTTCCTTCACGGTCATTTGAATCACCGCACGGCCAGGCTCACATGAAATGAGTTGCATGCCCATGGTGTCTTTGCTTGCGGTGTCAACGGCAAACATAGACTCGCCCACTTGTTTGGCCAAATCAATGGCGGCTTGAGAAGGTGTTGCCAGATTGTTAAAAGGGACATTCATGCTCATTCACCTTTGAAATTGGCTGGGCGTTTTTCCAAGAAAGCTTTAACACCTTCAATGTAATCGTGTGTTTGACCCATGGCTGATTGGGTGTCGCGTTCTTGGTCAAGTTGTTCAGACAAGCTGCACGTGTGTGCGCCTGCCATGAGTTTGCGCGTGGCCACCAATGCTTTGGTGGGCATGGTGGCCAATTTTTCTGCCATGCCCATCGCAGCAGCTAGCGGGTCATCGGCCACATCCCAGATCATGCCCCATGCCTTGGCTTGCTCAGCCATCAATTTATCGCCTGTCATGGCCAAAGCCAAAGCGCGGGGCAAGCCCAATCGCTCCACCAGTAACCAGCTGCTCCCCGCATCTGGAATGAGACCAATTTTGCTAAAGGCCTGAATAAAACTGGCCTGTGGCGAGGCAATGACAATGTCACAGGCCATGGCAATGGAGGCACCCGCGCCAGCTGCCACGCCATTGACCGCGGCCACAACCGGCATGCGCAATGCTTGAATGCGGCGAGTTGTTGGGTTAAACGCTTGGTCAATGATGGGGCCAGGATCGGCTCGCTTGACCATGTCGGGGCCAGGTGTGAAATCGAACTCTGATAAATCGGCTCCCGCACAAAAACCTCTGCCTGCACCTGTTAACACCATGGCTCTAATTTCAGGATCGGCTTCGGCTTGGTCAAACGCTGCCCACAAGTCATGGTGCATTTGGCGCGTGAAGCTGTTCAAGGCTTGAGGGCGGTTCAAAGTGACCAAGGCCACGGCGCCGCGTTTTTCAAAGGTCACTGACAAAGTCGGGTCTTGGGTCATGATGGCTTCCTGCCTGAATTCTGCTTAAGGGCTAAAACCGAAAATGTACCATTAACCGACCGATCGGTTGGCTAATGTTTTCCCTTGATTGAAGCACCTTTTCATCCCGCTATAGTCAGGGGTAATGGCTTTTAGAACCTGATTGGAGAATCCTTTTGTCTTACGAAAACATTGAAGTCCGCGTTGAAGGCGGCAAAGTTGGCATCGTCACCCTCAACCGCCCCAAAGCTCTAAACGCTTTAAATGGCCCCTTGATGGACGAATTGGGTTCAGCACTCAAGGCATTCGATGCCGATGAGGCCATTGGGTGCATCATCATCACTGGTAGCGAAAAAGCCTTTGCGGCCGGTGCCGATATTTCGGCCATGGCCAAGCACAACTTCAACGACGTCTACAAAGAAGACTTCATCACCCGCAACTGGGAAACCATTCGCAGCATTCGCAAACCCGTCATTGCCGCAGTCAGTGGCTTTGCATTAGGCGGCGGTTGTGAGCTGGCCATGATGTGTGACTTTATGATTGCCGCCGAAAACGCCAAGTTTGGCCAGCCCGAAATCAAACTGGGCATCATTCCTGGCGCAGGTGGCACACAGCGTTTACCGCGTGCCGTTGGTAAATCAAAGGCCATGGACATGGCCTTAACGGCCCGCATGATGGACGCACAAGAAGCAGAACGCGCAGGCTTGGTCAGTCGTGTGGTGCCTACCGACAAATTGATGGAAGAGGCCTTGGGCGCTGCCTTGGTCATTTGCAGCATGGGCCGTTTGGCTGTCATGGCTGCCAAAGAATCCGTCAACCGCGCCTTTGAAAGTGGTCTGAGCGATGGCGTGATGTTCGAGCGTCGTTTGTTCCATTCGATGTTTGCCACAGAAGATCAAAAAGAAGGCATGGATGCGTTTTTGAACAAACGTGCGCCAGCCTTTCAAAATAAATAAGTTAGAACGATTGCAAAACGCTCTTACCTCGGCGCCTATTTTCCCAACCATTTGGCGACTGGCTTTACCGAATATTTTTGCCATGACCGCCAGCGCGCTGGTGACCATTGCTGAAACTTGGTACGTGGGCCAACTGGGCCTGCTGCCTCTTGCTGGTATGGCCTTGGTGTTCCCTATGGTCATGTTGCAGCAGATGCTGTCTGCAGGCTCGATGGGGGGTGGTATTTCTTCTGCAGTCAGTCGTGCGCTGGGGGCAAACGACCTTGTCAAGGCCAACGCCTTGGTTTTGCACGCCACGCTCATTTCTCTTGGCATTGGCCTATTTTTTACGTTCATTTTTGTTTTTTTCAGTCGCCACATCTTCACGGCCATTGGCGGTCAAGGCGAAGCACTTGAACATTGCCTTGCCTATGCGAACATTGCCTTTCTTGGCGCTGTGAGTATCTGGCTGACAAACTCTTTCACATCTGTCCTGCGTGGCACTGGCAACATGCGCACCCCCTCTCAGGTGCTACTCACGGTCTGCTTGGTACAAGTCGCCCTGAGTGGTATTTTGGGATTGGGCTTGGGGCCTGTACCTGCTTTTGGCATGGCTGGCGTTGCCGCTGGCACTGTCACTGCTTATTCAGCAAGCGCTATTTATTTGTTCTTTTATTTGCGCTCTTCTCGCAGCCTTTTAAAGCTCAGCTTTAACAGCCCCTTGTCGCGAACATTGTTCATTGACATTCTTAAAGTGGGCGGCATCTCCAGCTTAAGTTCGCTACAAACTGTGGCCACCATTGTGGTGGTGACTAGCTTAATGTCCAGTTTTGGCCCGGAAGCTTTAGCCGCATATGGCATTGGCACTCGATTGGAATTTTTGCTAGTGCCCATCACCTTCGCTTTTGGTGTGGCTTGCCTGTCTATGGTGGGCATGGCCTTGGGTGCCAACATGGCTCAACGGGCCAAACAAGTCGCGTGGTCCGGTGCATTGCTTTCAAGTGTCTTGGTAGGCTGCATTGGATTGCTCGTCTGCTTTTGGCCTGGCATTTGGACTGAGTTGTTCACCTCAAACCCTTTGGTTCTTTCTTACACTGCGCTTTACTTCCAATGGATTGGACCTTGCTACGGTTTCTTTGCATTGGGCTTATGTTTGTATTTCGCATCTCAAGGTGCAGGCAAACTTCTTGGGCCCGTATTGGCGGGCACTTTCAGGCTGTGTTTGGTGGCAGCAGGCGGTCTTTGGCTCACTCACAACAACGGTACTGCAGCTGAAATGTTTTCACTCATTGCGGCGGGCATGGTGGGCTATGGCCTGCTAACTGCCTTATCGGTCTACAAAGTAAGCTGGGCTCGTTAAAGCGTTTGGATTTTGAAAACACTTCGGCGCTCACCCACGTTAGCGCCTTTGATATTTTTCAATCCAGCAGAGCGCCAAGGCTTCAAGGCCTCTCGCTGTTCAGAATCTAGCCATCCCAATTGATCCAATGCTTCTACAGAAGCTGCAAACAAGGCTGGCTTATTGCCATCCGCAATTTTGATTGCCAAGGCTTGTCCGCGAGCGCGACTGGCAATGACTTGGACACCATCTGCACCTACCTTCGTCACCCAATCTCCACGACCCACCCGCATGAAATCAGCATCGCTTCTGCCTGTACCAGACACCAACTCCGGGTGAGCCGACATGGCTTCGCCTAACAGTTTCAAACTGGCACCGTATTCGGTGTTTGATTCTGGTTGAGCCACACGTGCATAGGCCTGCGCCAAATTTGAAAGAGGCATGGCAAAGTTGGGAGCAGAGCAACCATCAATGCCCCAAGCCAAGTCTTCAGAAGCTATGCCTGCCACGTCGGCCACGGCTTTGCGCACTTGAAGTTGCAAAGGGTGGGTGAGGTCTGTGTAAGTTTCTGCTGGTAGTTCGTGCAGCGCGCAATAGGCTAAAAAGCCACTGTGCTTGCCACTGCAATTGTGATGACGCTCGTCGTATTCAAAACCATCGGGTAGCGGCAGGTCGTTGAATGAGAAGCGGTAAGGCACATGACAGCCACATTGCATTTGCTTGTAAGTGCTACCGCTTTTTTTCAAAATAGAAGAGACCTGCGCTACGTGCATGTCTTCACCATTGTGACTAGCGCACATGAGCGCCAATTCTTGCGAGCTAAAGCCAAAATGTTGGGCGCCACCACTTTGTATCAGTGGCAAGGCTTGTAGGGCTTTCAAGGTAGAGCGCGTAAAGCAAAGCCAGTGAGGGTTGCCCGCAGAGGCTATCAATTTGCCATGGATGTCGGTAACAGCCAGTGCTCCCAGGTGCAAGCACTCAGAAATGCCGTTGCGGGTGAGCTCAATCATAGGAACGAAATTCATGGGACCTCTGTCAAAAATAGTCAATTTTTCTGCTGCTTAAAGCGCGGCAACGCACCTGAAACCAACGTAACCCACTCGGGTGTCTCTAGGCTTTGTGGCCACATCTTCGGCCACCTGCCTGCTGGCGTCGTACCACCAAGAAGCCCCACGGGTGACTCTCTCGTCACCACTGCCTGTGTCAACCCATTCCCAGACATTGCCGCCCATGTCATACAAACCGTTCACCCCGGGTCGGGTTGTCATGACTGGCACGTGTCCTGTTCCGCGCCACAGTGAACCCGCGGGCGCTGTACCCTTCAAAGAAGTGCAGCCTTCAAGACAATGACTTTGGCGCGCACTGTCTCCATTGGGATATCGGTAGCGTTTACCTGAAACAAAACCGTCAGGTGCTTGCGATCTTTGTTCGACAAAAGCGGCATTGACCCACTCGCTGTCTCGCGGCAAGCGCTTGCCTTCGTGTTGACAAATTTTTTGAGCCTCATCAAAGGTCAGGTGAACTGCGGGCTCATTGTCTTGCGCTGGAATTCCGAAGGGCGCACGCCAAGTCCAGCCTTTTTTTAGGACAAAGCCAGACTCGTAAATGTAGCCACCGCCTTCTTTTTCAGCACGGCTGACGAAACCAGTACTTTGAGCAAATCGCTTGACTTGCGCTACTGTGACTTCATGGGCATCCCATAGCAGTCCGTGCACTTTAAGTTGTGCCCCGATTGATGGGCTTGGCAATGGTGTTTGCGCTTGAGAAGACAAGCAAAACGACAGGCCAAGTGCAATGAGAGCGTCAAAACGAATTTGCATTTTTGAATTACAACTTACGGGCTACCCAAAAGTGGGCGCCTTCTGGACCATATTGCTCTGCGTGCTCAACATTTCGCTCAAGGAAAAAGCTCTGCCCTGCCCCATAAGTTTGAGTGCCTGACGCAAGACTGAGTTGCACTTGGCCAGCGCTGACCTGCACCCTGACGTCAAAGGGGTGTGTATGGTTTTTGACTGACAAGTCGGGGGCCCAGTCCTTTTGGACCACTTCATCAAAACCATCGTCCATGGCCTGTGAAGTGAAATCAGAGAAGTTGTCGTGGAATTTCATAGAGGTCATGAATTATCAAAAAGTTGGGAGGAAGTCAATGCAAGCAAATTTTGGCAGAGAAAGATCAAACTCATTCTTTCTGTGGCCATCAGGTCATTGACAGAATATTTAATGTGAGTACACTTAATTTGGAAATCAGTTTTGATCAACTCAAAAGTAAACGCAATGAGTTGTTGAGGGGTCTGTCGTTCAATTTGGCTTTGCAGTTTGAGTGGTCCACTGCCATTATTTCAGCTGATCTAAGGTACGACTACGGTGAGGCAAGGTATACAGCCATGGGCTTTCTTGCTGAAAAATTGCATGTGATTGTTTTCACGCCAAGAGAACAAGCTGTCCATGTCATCAGTCTTCGCAGAGCAAATTCTAGAGAAGTAGGGCTTTATGAGCAAGAAACAAAATCCTGAATTGTCTGATGCCGAGAATCCAACTTGGACCTTAGAGACTTTTAAAAAATCTCGTCCAGCTAATGAAGTTTTACCCAACATATTCAGTGATCAAATCAGCCAAGAATTGTTAAAACCAAGAGGCAGACCCCGCTTAGAAACTCCGAAGGAGCGCATCAATATCAGGCTTTCTTACGAAGTCATTCAGCATTTCAAGTCTTCAGGGGCTGGTTGGCAAACCCGCATAGACGCCGCACTTCGGGAATTTATTCAGAGTAAACCAAAACCCGACCTCAGACGTTAAATAGCTATCCACAGGAGATCGTGATGAAAAAATTGCTTGTTTTGATGCTTTTAACCCTCAGCGCATCCGCCATGGCGCAGCACAACGGGCATGGCTTCAGGCATGGGCACGGACATGGTCATTGGGCCAGGGGCTACAGTGGTGGCTGGGGTTGGGCAGTACCAGCCGCAATCGGTGGCATATTGATTTACGAGGCTTCCAGGCAACCCATCTACGTTCAACCCAATCCAGTGATCATTCAACAGCAACCGGTTTACACACCCCAAACTTTTTCCAATTGCACCCCTTGGACTGAAGTACAAAGCTCAGACGGCACCATCAGCAGAACTCGAACCTGCACCCAATAAGCCATGAAGAAGGGCTTTATGAGCGACGCCCTTCAACCTTCACAGTTGCAGGTTGTATTTCAACCATGCCATAGGGTCCTGTAACTTCGCCTGAAAGCACTTGGCCGTTCACAAAAACTTTAACCGCTTTCAATTGTCCATCAGCATTGATAAAACTGAAATGAAGCTCAGTGCCTTGCATTCGCGCTCCTAGCAGATTTTGCGTTTTTCCTTGAAGGGTCAGCGTTCCACCGACTCGCTGAAAAGTTTGGTCCAACTTCAAAGCGGCATTGCCTTTTTCATCCAAGCCTGAAAGAGTCCAAAGACCCGCCACCTTGGCAGGCACAGTCCAAAAATAGCCCGTGCCGTTCGTTACACGAATGACTTGATCGGGCTCCCAATCGCCCATAGAAAACGTATTTGAGAGCACGCGCGTGCCAGGCTTCATAGCCAAGATGGTAGGCCTGAGTTGTGCATTCAGCTCTTCCAACAAGTACATGGTGACCACAGTTGCTTTAGAAAAATCTTCTTTGAAAATGTCGCCATGCACAATGCGAACACGCTCGGCCACACCAGCCCTTTGGGCATTGCGCCGAGCTAAGGCTGCCAAGTCTTTGTTGTATTCAATACCCCAAGCTCGGGCGCCAAATTGACGTGCAGCTGCAATAGGAATTTTTCCATCGCCGGCACCTAAGTCAACCAACTCATCTTCTGGGCCCACTTTGGCAGCGTCCAACATTTTCAAGACCAAGTCATCGCTGGTGGGCAACCACATGACATCCTTGCCCATCTGGCCGCGCTGTGGCACATAGGTTTCGGGCTGCAACACACTGCAGGCTTGAAGCCAGCAAACAGCAAATGAAACAAAAATGAAGGTGCTTAGAGCGCGACGAATAGACTGCATTGAAAAAATACTGGCAAGCTTAGCTAATTACTGAGCTTCAATTTTCGCTTCGCGAATGGCCTTAGCCCACTTTGCAGTTTCAGTTTTGGAACGCTGCGCCAGCGCATCAGGTGATCCTGGTGAAGTTTCAAAACCCAGCGCAGAGAATCTCTCAAGGATGGCTTTGTCGTTGGCTGCAGCATTCAAAGCCGCATTGAGTTTTTGAATCATGTCGGCCGGTGTGCCCGCTGGTGCAAACATGGCGAAGTAAGCAATCAGTTCATAGTCTTTCAAGCCGAGTGCTTCGTTCACTGTGGGCAGCTCAGGTATGGCTTTGGAGCGCTGCGTAGATGTCACGGCCAAGCCGCGAATTTTGCCGCCCTTTACTTGAGGCAACATGACCGCAAAGTCAGCGGTAAACATATTGACTTGACCACCAATGAGGTCGGTCATGGCGGCGGGACCACTCTTGTAGGGTACGTGCGTCATTTGAATGCCGGTCATGCTGGCCAACATTTCAGAGGAAACCAATTGAGATGTGCTGGCACTGGCAAAGGTCACTGCTGTCGGCTTTGCTTTTGCCATGTCGACAAACTCTTTCAAATTCTTAGCAGGCACGTCGTTGTTCACAGCCACAATGAGAGGCACCGAACCCATGTAACCAATGGGCGCAAAGGCGGTATCTTGGTCGTAGGGCAATTTTTTCATCAGGCTTTTGAGCGCCGCATTGGTGCTGTTGGTGCCTATCAAAATGGTGTAGCCATCTGGTGCCGATTTGGCCACGGCATCAGCGCCCAACATACCGTTCACGCCGGCTTTGTTTTCGACCACGATGGTTTGACCCAAAACCTCTGACATTTTTTGTGCAAAGGCTCTGCCAATTTGATCTGTGGCACTGCCGGCAGCAAAGGGCACGATGGCCTTAATAGGCTTATTGGGATAGGCCTGCGCCTGAGCTTGGGTTGCAGACATTGCAACGCCAAAACCCAACAACACACTGAGCAAACTCTTTTTCAAACCAGTCATACGGATATTTTTCATGGTATCTCCAAGGTTTAAAAACAATTTTATTCAATCTTAAGACTGAGAAGTTTGGCACTCAGACATTTTCCGTGTGCATCAAGGGCCAAGGAACGCGTCACGCCACCGCCTAAAGCATTGTGCATCACAAAATTAAGCGCGCCAAGTTGCGGCAAGCTGTAACGGTGTACAGGCCCCTTTGCAATGCCCTCAAAATGCGCCAGCATTCTTTCGGGGGTCAGACATTTTTCAAGTATCTCAAAATTCTGCCGATCGTAGGCAATGACCGAGATGGTAGATCGGTCGCCCTTGTCACCTGTTCGGGTGTGCGCAATGTCCCTTAACAACATATCAGACAAGCTCCTCAGAGCCGCCTAGCAGCACAGTTTGAGTTTGAACAGCGCTTCGGGGCATGAGCATCGATGCAACAGCAATCACTTCACGCACTGATTTGCTAGCACCACCGCCAGATGCAGGGCCGTTGGTGTACAAAGCCTCTACCTCGTTGGCCACATGCAGCGCTTGAGCTTGTGTGTTCACTCGAACAGCAATTCTGGCGCGCACTTCTGCAGGCTCATAGCTTGGCTGCGTGTCCCCCAAGATGGCGTTCACGCCGATCAGGTCATAGCGCGCCTCAAAATGGCCGTACCCTGCATCGGCCAATCTAGCTTTCACAACATCAAGCGCCAACTGCCCTCTGTCCTTTGCGCCAGGACCGGCATAAGACATTTGCCCTTCACCTACAAATCCATCGCGATACCCTAGGGTCACCTTGAGAGTATCGGGGCGAGTGGTACCGCTGGCCCCCACAGCTTGTACTCTGTCTGCACCCACTTGCTCAAGTTGCACTTGAGAAAAATCGGCTACCACGTCAGGCTGAAGGTATTGCGCTGGATCCTCAATTTCATAAAGCAATTGTTCTGTGCAAGTTTGCACCGTGACACAACCGCCGTCATCTGCCAGTTTGGTAATGATCACATCGCCACTTGCGCTAACCTCTGCCAAGGGATAGCCCACTTGGGCCAAATTAGGCACATCTTTGTAACCAGGATCGGCAAAGTAGCCACCCGTAATTTGGGCGGCGCATTCGAGCAGATGGCCCACCATCACCCCTTTGCCCAGCAGCGACCAATCATCGGCACGCCATTGAAAATGATGCATGAGGGGGGCTAAAAATAAAGCGGGGTCGGCCACACGGCCACTGATAATCACGTGGGCATCGGTTTGCAAAGCAGGCAACAGCGCCTCAGCGCCAAGATAGGCATTGGCAGAAACCAACAAGGCTTGAATATCAGACACAGTCTGAGTGCTGTCCATCAATGGCTCGGAGAGATATTCCGCCTGCAAAGTAGCAAGCACATCATCGCCCAACACCACAGCCACCTTCAGATGATGAAGCCCCAGAGCTTTGGCAAGGGCCAACACTTCTTTGCCTGCCTGCAACGGATTGGCAGCTCCCATGTTGGTAATGATGCGCGTGCCATGCGCCATACAAGCTGGCAATACAGCTTTCATGCGCGCCGAGAGCAAGGGGTCAAAACCTCGCATGGGGTTTTGAATTTTTTCTAACTGTGCAAGCGCAATGGTTCTCTCGGCCAAACACTCAAAGACCAAATAATCGAGTTGACCCTTTTCGGCCAGAGCAACGGCAGGCGGAATTCGGTCGCCCGCATACCCTGCACCAGCACCAATGCGAAGCCCTTTTTGAACCATGCGGCCGTCCTTCAACTGTAAATGAGGGCCGGAACAGGGTTGGCTGAAAAATAATCCATTGCAGCTTGAACACCCGAGCCGTTCAATTGAACGCCACTCAACTTCAAGCCCATCTCGCATGCAGAAAGTGCTGCAATCAAGGTCAGGTCATTGCAATCACCCAAGTGCCCAATGCGGAACATCTTGCCTTTGACTTTGCCCAGGCCTGTTCCCAAGGAACAATCAAATCGTTCGTAAATGACTTTGCGCACTGCGTCTGCATCAATGCCATCGGGCGTCATGACACCGGTCAAGATGGGTGAGTACAAAGCAGGATCGGCGCATTGAATGGGCAAGCCCCATGCGCGCACGCCTGCTCGCACGCCCTCACCCCATCGCACATGGCGCTTGAAAATCACGTCCAAGCCTTGTCCCAAAATCATGTCGCAAGCTTCACTCAAGCCATACATCAAATTGGTATTGGGTGTGTAAGGGTAGTAGCCCGATTTATTGATCTCCAGCATCTCATCCCAAGCCCAAAAAGATTTGGGCAGCGTCGACTTTTTGCTGGCTTCAATGGCCTTGGGTGACAGCGCGTTAAAGCTCATACCAGGCGGCAACATCAAGCCCTTTTGCGAGCCACTGACAGTCACATCAACACCCCACTCGTCATGTCTGTAGTCGGCGCAAGCCAAGCCTGAAATGGTGTCAACCATTAGCAGTGCGGGGTGTTTGGCGTTGTCCATTGCGCGGCGCACTGCCGCGATGTCACTGGTCACACCCGTAGAAGTTTCGTTGTGCACGACACACACCGCCTTGATGCTGTGAGATGAGTCTTGCTTCAAGCGCTCTTCAATTTTGTGTGCGTCCACACCTTGGCACCAACCCTCTGCGCCAGGCAAGCCTAACAACTCGGCTTTGACTCCCAAACGGGCGGCCAACTTAAACCACAGTGAAGCAAAGTGACCTGTCTCATACATGAGCACATGATCGCCAGCACTCAAGGTATTGACCAATGCCGCTTCCCAGGCTCCTGTGCCAGAGGCTGGGTAAATCATGACCGGGTGTTGCGTCTTGAAAATAGCCTTCATGTTGGCCATCAGTTTCAAACCCAGCACACCAAATTCTGGGCCTCGGTGATCGATGGTGGGCAAGCTCATGGCTCGTAAAATTCGGTCTGGAACCGGTGAAGGACCCGGAATTTGCAAGAAGTGACGACCTGTTGGATGAAAATCAAGCTGAAGCATTTAAAAGCATTCCTGAGTACTAATTTGAATTTAACGAGAGAATAGCGGTAAATCCGATGTCCATGATGTGGAAAAACCCCTAGCTCTTGTTGAACAAGTCCCTTATGAATACAACTACTGCCACTCTCCCAGACTCAGCCAGTCACACGTACGAACAAGTTGCCACTGCCAGCAACGAAGTGGCGGGCCTTCTGGCCAAGCGCTTGAAAACTGAAACGCAAGGCGAAGTGCTGTTTACTGCCGCCGACCGGGGCCGCTATGCCACCGATGCCTCCATTTACCAAGTGACTCCACTGGGTGTGTTTGTGCCCAAACAGGCAGATGAAGTGGCAACAGCCATGGCCATCTGCCGTGATCTCAAGGTGCCTATCGTTCCAAGAGGCGGCGGCACCAGTCAATGTGGTCAAACCACCGGCGTGGGTTTGGTCATCGATCACAGCAAATATGTTCGAAATATCCTCAACCTAGACCTGCAGGCAGGCATCGTGGAGGTGCAACCGGGCATGGTCTTGGACAGCCTGAATGCTTCTCTGAAAAAGCACGGCGTGTGGTTTCCTGTCGATGTCTCAACCAGTGCTCAAGCTACCTTGGGCGGTATGGCAGGCAACAACTCTTGCGGCAGCAGGTCGATTGCCTACGGCAACATGGTTCACAACGTGTTAGGTGCCAAGGCTTGGCTTAGTAACGGCGAGCTACTTGATTTTTCTCAGTTTGAAAACAGCAATGGCCGCGCAAAGCAAATTGGCCAGTTCGTGAAGCAACTGGCAGGTCACCATCAAGCTGAACTCCAAACTCATTGGCCCAAAGTTTTAAGACGAGTAGCTGGCTACAACCTAGATATCTTTGACAACCAAAATGAGCGGCCCTACACCCCCGATGGAAAAGTCAATTTGTCGCATCTGTTGGTGGGCAGTGAAGGCACATTGGCCATGACCCAATCACTGACCTTAAAGCTCAGTGAACTTCCCACAGCCAAGGTATTGGGCGTGGTCAACTTCAACAGCTTTCACAAAGCCATGGATTCTGCGCAGCACATTGTGAAGCTGGGCAGCGGCAGCTTGACTGCGGTCGAGTTGGTCGATCGAACCATGATTGACTTGTCACTGAAAATTCCAGCCTTCGCGCCGACCATTCGCACCGCCATCATTGGCGAGCCCGAAGCTATTTTGCTGGTCGAGTTTGCAGGCACAGACAAAGAAAAACTCAAACGCGAATTGAAGCAATTGGTGGCACTCATGGGAGATATGGACCTGCCCAACAGCGTGGTGGAAATGGTGGATGACGCGCCCCAGAAAAACTTGTGGGAAGTACGCAAAGCTGGCCTCAATATCATGATGAGCTTGAAGGGCGATGGCAAGCCAGTGAGCTTCATTGAAGACTGTGCTGTGCCTTTAGAGCACTTAGCAGAGTACACCGATGCATTGACGCAAGTCTTTCAAAAACATGGTACCAAAGGCACTTGGTATGCCCATGCCTCCGTGGGCACATTGCATGTGCGTCCAATTTTGGACATGCGCCGTGATGGCCCCCTCAAAATGCGCGCCATCGCAGAGGAAGCCAGCGCACTGGTCAGAAAGTTCAAAGGCGCCTACAGCGGCGAACATGGCGATGGCCTTTGCCGAGGCGAATGGATTGAGTGGCAATTTGGCCCTGCCCTGCAGCAAGCCTTTGCACAAATTAAACAGCACCTAGACCCCTTGAATTTACTCAGCCCCAACCGCATGGTGAATCCACCCAAAATGGACGACACATCGCTCATGCGATTTGGCAACAATTACAAAATCATTCCCATTCAAACCGCTCTGGATTGGAGCGCGTGGAACGTTCACAACGACGCCGCCACAGAACAAACAACACTGCCCGGAACAGGTCAAGACCCAGCACAAGGTTTGGCCAAAGCCGTTGAAATGTGCAACAACAATGGCACTTGCAGAAAATTTGATGCAGGCACCATGTGCCCTAGCTTCAGAGTGACACGCGATGAAGTTCATGCTACACGCGGCAGGGCCAACACACTTCGGCTCGCATTGAGTGGTCAACTGCAAGGCGGCCTAGAAAGCCCTGAGGTGAAGGAAGCAATGGACTTGTGTGTGGGTTGCAAAGGTTGCAAACGCGATTGCCCTACCGGCGTTGACATGGCGCGCATGAAAATTGAAGTGCAACATCATTACAACGAAAAGCATGGCTTGCAGTTGAAAGACTCTTTGATATCCAACTTGCCTCGCTATGCGCACATTGCATCGCAATGGCCTGGCCTCATGAACCTTCGTAACCAATCACCTTTGTTGGCCAAGTTGGCAGAGTCTTTAACGGGGCTGTCAGCAGAGCGCTCATGGCCCGAATGGAAAAAAGATCATTTCTTCAACGGGCCTCGTGTTGGTGTTTCCGCAGAAGAAGTTTTAAAGGCCAGCAAGCCTGTTGTTTTATTTGTTGACACCTTCAATGGCTACTTCGAATCTGAAAACGCTTGGGCCGCCCACGACGTTTTGTTGGCTGCGGGTTATCAAGTTCACATTGCCAGTCGCACCAAGCAAGACACACCCGGCCAGCACCTTTGCTGTGGCCGAACCTATTTGGCCAGCGGGCAAGTTAGCAAGGCCAAAGAACATGCGAAAGCTTTGCTAGAAGCATTGCTACCCTTTGCACAAAAAGGCATTGCCATTGTGGGTTTAGAGCCGTCGTGCCTTTTAACCCTCAGAGACGAGTCCTTGGTCATGGGCTTGGGTGCGATGGCTGACACAGTGGCAACTCATGCTGTGTTGTTTGAAGAATTTTTAGCAGCAGAAAATAAAGCTGGAAAAATTGATTCACTCAAAGTTAAATTAGCCCCTGCTCAAAAACCGATTTTGGTGCACGGACATTGCCACCAAAAAGCCTTTGGATTGATGCCCTCAGTGACGCAAGTGATTCAACTTATTCCAGAAGCCAAGGTGGATTTGATCGAAAGCAGTTGTTGCGGCATGGCAGGCTCATTTGGATATGAAGCCTCACATTTGGAAGTTTCAAAGCAAATGGCAGAGGCCAACTTGTTACCCAGCATTAGAAACAACGAAGATGCTTGTGTGGTTGCCGATGGCACCAGTTGTAGGCATCAAATTATGGATGGTACAAAACGCGATGCCATCCATGTGGCATTGTTGTTAGCGCAACATTTAATCGAATAACGTGGGTCCGCACAAACAATGTGCTGCAGCACCAAAGGGCTGCTTCTTTTCAATGACGGTCTGAAGCCAACTGAGGTCTTGACCCAAGGTATTCAACAACAAAGCGTCAGGCCCAGAATGCGCAGACATCACGCTCCAAGTGGGTATGGCATTGGATTCGCCCGCTAGCCAGCCAGACTGGCCCATGAATTTTTGGACAATTTTTTCGATGGGTGAAATTTTGCGTCCAACATACTTAATTGGAAGTTCTTGGCTGCTGATGGCACCATCGAGCTTAGAGACTAGAGCTCTTGCCTCCTCCACAGCATCAGAAAAACTACCAAGCCGATCAATGAGTTTGTGATCAAACGCTTGAGCACCTGTCCAAATTCTGCCCTGCGCCAAATCTTCTGCCTTGGCCAGTTCGAGTTTGCGAGTTTGCGAAACCTTGCCAATGAAATCGGCATAGATGTGTTCAATGCTCGATTGCACCAAAGATTGCATGCGAGGGTCTAGCGCTTTTCTAGGATCGTAAGCTCCGGCAAGCCAACTGGTTTGGTATCCACCCGTGTTAACGCCAATTTTGCTCATCAACCCGTCGCCCGTAGGCAACATGGCAAACACACCAATTGACCCTGTAATGGTGGCTGGATCGGCAATGATCACATTGGACGCCATTGAAATCCAATAGCCACCAGATGCCGCCAAATTACCCATGGAAACCACAATGGGTTTGCCTTTGTCTTTGGCAATTTGTAACTGCTCACGAATAAGCTCTGAGCCCAAAACACTTCCACCCGGTGAGTTAACTCTAAGGACTATGGCTTTGACTTCTTTATCTTCAGCCGCTTTTCGAATACGCTCGGACGTAGAGATGCCTCCAATTTTGCCAGCAGGCGCACGGCCATCGCCAATTTCTCCTTCGGCCACAACGATGGCAATGTGATCTCCCTTGACCTTCTTAACTTCAGAAACAAGGTAATCTTTCCAGCCAACCTGGCGGAAAGATTGCACGTCTTCGTCTTTGCCAACTTCTTTAATTAGCGTTTCACGCAATGACTCAAACGTCTGCAGGCCATCGAGCCACTTCCAGTCGAGGGCCAACTGGGCTGCATTGCCTTTCACATTGACTAACGCATCAGGCAACTTGTTGATGTTTTGATTGATGCTGTCTGCCGGTAAATTACGGGCCTTTTCTACGCCACCTGTGTACAAAGCCCATAAGGCATCGTACACATGTGCTTCTGCTTTTAAGGCTTGCTCAGAGGGCGCGTTCAAAACGAAAGGTTCACCTGCAGATTTGAATTGACCCACACGAATTAAATTGGCCTTGATACCCAGTTTGTCTAAAGCGTCTTTGTAATAGTTTCGACTTCTTCCTAGGCCCTCAATTAAGACACCACCCATAGGGTGCGACAAAACTTGATTGGCATGCGCTGCTAAATAATATTGGCGTTGGTCATAAAAGGTAGACCAAGCCACCACTTGTTTGCCAGACGCTTTGAATTTTTCAATGGCGCTGGCCGCTTCACGCAAAGAAACCAAGCCACCGCCCTGAAAGTCGTCAAGCTTCAAGAGTACTTTGTCGATGTGTTTGTCTTTGGCAGCCAACTCCAAGGTCATGACCACATCGCGCAAACGAACAGTTTCGGTGGCGTTACCCTGAAGTTCACCGATGAACTGGTCCTTCAAACCACCAGGTGTTTCTTCAACCAATACGCCCTTTAAGTCCATCACCAGAACAGTGTGGTCGTCTAGGCTAACCTTGTCGGCATAAAAAACAAACCAACCGATACCCACCCCATACAGAACAACACCCAATACAAGCGCCACTTTAAAGCCATTGACCATCCAATCGGACACTTTGAGAATGCCACGATTGATCAGCTTGTAAAGGTTTTTGATTTTCAAGAATAGAGAATTCATGGTGCTTGTATTGTCCTCATAGAAGCAATTTATTTTTTCAAAACTTCCCGTTCTTTTTCATATTGATCGTAATTGGGTAAGGTCGAGGATTTCTGTGAAGTACCCGTTGTCTTGGCTTTTTCACTGCCACGAATACCCTCGTAAACTGATTGATGGCTAATGAAGCCACAGGCTGGCAATAAACCGAGGAGAAGTAAAACTATCGACAATAGGCATTTTTGATACGTCAGCATTTCAATTTTTTTAAATCACTGCCTATATTAATACAGCTTTACATGCGCACAACAGTTATGGCCAATTAGAATGGATGCGGCTATTTAAAAGACGTCAATGATTTCATAAGGGTATGAATATTTTGGCTTCAAAACTTTTCTTCCATTCACTTTTTTGAAATTGGAATTTTTCATATGACTACAGCGCACACATTGGGTTTTTGGTGGGCCTGGCCTGTCGCCCTTCTGGCATACATCTTCTTTCGCGCTTGGTATGACAACTGGCGTGGCCCACTGAGTGCAGACGAGATTGAAAAGTTCATGAACAAGACTGCTGAATTACCGGGCCCTCACCATACAGACCGCGCTGTATTGCGAGAGTTTCTGGAGGCAGACGATGGCAAAGAATTTGTCATGTGTAACCTCGTGAAGCTGTTCCCCCACCCCGTGGCTCACCCCTTCACAGGTGCGCCAACACCCGCACAAGACTTGCTGCAAGAATATGTCAAACAATTTGTCGGGGTCTTGCTGTCTGGCGGAGGTCACCCTGTAGTGGCTGGCCGCAAAGTTGCGGGCTACATCGACGCTTGGAATGCACCACCAGATCCAGGTTGGACTATTGCAGGCATGATGAGATACCGCAGCCGGCGCGACATGATGAAACTTGCTACAAATAGCAGATTTCTAAAGGCACATCCCTTTAAGCATGCCGCTGTTCAGCAAACCTATTCTTTTCCGACCCAAGTGGTGGCTGAAATGGTGCTGCGCCCCAGAAGTGCTGTGGGCTTAGGCCTGGCTTTGGCAGCTTCGCTGGTGCACCTTGGCTCCATCCTATTTAGCTAAGCTGGGAGCCAGTAAAGACCATGAAAATTGTGATTCGCAAAGATGACCTGTCTGGTATTGAGTCTCAATCGATTGTGCGAGAACACATGGCAGGCATGCTTCATAACACGCCCCTTGAAAGTGTTCACGCATTCTCCTTAGACAAGCTCAGACAAACCCATGTTACGTTTTGGACTGCGTGGTTGGGAACCGAGCTTTGTGGATGTGGCGCTCTTCAAACGCTCGGTCATCAACACGGTGAAATTAAGTCAATGAGAACCAGAGAGAAGTTTTTGCGGCAAGGTGTTGGTCAAGCCTTGCTTTCTCACATCGTCACAGAAGCTAGCGCAAAAGGTTTGAAAAGATTGAGTTTAGAAACAGGATCTGCAGAGTCATTTTCAGCTGCACGGTCCCTGTATTTGAGAAACGGATTTGAAATCTGCAGCCCATTTGGCGACTACATGCTTGATCCCTACAGCGTGTTCATGACCAAGCTCATTTGATTAACGCGCTAAAGGGGCCTTAAAGAACGGCAGGCGACAGGGGGAGATAAGTTGCCCACATAACACATACAGCTCAATTTTGGTGGACTTTTTAATAGAGTGGCTGTAAAGTATTGCTTTGAAAAAATACAAATCGAGATGTCTAATTCATTAGACAAAACTACTCACATGTAGTTTTATTTTTAAAGGCTGCTGTTAATGACCACCGTAAAAAAAATTATTGATCAAAAATCAAAAACCATTTTCTCTGTTCGATCAACTGACCCCGTAGAAGACGTTTTGAAAATTATGCGAGATTTCCGCGTCAGAGCCGTATTGGTCATAGATGACAGCGAATTAAAGGGCATCGTGTCACAGGGCGATTGTGCTATTAAAGTATTGTTGCCGCACAACAATGCCTCTGAGGTTGCGGTTTCAACAATCATGACGCCCAATCCTCTGACCGTGAAACTCACGAACACACTAGACGAGTGTATGGCCATCATGGTTCACAAGCACATTAGACACTTGCCCGTTCTTGAAGCAAACAAAGTAGTTGGCGTTGTATCGGTTGGCGACATGGTTAAAAATATCATTGAACTGCAAGGCAATCAGATCAAGTTTCTTGAAACCTATATCAAAGGCCATGGTGCTTGAACCTTTTAACGCAAATTACTAAGCTTGCTAATCGTTATCTTTTGTAAACTTCTTGCCGTATTGAATGATGAGAACAGAAATGGCAAGCAGCAATACGGCACAGCCTTCATAAATAAGATCAACGGTACTAATGCCTTTACCCTGAAGAATAATGAGTCGGCACAGTGCAGTGATTGCAATGAAAATGGGCAAGGTAATTGGAATTTTTCTGTATTGATAGAACGCGGCTACCATGCCCAAAACCTCTGCGTAAATGAACATCAGAAGCAAGTCAGTTAACGCAATTTTTCCATTTTGAATCACGGTGTACATTTCTGCACCAACGCTAAAAATTGTAAACAGTGCAATGATAAATAAAATACATTTTTCGGCAGCGATGATCAAGCTATAAACATTCATTTACGGGCCTCTTTGGATGGAATTTGGTAGCGCAAAAAAACTTTTTAAGTCAAACTTTGATAACTCTAACTAAACTAAAGTGCAGAACAAACTTTATTTTATAGAGGCTCCGAAAACTTCATTCATAAGTTCTAAAAATAGCACTCAAAACCCCAATTAATTGATGATTAATGCATGCATAGCAACAGTTCATTGGCTTCTTCCAAGACATCACCCAAGTTATTACCCTTAGCGCTTTCTGCGTTGATGACATTGACACCCCTCATTTACTTAGCCAATCATTCATTCAATTCAGACAAAAAGCCCCCCTTTCAACAAGTCGTTGAAATGAGACTACTTGAGAATCCAATTAAACCGATTCCACTACCCAAACAACCCCTACAACCCCTACAACCCCTGCAACAAGCTGTTCCAAAGGCTGACTTGTTACCAAGTTCTGTCGTTGAACCTCTTGTAAATATCAAAATTGAAAATTCAATCACTCAAGCACCTTTGCCGCTTGAAGTTGCAGAGCCGAAAACATTGAATTTGAGTTTGCCTTCGAAGGCGAGAGATACAACAAATAAAATAAGCCAATCACCTGTTAAGCAATTGATTGAGGATGAATCGGCCAAAGTGGCTAGAAAGCAAACCGAGAAGTTTGCCAATGCGGTCAAAAATTCAGCAAAGCCTGACTGCTTGAAAAATGATCATGGCTTAGGGTTGTTCAATGTGGTGCCATTGATCTATGACATTGCAAAGGACAGATGTCATTGATTGCCAATCAAAAAGAGGGACATCATTCAGGCTCGAATTGCGAAGCAACAATCAAATCATCACTGACGACTTATTGCACTGAGGTGTGTTATTTCAGGGCCACTCAACTCAATGATCTGAACAATCTCTTCTAACTGTGTGACGGTGCGTGCGCTAGCAATTGGCGCGCAGACTTGGGGGTGTGAGCGTAGCCAGGCCAAGGCGATGGCCGAAACCGGTGCACTTCGTGATTGTGCGATATCTCGCAAAGCCTCTACGATTTTCCAGTTTTGGTCCGAATAAAACTCAGCAACGCCTTCTGCTCGTACAGATTCAATTTTCAAACCTGGCCGGTATTTACCAGTCAAAAATCCACGCGCCAGACCATAAAAAGGAAATGCACTTAAATCGTTGGCAGCAAGCACGGGAGCTTGCTCAGATTCAAAGGGTTCGCGATGCACCAAGTTGTAGTGGTCTTGTAGTGCGATATAGGAGGGCAAAGCATCTCTGGCTGAGATGTTCAGCGCCTCTTGAAGGCGGGCTCCGGTATGCTGAGAGGCAGCGATGTAACGCACTTTTCCCGCTTTGATTAATTGGGCATAGGCACCCAAGGTCTCTTCCATCGGGGTTTCGGCATCATCGCGGTGTGAGTAATAAATATCGATGTAATCAGTTTGCAAGCGGCGCAGTGAATCGTCGCACGCCGCCAAAATATTTGCAGCCGACAAGCCAGGCCGAGTGTTGAGAAGAGCTACCTTTGTGGCGATGACAAATTTTTGGCGATCTTGCTTTTTGAGCCAATGGCCAATCAGTGTTTCTGATTCACCACCTTGATTTCCAGGCTTCCATTGTGAATAAACGTCTGCAGTATCTATGAAGTTGCCACCATGCGATTCATAAGCATCCAGCACTGCATTCGATTCTTTTTCGTCGGCACTCCAGCCAAAGACATTGGCGCCAAGGCACAGTGGGTAAACGCGTAAATGGGTTTTCGGAATTTTAATCATCAAGACACCAAACATTATTCAAAGTTCAAACAATCCAAGTGTTGATCAAACCCAATTATTCTCACATTTAAGAATACTGGATGATGATCTACTATTTAAGTGGCAAATAAAGCTCGCAGTCAATCTCTCAGCTTCATTGCGGCAAAGCGCACTGTACTGGTTTGCCGCCCAGTTGATTGACCAATACTTGTGGGGCGATACACACCAAAAATCCGCGTCTACCGCCATTAATCCAAATTTGAGTCAACTCCAAAATACTGGACTCCACATAAACCGGCATTTGCTTTCTTAAACCGAAGGGCGAAGTTCCGCCCACCAGATAACCTGAGTTTTTTTGTGCCACTTCGGGCTTGCAGGGTTCAACAGTTTTGCAGCCTATTTGCCGCGCCAAATTTTTGGTAGAAGTCTTGCAGTTGCCGTGCATCAACACCACCAAACCTTTGCCTTGCTCGTCTTGCATGACCAGGGTTTTAACCACATGGTGCTCGGGTACACCAAGTTGCTTGGACGATTCGGCCGTTCCGCCATGGTCAACGTAGTCGTAGGGATGTTCGGTGTAAGTGACTTTATTTTGCTTTAACCATTGTGTTGCTGGCGTTTCAGAAATGTGTTTTGCCATTTTTTTTTCTACATTTTGGTGCTTGAGCCTATTTTCATGAAAAGACTTCCAATCATTGCGTATGGTGCAAAATATAAATCAAAACGTTAAATGGGGTTTACTTGTCCAACTTGCGCATCACCGAAATCAAAGTCGTGTTATTTTTTGAATTAATGTGTTACACCACCAACTCGCGTGTAAAACAACACCTGAAGACCACCTCAAACTGACAACTCGAAGCCAGCAGTGAACTCAAAAATTTCAGAATCGTAAGGCCATGCTAAAAAAATTTATCATCTTTGTCATAGACGATTTGTCTGAATCGGGCACACCTGAAGAAATGGTTGCCATTGATGCCTTCAATGATTCTTTGAGAACCAAGGGACAATGGATTTTTGCGGGCGGATTAGCAGCCCCAGAACATGCCAATGTGATCGATAACCGAAACGACACCAACTTGGCAACAGGCAAGCCTCTTTTGGATACCAAAGAAAATTACAGTGGGTTTTGGCTAATTCAAGCGGCGGACCATGAAACAGCAGAAAGACTGGCTTATGAAGGATCAAAGGCGTGTCATCGCAGGGTGGAATTAAGGCCTCTGCTTGGCTGATGTTCTTGACCACAATTGCAGTGCCAAACGACACCAGCAGACCGCAAGAAGCCACGAGAACGGTTCACCCGCTGAAACCAAACCTGACTCAACAATTCATACTCAAGGTGGGTATCAGTAGAGACAAGCTTCTAGACCCCAAACTTTGGTAAAAAAAGTTCTGAGAATGTTCGTGGTGTTCATAACTCTAGTCATTATCAACACGAATTAAGAAAATGACGAAAAAAAATGGGTACTCATTTGAGTACCCATTCGTGATCTAGTTAGCTATTAGCCACCAGGTGGCTTTGGAGCACCAGGTGGCTTTGGAGCACCAGGTGGCTTTGGAGCACCAGGAGGAAGTGGTTTACCAGGAGGCATTGCGCCGCCTGGAGGTGGTGGCTTACCTCCAGGTGGGGGGGGTTGCATTCC
>CALAGS010000202.1 GCA_937891665.1 uncultured Burkholderiales bacterium | reverse complement strand
AGTTGTTCTGAAAGAACCAGCCAACCCGCCAATGCACCTACGGCGGGCTCTAGACTGAGCAAGATGCTGAAGGTTTGTTTGGGCAGGTGTTTGAGTGAATACATTTCCAAGCTGTACGGAATAGCACTCGACAGCAAGGCAATGCCTAAGCCAGCCAACATCCACTCTGGGTTCAACAATGAACTGCCCGCCACACTGATGCCGACAGGGGTGACCAGCAAAGCTGCCACCAACATCCCCATGGGTGTGGCAAATGCCCCAATGCGATCGGCCACGCGTTGGCCGACAACAATGTAGACGGCCCAACAAGCACCGGCGCCTAAGGCATAAGCAATTCCCATAGGATCGATCGCTGCAGCCTGCATGTCCGCACCTGAAGCGTTTCCAAGTGGCAAGATCAGGCCCATGCCGGCAACGGCTAAAACAATCCACACAAAGTCGAGCGGTTTTTTGGAAGACCACAAAGCGACGGCCAAGGGCCCCGTGAACTCAACGGCGATGGCCAAACCAAAGGGCACTGTTTTGATGGCGTTGTAAAACAGCAAGTTCATCAGTCCCAAGGTGGCGCCAAACAACACCAGGATGGGCACATCGGCCCAAGTCCAAGCGCGGCGCCAAGGACGCCAAAAGGCCATCAGCAACAAGGTGGAAAACACCAAGCGGTAGGTGGTGGTGCCCTCGGCACCTACAAAGGGAAACAAGCCTTTGGCCAAGGATGTGCCAGCGCACAGGGTGACCAAACTGACCATGAGGGCGGCAACAGGAAGCGCAGGAAATTTCAAGTTTTTATTTTCCGAAACATGGGCGCATCATAGTGTTGTCGGCACCGACACCCCAGAGACTTAAATTTCTAAGGCGATGGGCTGTCCATGTGGTGTCCGTGCAGCGGCAGCTTCCCAAGCATGTTCTAAATCATGAATTTGATCGGCAGTGCCCAATTGCTTGGCCAGTACCATTGACTCCAAGGCATTGAGCCAGTGGGTGTAATACGTGGTGCCGGTGTCTGCGTCGCCAGAAGTCTGCGCGTTGCGAATTTCATGCGTCAATGAAGCGGCCCATTCAGGCCAGCTGAACAAGCCCTTTTCGTGCAATTGCAGCGTCATGGCAAAAGCATGCGCTTGCCAAGGTTCTGCAAAGACAACGCCGTTGGCTTCTTGGATGGGCAGAGGCATTTCGCCGCCGCACTGTTGGGCAATGTCTTCCAGTGTCAGGTGGGTGTTTTGCATGGCTGTGCTTGAGAAGGTCTCAGTCTGTAGCTTCTAAATAAGATTCCCATGCGTCCACAGTCACCTCCACGCCAGGGTCACTGCCAACACCCCACAAGGTGGGCCCGTCGAAGACCACGGTGTAGAGCCATTCAACCGTCACGTTGAAGGGCGGCAATGCGCGCAGGGTGTGCTGATCAGGCATCACATGACCGCCGTGCAAGCTGACGATGGTGCCCACATGGCCGCGCACATAACGTGGCAAACGAGTGTGCCCTTGTGGATGCATATTGAGCGCGCGTACTTTTTGACCTATTTTGAACAAGGCGGGCTGAGCGATGGGGCGCTCAGTGGGGGAGCCCGCTTTCAAGGCTGCGTCCACGGTGTCACGCGTGAGCACTTTGTTGACTTTGGCAGGGGGCGTAATTAACTGTCCTGCTTCAAGCTCTGCCTGCGTCACCATACCGCGTTCCAACAAGAGTTTTTCCAGCCCACGAATCCAAATCTCGTAATAAGTGCTGGACAAATAGGTGGCAGGTGGCAATGACTCTCGGGCAGAGCGACTCAGGTCAATGTTCCATTGCCCGCTGGCGCCCATGGCCACGGTCATGGCCATGGCCCGACTTTCCCAGTTTGCGTGGAACAAAGGCTCAGCCTCTTCTAAAAGAACGGGGCCAAAACCTTGCTGGCCACCCATGTCGTGAACGCCATTCATATCAGTGCCGTCCCAATCATGGCATCGCGCGTGACCAAAGCTGCAAGGTCTGTTTGCGACAAATTGTCTGTGCCAGTGGGGCGTTTGGGCAAGACCAAATAGCGAACTTCGGCGGTGGAGTCCCAAACGCGAATGCGGGTGCTTTCTGGCAAGCTAACCCCAAAGTCGGCCAATACCTTGCGGGGCTCAAGGACGGCGCGGGAACGGTAGGCGGCGCTTTTGTACCAAACGGGCGGTAAGCCTAAAACGGGCCAGGGGTAACAACTGCAGAGCGTACAAACCACCATGTTGTGCTGATCGGGGGTGTTTTCTACCGCAACCATGTGCTCCCCTTGACGGCCCGTGAAGCCTAAAGAGGCGATGGCGGCGGTAGCGTCCTGAAGCAGCCACGCTTTGAAGTCGGGCTCAGCCCAGGCCTTGGCCACCACTAGGGCGCCGTTATGCGGGCCAATTTCGGTTTCGTAGGTTTCGATGATGCGGTCGATGGCTGCAGGGTCGATGTAGCCTTTTTGAGTCAGAAGGGTTTCCAGTGCGCGGACCCTGACGTCCATTTCACTCAGCGTGGAATGGTCGTGGTCATGTTCATGAGAATGGCTGGCCATGGTCGTCTCCCGAGTTGGACAAGGTCATTGGCTGCCATCATAGCCCCGCTTACAATCGGAGGTTGGCCTGAAAGGCGGCTTTAAGCCTATTTTTGGGAGTTACCTTAAATTTATTCGTGGAGTTCGTCGATGTTCATTTCATCCGCTTTTGCCCAAACCGCCCCAGCAGCTGCATCGGGCGGCGACCTGCAATCTTCTTTGATGAGCATGTTGCCCTTGCTCTTGATGTTTGTGGTGCTGTATTTCGTCATGATTCGCCCCCAAATGAAAAAGCAAAAAGAGCACAAAACCATGATTGATGCGCTGGCCAAAGGCGACGAAATCGTCACAGCCGGTGGCTTCTTGGGCAAAGTGAGCAAATTAGGCGACGGCTATTTGAACGTTGAGATTGCCAATGGCGTTGAAGTTCAAATGCAACGCTCTGCTGTGATTCAAGTTTTGCCCAAGGGCTCAATGAAGTAATTGCCAAACAACCCTGCGCATTGAATGTGCGGGGGAATTTGCTTGTTGCTCTTTTTTCTTCTTTGAAGCGGCCGCCATCATGAACCGTTATCCGGTGTGGAAATTTGCGATCATCGTCATCGCTTTGTTGTTGGGCTTGGTTTACACCTTGCCTAACTTTTTTGGTGAAGCACCTGCGGTGCAAGTTTCTTCTTCCAAGATGAGTTCGAAGGTGGACGCTGCCACTTTGGCGCGTGTGGAAGACGCTCTCAAGGCAGCCAATGTGCCTTCTGCAGCAGTCACGCTGGAAGGGGCTTCCATCAAAGCGCGGTTTGAAACCACGGAGCAACAACTCAAAGCCAAAGACGCCATTCAAAAAGCCTTGATTCCCGAAGGCTCAGACAACGGCTATGTCGTCGCTTTGAATCTGCTGTCACGGTCACCTGCTTGGCTCACTGCGCTGTCCGCTTCGCCCATGTACTTGGGTTTGGACTTGCGCGGTGGTGTTCACTTCATGTTGCAAGTGGACATGAAAGCCGCGTTGTCGCAAAAAACAGATTCATTGGCAGGCGACATTCGCACCACATTGCGCGAAAAAGATGTCCGCCATGGGGGCATCACACGCAACGGCCAAAGCATTGAAATCAAAGTTCGCGATCAAGCGCAATTGGATGCCGCACGCCGTGTCATGGCTGATCAGTTTGCCGACTTGCAAGTCCTTGATGCAGCCGATGGCGGCGAGTTCAAAATCACGGCCAATCTCAAATCTGACGCTGCGCGCCGCGTTCAAGAACAGGCCTTGAAGCAAAACATCACCACCTTGCACAACCGAATCAACGAGCTGGGTGTGGCCGAACCGGTCATTCAACAGCAAGGCCTTGACCGCATTGTGGTGCAACTGCCTGGCGTGCAAGACACTGCCAAGGCCAAAGATATTTTGGGTCGCACGGCCACCTTGGAAGTTCGCTTGGTTGACGAGAGCAGCGAGGCACGCTCTGCAGAGCAAACCAATGGTTTGGTGCCCTTTGGCTCTGAGCGTTATTTAGAGCGCAACGGCCAGCCAGTGATCGTTAAAAAGCAGGTCATTCTGACCGGCGACAACCTGACCGATGCGCAACCAGGCTTTGACGGCCAAACACAAGAGCCCGTTGTGAATTTGTCATTGGATGGCAAAGGCGCGCGGATCTTTAAAGATGTCACGCGTGAAAACGTGGGCAAGCGCATGGCCATTTTGCTGTTTGAAAAAGGCAAAGGCGAAGTGGTGACAGCGCCTGTCATCCGCTCAGAAATTGGTGGCGGCCGCGTTCAAATTTCTGGCCGCATGACCACCAGCGAAGCCAACGACACGGCGCTGCTGTTGCGCGCAGGCTCTTTGGCTGCGCCTATGGAAATCATTGAAGAGCGCACCATTGGCCCCAGTCTGGGTGCAGAAAACATTGCCAAAGGCTTCAACAGTGTCATCTGGGGCTTCTTGGTGATTGTCGCTTTCATGTGCGTTTATTACGCGGTGTTTGGCATGTTCTCTAGCATTGCGTTGGCCGTCAACTTGTTGTTGCTGGTGGCGGTGCTGTCGATGTTGCAAGCCACCCTCACCTTACCCGGCATGGCCGCTATGGCCTTGGCTTTGGGTATGGCCATTGACTCCAACGTGCTGATCAATGAACGTGTGCGTGAAGAGTTGCGTTTGGGTGCTTCGCCTCAAGCGGCCATTCACACAGGTTACGACCGTGCTTGGGCCACCATTTTTGACTCCAACATCACCACCCTGATTGCGGGTGTGGCCCTGTTGGCTTTTGGCTCTGGTCCTGTGCGTGGCTTTGCGGTGGTGCATTGCTTGGGCATTTTGACCAGCATGTTCTCTGCGGTGTTTTTCTCGCGCGGTTTGGTCAATCTTTGGTATGGCCGCCAGAAGAAACTCAAGTCGGTGTCTATCGGCACAGTCTGGCGACCTGACGGTTCTGCACTGCCTGCAACAATCGACGACAAAGCATAAAGCGGAGCTGCATCATGGAATTTTTCAAAATCCGCAAAGACATCCCATTCATGAAGCATGCGTTGATTTTCAACGTCATCTCCCTAGTCACTTTTTTACTGGCCGTGTTCTTTTTGTTCAGCCGTGGTTTGCATTTGTCGGTGGAATTTACGGGCGGCACCGTGATGGAAGTCAGCTACAGCCAACCCGCCGACCTCAATCAGGTGCGCGGCGTGGTTTCCAGCTTAGGCTACACCGAGGTGCAGGTCCAAAACTTTGGTACAGCGCGCGATGTGATGATTCGCTTGCCTGCGCAAAAGGGCGTGAGCTCTGCGCAGCAAAGTGACAAACTCATGGAAGCCTTGAAAGCGCAAAACGCAGAAGCCAGCTTGCGCCGCTCAGAATATGTCGGCCCTCAAGTGGGTGAAGAGTTGGCGACAGACGGCCTGAAGGCTTTGGCCTTTGTGGTGATTGGCATCATGCTTTATTTGGCAGTGCGCTTTGAATGGAAATTTTCGGTGGCCGCCATCATTGCCAACTTGCACGACGTCATTATTATCTTGGGCTTCTTTGCCTACTTTCAGTGGGAATTTTCCTTGGCGGTGTTGGCCGCGGTGTTGGCGGTGCTGGGCTATTCGGTGAATGAGTCGGTCGTGATCTTTGACCGAATTCGCGAGAACTTCCGGCGCTATCGCAAGATGAACACGGTTGAGATCATTGACAACGCCATCACGTCCACCATCAGTCGAACCATCATCACGCATGGCTCAACCCAAATCATGGTGCTCTCCATGTTGTTTTTTGGCGGCGAGACCTTGCACTACTTTGCCATGGCGCTGACCATCGGTATTTTGTTTGGCATTTACTCCTCGGTGTTTGTTGCTGCGGCCATTGCCATGTGGTTGGGCATTCAGCGCGAAGACTTGATCAAAGCGCCACCGAAAAAAGACGAAGACCCAGACGACCCCAACTCAGGCGCCGTGGTTTAAACAAGAAGTTTTAACAAATAGTTTCAGGCAGAGATTTATCGCCGTGGGCTAAGCTTTTGGTAAAGGCCGCCTTGCAAGCGGCCCAGTGCCCCGTTCAATTCCAATTGAAACAATTCAGCTTGCAATTGAGAGGTGCTCAAGCCACTTCTTATTTGCAGCTCATCTAGGCCCACAGGGTCTTGTCCCAAATAGTCAAGCACCCTCAATGTTGACGTGCCTATCTGTTCATTTTCCAAAAAGGGTTCGAGCGCCCTAGGTGGATTTAACAGGTCAGGTGCAGACGCGGTGTGCCAACCCACAGAGGGCAGGTCTTTCAACTCTTCCAAAATATCTTGTGCACAGTCGACCAACTTAGCGCCTTGCTTAATGAGGTCGTGACACCCTTTAGAGACGGTGGTGTGAATGGAGCCGGGTATGGCAAACACCTCTTTGCCCAAGTCCAAGGCTTGCTTGGCAGTAATCAAAGAACCAGAACGCGCTGCGGCCTCGACCACCAAGCAGCCCTGAGACAGGCCAGCGATCAACCGATTGCGTTGTGGGAAATTGGAAGTGAGGGGTGGCGTGTTCAATGGGTATTCGCTGATCAACAAGCCATGCAACGCAATCTCTAAGGCCAAGGCATGATTTTGATGCGGATAAACGCGGTCTAACCCCGTTCCTACCACGGCCACCGTGTGCAAGGGATGATGCGGGCTGCCACCTTTTAAAGCGCCTTGGTGCGCTGCTGTGTCTACCCCTAAGGCCAAACCAGAAACCACCGTGAGACCCGCTTGTGCCAGATGGGCAGCAAAGTCGTGTGCATTCAAACGGCCTTGTGGTGTGGGATTTCGGCTGCCCACCACAGCCATTGCACGTGGTGCTTGGTTGACGGGTGGACTGAGCAAGTGCAGGTGTTGAACTTGACCTAAAACGTACAACAGGCAAGGCGGGTCGGGTGTGAGCATGAGACTGCTTGGATAGTCGCTATCGGCCAAGGTGAGAAGTCGCTTGTGAGCGACCTTGCCCGTGCCGAGATCAGCCTGCGTCTGGAGCCATTCCCAAGTGGTCTCTAATGCCTCTTCTAAGCCGAGGGGAACGAGGCGAAGTTGCTGGACAATGGCGCTGCTTACAATTGTTTGCAGTTCGGAGGCGGGTTGTTCAAAGACGATCTCTGGTAAGCCAAACTTCAAAAGCAATGCGCGCGCTGTGATATTGCCGACGCCAGGCGTGAGGCTCAAACGCAGCCAGGCTTTTAGACTTTCTCTAGACGAAACCATTTTTTTCCTAAACAGTGCCCCGCAGATTGGGGGAGGCCGATTTTGGGTACGATTCGTCACTTGCACAAGGCTTCTTCAAATTGGCGAAAATAGAGGTATTGCTAAAAAAATTACCATGGCACTTTTAAACATTCTTTGCTACCCAGACCCCCGCTTGCACAAGGTGGCAACGCCCGTCACGGCGTTCGACGAAAAGCTTCGCAAGCTTGTGGCGGACATGCTCGAGACCATGTACGAGGCACAAGGCGTCGGCTTGGCGGCAACGCAAGTCGATGTGCACCAGCGCTTGGTGGTGTTGGACACGTCTGAAGAGCGCAACCAGGCCACGGTGTTGGTCAATCCAGAAATCACTTGGTACAGTGAAGAGCGGGTCAAGGGTGAAGAGGGTTGCTTGTCTGTGCCTGGCATTTACGATGGGGTCGAGCGAGCTGTGGCTGTCAAGGTTAAAGCGGCCGATGAACATGGCCAAGTTCGCGAGCTTGAAGCGGAAGGCCTGATGGCTGTGTGCGTGCAACACGAGCTGGATCATTTGATGGGCAAGGTTTTTGTGGAGTACTTGTCGCCGCTCAAGCGCAATCGCATCAAGACCAAAATGCTCAAAGCTCAAAAAGAAGACGCTTAAATCTAAAGTGAAAGAATTTCTATGCGCGTGATGTTTGCGGGCACGCCCGAATTTGCGCGCAGCGCATTGACCGCACTGCATGCGGCAGGGCACGACATCGTGGGGGTTTTGACACAGCCCGACAGGCCTGCGGGTCGGGGCATGAAGCTTCAAGCTTCTGCCGTGAAGCAATTTGCATTGTCAAAAGGACTGACAGTTGTTCAGCCGCACAGTCTCAAATTGGATGGCAAGTATCCCGATGAAGCCCAAGCGGCCCAAGCCTTCATTTCAAATGCGCAAGCCGATGTCATGGTGGTTGCGGCTTATGGCTTGATCTTGCCGCAGTGGGTCCTTGATGCGCCCCGCTATGGCTGTCTGAATATTCACGCCTCACTGCTGCCCAGATGGCGAGGCGCTGCGCCCATTCACCGCGCCATTGAAGCCGGCGATGCTCAAACCGGTGTGACCATCATGCAAATGGATGCGGGACTGGACACGGGTGACATGTTGCTTGAAGAAAGTTGCCCTATCAGCCCCCAAGACACCACGGCCAGTTTGCATGACACCTTGGCCGAGATGGGAGCGCGAATGATTGTGACAGCGCTCTCGCAAGTGGGCCACTTCAAACCGGTGAAGCAGCCGCTTGAGGGCGTCACTTACGCGCACAAAATTGAAAAGGCAGAAGCGGCCATCGATTGGACACAATCGGCACAAGTGTTGGTTCAACGCGTGCGTGCATTTGACCCATTTCCTGGCATGACATTGCAATGGGGCGACGAAGTGATCAAGGTTTGGCAAGCGCATGCTGAGCCCTTGCTGCTTGAAACTTCTCATTACGACGTGCCTGGTACTTTGCTCAGTGTGCAAGAAGAAGGCCTGAGAGTGGCTTGCGGTGAAGGCGTTTTATGTCTCACGCAATTGCAAAAGGCGGGCGGCAAACGCCAATCTGCAACAGACTTTGTGCGCAGCTTCAAGGCGCAGGTGGGCGATGTTTTTAAAAGCTGAAAATTACCGTCATCCCGCCTTCATGGAGGCCGTGCGTGACTTAGCACCACAAGCGCCAGGTGTTGCAGCATGGGGCTTGATGACGGGTGTGGCCATGGTGAATTCTGGTTTGAGTGTGGTGGAAGCCATTGCCATGACGTTGTTTGTGTATGCGGGCAGTTCTCAGTTGGCGGCCTTGCCTTTGATCGTGGCCGGTGCACCTGCCTGGGTGATTGTGGCCACAGGTTTTTGCGTAAATTTGCGTTTCATGGTTTTCAGTTTGCATCTGCGTCAATACCTCATGCATTTGCCGCGCCTTGAAAGGATGGTGCACGGCTATCTCACGGCCGATATCAGTTATGTGTTGTTCACACGGCGGTTTGCAAATCCCAGCGAAGACCCTGCAGATCAATTGGCACAAGCAGCATCTCTTGCAGGTAACACTTGCATGATGTGGGTGAGTTGGATTGCAGCCAGTTTTGTTGGTATTTTTTTGGCCAACATCATTCCTACTTCTTGGGGCTTAGGCTTTGCGGGCACCTTGTGTTTGGTGGGTATCATGTGCTCCTTGGCCAGCACACGCATGAGAATTTTTGCGGCTGGTGTGGCCTCTGTCACCGCCATTGCTGCGTACAACTTGCCTTTGAAATTCAACATCATCATCGCCATTGGTGTGGCCGTTGTCTTAAGCATGAGTTTGGAGCGTTTTCTAAAAATGCGTGAAGGACAAGGCGCATGAGTTTTTTTGAAGGCACCGATTTGTGGACTTTGGCCGTGATCGCTGGGTTGACGGGCGTCACCATTGTCACGCGCAGTTTCTTTTTCTTTTCAAGCGAAGAATGGGCCTTGCCCGACTGGGCACAGCGCGGCTTGCAATATGCACCCATTGCGGCCATGGCAGCGGTGGTGTTGCCTGAAGTCCTGATGCAGCAGGGCCAGTTTTTGCACAACTGGATGGATGCCAGGTGGATGGGTGCCGCTGTGGGCGCTGCTGTTTATTTCTGGCGCCACAATGTGTTGCTGACCATTGTGGCGGGCATGTTGGCCTACTTGCCATTGCATTTGCTGTTGGGTTGGTAAGTGAGCGCACAACAGGTAAGTTTCCGCAAGTTTGCAGGTCTAAAATTCTGCTTGTTTCCAAAAAGCCGCTCTGTGCTTTTGGATCTTCCTCGTCATTCAAGAGAGCTTCCATGAACGTCATTCGTTTTTCAGATTTGTGCCAACAAGGCAAAGTCAAAGGCCAGCGAGTTTTCATTCGCGCCGATTTGAATGTGCCGCAAAACGATGCCGGCGACATCACAGAAGACACGCGCATTCGCGCCTCTGTGCCCTGCATTCAAATGGCCCTCGATGCCGGCGCTGCCGTCATGGTGACGAGCCACTTGGGCCGCCCCACCGAAGGCGAATTCAAGCCAGAAGATTCATTGGCTCCAGTGGCCAAACGACTGACAGAGCTGCTAGGCCGTGAGGTGTCTTTGAAGGCCAATTGGGTTGAAGGCGTTGAAGTGGCCGCAGGCCAAGTGGTCTTGCTTGAAAACTGCCGAGTGAACAAGGGTGAGAAAAAGAACAGCCCAGAACTGGCTCAAAAAATGGCGGCACTGTGCGACATTTTTGTGAACGATGCCTTTGGCACCGCGCACCGCGCAGAAGGCACCACCTATGGCATTGCCGAGTACGCCAAAGTGGCGTGCGCAGGTCCTTTGTTGGCTGCAGAAATTGACGCCATCACCAAAGCACTGGCGCACCCTGCGCGACCCTTGGCCGCCATTGTGGGCGGCAGCAAAGTGTCCACCAAACTGACCATTTTGAAGAGCTTGGCCGACAAAGTGGATCAACTCATTGTGGGCGGCGGCATTGCCAATACCTTCATGTTGGCGGCAGGCTTGAACATTGGCAAAAGCTTGGCAGAGCATGAGTTACTGGCCGAAGCGAAAGCGGTGATAGACCTCATGAAAGCACGCGGCGCTGAAGTGCCCATTCCTACCGATGTGGTCACCGCCAAAACTTTTTCAGCAGAGGCTGTGGCGATTGTGAAGAAAGCCACAGACGTGGCCGATGACGATTTGATTTTGGACATTGGCCCAGAGACTGCAGCCAGACTGGCTACTCAATTGAAAGCGGCCGGCACCATTGTGTGGAACGGGCCTGTGGGCGTGTTTGAATTTGCTTCGTTTGAAAATGGCACGCGCGTGATTGCACACGCCATTGCCGAATCCAAAGCCTTCAGCATTGCCGGTGGTGGGGACACCTTGGCGGCCATTGCCAAGTACGGCATTGAAAAACAAGTGGGCTACATCTCTACCGGTGGCGGTGCATTTTTAGAAATCTTGGAAGGCAAAACATTGCCAGCCTTTGAGATTTTGTCGCGCCGCGCACAATGAAAAAACGCTTCGTAAGAAGCGCTTTTTTGCATCTGAATCGACCTTCAGGCCGGGTTGAAAAGACTTAAGGCTTGGCAGGCAAGTTGCCGCGCACAGGGCTGGTCATGTGGCCTTGAAAATCGGTCCAGCATTCGCGGGTGAAGTCATAGAGTTTGCAAGCCTTGGCTGTTTTAAAATACCAGCCCCAAGAGAAGGGTTGAACAATGATGCGGCCTGGCAGCATTTCTTCTAACTTGGCCTGTGCTTTTTTCAAGCGATAAAGCGGAATGCTCATGTCCACATGGTGTGCGGTGTGCTCCATGATGTGGTGCACCATGTTGCCAATCTTCATGGGAAAAGTCAGGTGCACGGTGGTAGAGACAAAGGGCTGAGCTTTGGTCCATGCCGATTTGTCGTTGTGCCAAGACACTCGCACATGAGTGTGGTGAACATACACCACGAAACCAATCATGGTGTTCCAAAACAGGAAGGGCACGAAGACGCCCATCAGCAATGTGAGCCATACAGATTGACCGGTGGCGATAGCTGCATAGGTCATCACACCCATCCAAAGTACGCCAAACACTGTGACCAACAAGCTGTCTTTGAAGAAAATCGGACGGCGTGTTGGCATGTGTGTTTTGTTTGGGAAGAATTCGCGCTTCCACCAAATTTCAACAAGGTAATACAAACCCGGGGCCCAGCCGCTTCGGTAAAGATATTGCATCAAGCGGCCAAAGGGGCCGAGGGCAGCAAATTCCTCTGCGGTCAGCGGTGTCCAAACAAAGTCAACACCTTTCAGGTTGGTGTAGCCGTGGTGCACCACGTTGTGACCGGTGTCCCAAAGGCTGAATGGCGTGAGCGAGTACAAGAAGGCGTAACGGCCAATCCACTTGTTGAGTTCGCGGTGCGGCGTGAGGCTTTGGTGACAAGCGTCATGGCCAATGATGAACAAGCGGCCAATGACGAAGCCAGCCGCAGAGCCGCACAAAAGTTTGAGCCACACAGATTCGAACAGCACGGTGCCTGCCACAAGCCCCATGAACAAGGCCGTGTCAACCAGCAAGAGAACAAAGGCGCGCAAAGTGGAGCGATCAGACAAGGGTTTGAGCCACTCGCGAATGATTTTGCGGTGCGGCATGTCCTGATCTGGCGGAATAGGATGCAAATGGTCGGGGGTGGCGTTTGTAGTCATAAGTAAGGCGAAAAACTCAAGTCGCAGAGGCCGTGTTTGGGTGCCATCAAAATAGATAGCGCCTAGTCTAAACCGAGTGGCTTTTCCCGTGACTGACATGGGTCAATCGCGTTGCAGGGAGGGTAGACACGCAAGAACTACTTTGATTGTGAGGAAATCTCTGGCTATTCAGGCCGCTTTGTTCTGTTTTCGGAGTGTCTGCCTGTGAGCTCTCGTGTGAAAAACCCACGATTACCCTATGATCGTTGCTTCTTTTGATCAATTGAAGGGGCTTTTACCCCTGATTTTTTATGACCGCACGAAATACCACCGTCGTTGCCGACGCCAATGCCCCCGCCATCACTCAGCTTTTGGCTGAATTTGTTGCCTCACATCCTTCCAGGGGCTGGTCTGATGCCGTGGAAGCCCAAGCCCACCGCACCTTTGCCAACTGGGCCGGTTGCGCTGTGGGGCCCAGCACCCATGAAACCATGGAAGCCGCATTGGGCGCTGTGAAAGAGCTGGCGCCATCTGCCCAAGCTTCTGTGTTGGGCCGAAGTGACCGCGTCGACATGGCCAATGCGGCTTTGCTCAATGGCATCAGTTCACACACTTTTGACTTTGACGACACGCATCTGAAGACCATCATTCACCCAGCTGGGCCCGTGGCCTCCGCCATCTTGGCATTGGGCGAGCACCTGGGCTCAAGCGGTCGTCAACTTGTTGATGCCTTGGTGTTGGGTGTAGAAGTTTCTTGCCGCGTGGGCAATGCGGTGTATCCCAATCACTACGACCGCGGCTGGCACATCACTGGTTCTACGGGCATGTTGGGCAGTGCGGCGGCCTGCTCACGCCTCCTAGGTTTGAATGCCAAGCAAACCCAAATGGCGCTGGGCATTGCCGCTTCACAACCCGTTGGTTTGCGTGAGCAGTTTGGCACCATGACCAAACCTTTCCACCCCGGTGGTGCCGCCAAAGTGGGCTTGATGTCTGCTTTGATGGCCAAGCATGGTTACACCTCTTCAGCCCGCGCCTTGGAAGCTCCGCGCGGCTTGATGCAAGTCTTTTCCGATAAAACCGATTGGAAAGAAGTCACAGAAAACTTAGGAAAAACTTGGGAAATTGAACTCAACACCTACAAGCCTTTTGCCTGCGGCATTGTGATCCACCCCGCCATTGATGCCTGCGTGCAATTGCGCGAGAAGCACAATTTGAAGCCCGAGCAAGTGGCCAAAGTCACATTGAAAGCCCATCCTTTGGTGCAAGAACTCACAGGCAAGAAAACACCCACCGACGGATTGCTGGCCAAGTTCAGCGTTTTCCATTCATGTGCTGTAGCCCTCATTTATGGCCGCGCAGGCGAACACGAATACGCTGACGATGTCGTGCGCTCGCCTCTTGTGATTGGCGTGCGCGACAAAGTGGATTTGATCGTGGACCGAAGCATTCACGAAGCATCTGTTGACGTTACCGTTGAAACCACCGACGGACAAAAGCACCACATTTACATTGAGCGCGCCATTGGCAGTTTGGAAAAGCCCATGAGCAATGAGCAACTCAAGGCCAAGTTTGTCGATCAAAGCACGCCAATTTTGGGTGCACAAAAAACAGAACAAGCTTGGAACTTGTGCATGAGTTTGGCAACTCAACAAGATTTAAAAGCCTTGCTGAAAAGTTTGACGCAATAAGTTATAAAAAACTCAGTCCTGAAGGCGAAAAATCCAGGACTTTTTTCAACCCATGGAGACCCTTATGAAACACATTTTGAGTTTGAAAACGGCAATGGCCATTTGCTTGGCCTGTGCAGGCTTGACTTCCGTGCAGGCGCAAACAGCGGCCCCTTATCCGGTGCCCCGCGTGACCTTGGTGACGCACTCCAGTCCGGGCGGTGGAACCGATGTGTTTTTGCGCGAATTGGCCAAATACATGGCGCCGATCATGAAAACCAACTTTGCTGTCGAAAATATTCGTGGCGGCAGTGGCGCCAAGGCCTTGGCGCACGTAGCCAAAGGACCCACCGATGGCTCACTGTTTTATGGCACCACGCCCACTTACATTCAAACTACCTTGTTGTCCAAACCCTCTGTAGGCTATGACGGCTTAGACCCCATGCTGATCGTGTTCATTGACCCTGAGGTGATTTTCACGCGCTCAGATTCACCGTTTAAAACGCTGCAAGATGTGATGGCGCATGCCAAGGCCAATCCTGGTAAATCACGTTGGGGCGCTTCCAACCCAGCGTCTTTAGAGCGGATTGGCATGGAGAAGCTTGCGCGTGCTGCCGGCGTCAAAGTGCCCATCGTGAGCCATGAGGGCGGTGGCGATCAAATGATTGGTGTGCTGAATGGAACCTATGACATTGGCATCGGTGAAATTCAAGAGTTGCAGGGCCAGTTGGAAGCAGGCAAGGTTCGTTTGCTGGCCACTTTGTCAGAAAAACGCTTGGCCGGATTGCCACAACTGCCAACCGCTAAAGAGCAGGGTTACGACGTGGTCATTCGCAAGTTCAGAGGTTTGGCCAGTCCCAAGGGCGTGCCAGACAACATTGCCAAGGCTTGGGAAGAAGGCGCTCGCAAGGTACTGGAATTGCCCGCTTACAAAACGGAGTACACGAAAGATCACTTGACGCCCATGTTGCTCGGCAGAGAAGCAGCGCGCAAATTCATTCAAGACGTGGCACAAGAAACAGCGCAAGACTTTAAAGAGATGGGCTTGCTGAAATGAATGCACAGCAAAAAGATCGCCTAACGGGTTTGTTGGGCATGATCGGCTCGACCGTTTATGTTTACCAGGCCAGTTTAATTGAAGACAGTTTGCTGGCCGATGCCGTGGGCGTGGCGGGCGTGCCAACGGCCATTGGCATCTTCTTGGGCATCGTTGCTGTGTTTTTGTTTTTGAAGTCTTGGCTGCCATCCAAAGCACCAGCGACTTCTGAGTCCGTGGAAGCCCCCGAGCCTGGCGGCAGTGAACACCCGCACTTTAAAGCCTTGGGCTTGCTGGCCATCTTGCTTGGTTTTGTCGCGTTGGTTTCGGTTTTTGGTTTCATTCTCTGCATTGGTGTGATGGTGGCGGCCGTGGCTTATTTTGGCGGCGCGCGCCAGTTTAAAACTTTGATGTGGTGCGCCTTGCTCACCGGCCCCTTGCTGTGGTTGTCGTTTGACTACGCATTAGAAATTCGCTTGCCTACAGGAATGTGGTCGCAGTGGATTGGAAAATAACGCATGGACAGTTTTTTGTTAGCCCTTTCTAACCTGTCTTCGGGTTGGGTCATCTTGTCAGCGTTTGCGGGTGTGTTATGGGGCATTTTTGGCGGCGCTTTGCCTGGCATTTCACCCTCCATTGCCATGGCATTGCTGTTGCCTTTTACGGTTGGGATGGAAGCCACCAATGCCTTGGTTTTGTTGGCCAGCGTGTATGTGGGCGCTGAGTATGGTGGCTCTATTCCTGCCATTCTGATTCGCACGCCCGGCACCAACTCGGCTTCTGCCACCGTCATTGATGGCAATGAAATGGCCAAGCGCGGACAAGCAGGTGAGGCCCTGGGCATCTCCTTGATGTCGGGGCTTTATGGTGGTTTGTTTGGTTTGCTGGTACTGGTGCTTTGCACTGAAAGCTTGGCGCAAGTGGCCTTGGCCTTTACACCAGCCGCTTATTTTTCATTGGGCATCTTGGGCTTGTCGGTGATCGCAGGCTTGTCGGGTGGTTCGCTGCTCCGCGGCTTGATCGCCGCGTGCATGGGATTGATGGTGGCCTTCATTGGCAGCGACCCTGTGTCTGGCGTGCAACGCTTTACCTTTGGCTCTGTCGATTTATTGGACGGTGTTAAACCCATTCTGGTCATGGTGGGCTTGTTTGCAGTCACTGAAATGCTGGTTCAAATTGGCGAGCCGCCGTGGGCCCGCGGTCACACGGGTTCGATGCGCTTGAAATTGCCCAACTGGGCCATGAGCAAGCGGCTCTTCAAACCCCAAGCCATTGGCGCGGCCATTGGTACCTTTGAGGGCGTTACGCCCGGTGCCGGCGGAACCGTCGCCGCCTTCATGGCCTACACAGAAGCCAAGCGCTGGTCCAAGCATCCAGAGGAGTTTGGTAAGGGCTCGCCAGAAGGTGTGGCGGCACCCGAATCCGCCAACAACGTGGTCACCGCCACGGCCTTGGTGCCACTGCTCAGTTTGGGCATTCCCGGCTCTAATTCAGCCGCTATATTGCTAGGTGGCTTTTTGATTCATGGTTTGCAGCCCGGCCCCATGTTGTTCCAAAAAGCACCTGAAGTGGTGTATGGCCTGTATGGTGGTTTGCTCATCGCCAACATCGCCATGTTCCTCATTGGCCTTGTCATTTTGTCGCCCTGCATGTGGCTGGTCAATCGGCCCAAGCCTTACTTGATTGCTTTTATTTTGGCTCTGGTCATGTCGGGCGTCTTTGCCATTCAGCAGAGTTTGTTTGATTGTGCTTTGGTCTTGCTCATTGGTGTGTTGGGTTATGCCATGCGCCTGCTCAAAATACCCGTTCTTCCCATGGTGCTGGGCATGGTGTTGGGTTTCATGGTGGAGTCAAATTACAGACGAAGCCTGCTCATCTCTGGGGGCGAGCACAGCATTTTTGTGACCGATACGGCCTCCGCTATTTTGTTGGGCCTGTCGGCACTGCTCTCCGCTTACTCGCTCTGGAAAGAAATCTCTGAACGTCGAAAGTCTGCCAAATGAGCCAACACCAAGATGCCCAAACAGAACCGACCATTGCGCAGCAATTGGCACAAGGCATCGTCAATGCCCATCCGGAAAATGACGCATTAGGCCAGCACGTGGGCCAGCGATTGATCATGGACGTAGCGGGCATTTGCATTGCGGCGCGTCATGAGTTTTATGTCAAGGCGGCCCTCAGCTCATTTGAGCAAGAAGGCCAATGCACCGTATTTGGCTTTGAGCAAAAGTGTGGTGTTGAAGGCGCTGCGTTTGTCAACGGCATTGCTGCACACGGCGAAGACTTTGACGACACCTACGAAGGCGGCCCCGTGCATGCCGGCGTGGTCATTGTGCCTGCCTTGTTGGCTGCTGCCGAGCGCCATGCCTTGTCAGGCGAAGCTTTGCTTCGGGGTGTGGCCATGGGTGTCGAGGTGATGTGCCGTTTGTGCGCCGTGGCGCCCACACGCGTGCACAAAGCTGGCTTTCATCCCACCGCTGTTTTTGGGGTGATGGGCGGCGTGGCCGGATTGGGTACAGCACTTAAATTAACCGAAGAACAACTGGTCAATGCCTTTGGCATTGCGGGCAGCATGGCCGGCGGCATCATCGAGTATTTGGCCGATGGTTCATGGACCAAGCGCATGCACCCTGGCTGGGCGGCGCAGTCAGCTTACCGCGCGGTGCGCATGGCGCAAGCGGGCTTCAAAGGACCCGCCACCGTGTTTGAAGGCCATCATGGTTTGTTTCATGGTTTTGCCAACACCACCGATGGCAACTTTGAAGCCATGATGAAAGACTTTGGCCAGTCTTGGATTTGGACCACCATTGCATTCAAGCCTTACGCATGCGGCACCATGGCGCATCCGTTCATTGATTGTGCGCGTTTGATTCGACAAGAATTGACAGCGCAAGGTGTGGCCTTGACCGAGATCGATCGCATTGAGTGTGAGACGGCTGAAGGCATCTTGCATCGTTTATGGGAACCCTTGTCATTGAAGCATTCACCCCCCAATGCTTATGCTGCTAAGTTCAGCATTCCCTATGCCATTGCAGCGGGCTTGATGCTCGACGACGCCGGTTTAGAGGCTTACACAGAAGCCGTGGTGCAAGGCGCGGAGATTCGCGCATTGGCGGCCAAGGTGAGCTACATCGTTGACCCCCACAATCCCTACCCCAAACAATTCACGGGTCATGTGCGCGTGCATTTGAAAAAAGGCCAAGTGCTGGAGCAGCGACAAGGATTTTTCAAAGGCGGTGTCGATCACCCGATGTCAGATGCTGATCTGCTGCAGAAGTTCAAAGCCAACTGTAAATTTGGTGGCTTGGATGAGGTGCAAACGGCGGCTATTTTGTCGCAGGTCAATGGCTTGTTCAAAGCCAGCGCGGTGTCTCTGACCAGCTTGGCAGTCAAATAAGCCAAGCGCAGTGAGTTCAATTTAGAAGCAGTAAAAATAAAACATGACAACTCTTAAGCCTGATCAAAAAGTGGCATTGATCACGGGTGCCGGCCGCAACATTGGCCGCGCCATTGCGCATGCGCTGTCCAAGCAAGGCTTTGCTTTGGCCATCAATGTCCGTGCCTCCGTCAGTGAAGGTCAAGCGGTGGTAGATGAATTGCTCGCGCTAGGTACGCCCGCCATTCTGTGCGTAGCAGACGTCACTGACAGGCACAGCGTGCAAGGCATGATGGACTTGATTGAATCAAATTGGGGTCGCTTAGATGTGTTGGTGAACAACGCTGCCATTCGCCGCGAAGCACCCCTTGAGCAAGTGTCGGTAGAAGATTGGCGCAACACTTTGGCGGTGGTGCTCGATGGCGCCTTTTATTGCAGTCAAGCCGCGCTGCCCCTGCTGCGCCTGTCGCCCATGGGTGCCGTCATCAACATTGGCGGTCTGACGGCACACACGGGTGCCAAGAATCGACCCCACGTGGTCACCGCCAAATCGGGCTTGGTGGGTTTGACGCGTGCATTGGCCCATGACTTAGCGCCCGGTATCACGGTTAACTGTGTGTCGCCCGGCATGATTTCAACCCAGCGCAACAGTGGCACTGCGTCTGCGCAACCCAACCACCATGCCACGCGCCACCCCTTGATGGACCGCCGCGGCACGGCCGAAGAAGTGGCTGCCATGGTCACTTTTTTGGCGAGTGATCAAGCACGGTTCGTCACAGGGCAGGTCATGCATGTGAACGGCGGCACTTACTTAGGTTCTTAATGCTGCTCGATTGGAATCGATGGGGCCGACTCGCGCTCACTGTTGGCTTTGCTGTTTTGGGTGGGTGGTGTGCACTTTATGTGCATGTGCCTCTGCCTTGGGTCTTGGGCCCCATGGTGGCCGTGGCGTGTGTCAGCATGGCCAATCAGGTTCACAAGCAACCTGTGCTGGCGCGCAAGTCGGCACAGATTTACATCGGTGCTTCCATTGGTTTGTATTTCACGCCTGCAGTTTTACAACTCATTGGCGGCTTGGCACCTTGGATGGTGTTGGGTGCGTTTGTGGGCATTTTCATGTCGGTGATGTCGGCCCGTGTTTTGCAAAAGCTGGCCAATGTCGATGGCCCCACAGCCATTTATTCAGTCGCATTGGGTGCATCTTCTGAGATGTCGGTACAGGCTCAACGTGCAGGTGCTGATGGCGCGGTGGTAGCCTCCGCCCACGCGGTACGCATCATGATGGTCACGTCAACCGCGTCCTACATTGCATGGGCCAGTGGGGCCACGCCGATCATGCCCACGCCAGGCATTGGGGTGCTCAGTTGGCCCATGTCTGTGGGCCTCTTGGTCACAGCCACTTTCACAGGTTGGTGCTTTCAAAAACTGAAAATGCCAAACCCATGGGTCTTGGGCGCCTTGCTCATTGCAGCCATTTGCGCCAACCACGACATCACTGGCCGCTTGCCCGACTTGGGATTGATTGCGGCGCAAATTGTCATTGGTTGGGGTTTGGGACAACACATCAATCGCGCGTTTTTTACCCGCGCACCGCGCACCCTGGCCTCGGTGGCTGTTGTCACCTTGGGCATTTTGGCGGTGTGCATGGTGGCGGCATGGTTGATATCCAAGGGCGCCGATGTGGCCGTGATGACCGCCTTCTTGTCGATGGCACCGGGCGGCATGACCGAGATGGGCATCTTGTCCAAGGCCTTCGGCTTGGGCGCGCCCATCGTCACGGCGTTTCACTTAACCCGTATTTTGACCACCATCTTTCTGACCAAACCAGTTTCAGAAAAGATGATGTCGAGCGGCTGGGTCAAGCCTTGAGGGGTGCTGCGGCCCGAAGCGGCCAAGCCCAGTGAGAGTTGCTCGTTCTTGCATGGCGAACGGCGGTTCTCCATGCTTGACAGATCGGCCCGTTTCACCGACAGTTAACTGGTGACCATAGACTCTTTTTTGAAGGATTTGAACTTGAAACACTTTTCTTTGATTCTCGGAATCATGCCTAAAAATTTTCGCGCCAGTGCTTCAAGCTTGCTGGGTGTGGCCGCTGGCGTGGTCATTGGTTTGGGAACGGGAACAGCCATGGCGCAAGATGCTCTCTGGCCTCAGCGCGCCGTGAAGATTGTGGTGCCTTACGCTGCTGGCGGTAGCTCGGATACGTTGGGCCGACTCATTTCTGTGGGCTTGACGGAAGCCTTGAAACAGCCCTTTGTGATTGAAAACAAAGGTGGCGCGGGCGGCATGATCGGCTCGCAACAGGTTGCCAAATCTGCACCCGATGGCTATAACTTGGTGATCTCTGGCGTGGCTTCGCATGTCATCGGTCCTTCAGAAAATTCAAAGGTCTATGACCCTCTAAAAGACTTCACGCACATCGCCATGTTGGGTGGCCCGCCCATTGTGTTGGCCATCAATGCGCAACTGCCCATTACCGATTTGAAAGGCTTCATTGCCTATGCCAAAGCAAACCCAGTGAGCTGGGGCTCGCCAGGCAAAGGCACACATGGCTACTTGATTGGTGAAGCCTTTGAAGTGATGTCACAAACGCCCATGCAACACGTTGCCTACAAAGGTGGTAGCCCCGCGGTAGCCGACACCATCGCAGGTCACATTCCGGCACTGTTCACCACGCTCTCCACAGCCAGCGCTCAAATCCAAAGCGGCAAGTTGCGCGCTTTGGCCATCACGTCTTCAAAGCGCTTGCCAGAGTTCCCCAATGTGCCTACCTTTTCAGAACAGGGCTATCCCAAACTGATTGCCTTGACTTGGTTCTCTTTGTCCGGCCCATCAGGCATGTCGCCAGCCGTGGTTGATAAATTGAACAAGGAAACGCGCAAGATCATGCAGAGCCAAATTGCCAAAGACACCCTGACCAAGCAATCCATGGAAACATTCGATTGGGATTCAGCGCGGTTCACCCAGTTTGTGGGAGAAGAGCTGAAGCAATGGGCCCCGATGATCAAAACGGTGAAGCCAGAAAACTGAACTCATGGCGTGTCTTCAAGCACCCACAAAAAAGGCCCGGAAACGGGCCTTTTTTTTCACGCTGATGTGAGAAAAAGGATTGACTTCAGCGCTTGGCCTCAGGTCTCAATTTCAATGCTGTCGTCTTGCAAACGTGCTTTGTAGGTTTTCAAAGGGATCATGCAGGGGGCTGCCACCACGTCGCCCGTGCGGATATTGAAAGAGCCATTGTGAAAGTCGCATTCGACCACATCACCTTCAATTTCGCCCTCTGACAGAGAGCCTGGGCCATGTGTACAGGTGTCATCGGTCACAAAATACTCACCATCAATCTTGAACACCGCCAAAATCAAACCCTCTTTTTCGACTTTGATGGCTTTGCCTTCCGCGACCTCAGACGCTTTGCACAAAGAGAGAAAACGGCACGCACCCGACATAAAGAATCTCCAGTTGACAATGACAAGGCGCAGATGATAACCTCGTTTCTAATGAAAGAACATTGTTCTGCTATGTAGAACGGCTTCATCTGCGAATATTTCACATCGAAATATCGATCATTTTATGACCCTGTGCAATTGCACACGAGGAGAAACCTGCATGTTGAAAAAAGAACTCAATGATTTGGTGACCCAAACAGGACCTGGCACGCCCATGGGCAACCTGTTCCGTCGTTATTGGTTGCCGGCTTTGCTGTCCGAACAACTGCCTGGCCCCGATTGCGATCCCGTGCGCTTAGAGTTGCTGTCAGAAAAAATGCTGGCCTTTCGGGACACCGAAGGAAAGTTGGGATTGATCGATGAGTTTTGTGCTCACCGCGGCGTGTCTTTGTGGTTTGGCCGCAATGAACAAAATGGTATTCGCTGCCCCTACCACGGCTGGAAATACGATGTGAACGGCAATTGCACCGAAGTGCCTTCAGAGCCCACCTCTGGTTATTGCGAGCGCATCAAGTTGAAGTCTTATCCGTTGGTGGAGCGTGGTGGCGTGATTTGGGTTTACATGGGTCCTGCCGACAAACAGCCACCCTTGCCTGAGTGGGAATTTGCCACACTGCCCCTAGAGCACTCTTACATGTCCAAGCGTGTGCAAGCCAGCAATTGGTTGCAGGCTTTGGAAGGCGGCATTGATTCAAGCCATGTGTCCTTCTTGCACAGCGCATCGCTCAGCCGCGATCCATTGTTCAAAGGTGCCAAAGGCAACCAATACAACTTGAACGACTTAAGCCCCGTTTTTGAAGTGGTCGAAGCCGAGGGTGGTTTGTTGGTGGGCGCGCGTCGCAATGCCGAAGACGATCAGTACTATTGGCGCATTACACCGTGGGTCATGCCCAGCTTCACCATGGTGCCACCGCGGGGTGATCACCCTGTGCACGGACACTTCTGGGTGCCGATCAACGACCATGCATGCTGGACATGGAGCTTTGACTACCATCCCACACGCGCACTCACCACGGCTGAGGTGGACGCCATGAAGGGCGGCGCCAGCATTCACGTCCTGGTTGACAAAGACTACGTGCCATTGCAGCGCATGGACAACGACTACCTTATGGACCGTAAGGCCCAGCGCGAAGGCTCTTTGTACAGCGGCATTGAAGGCATTGGCATGCAAGACGCATCGCTGCAAGAAAGCATGGGCGCTATTCAAGACCGCACCAAAGAAAATTTGGTGTCAACTGACAACGGCATCATCATGGCGCGACAGCGCTTAATTAAATCGGCCCGCGCTTTGGCTGAGAACCCTGATTTTGCATTGCCAGGTTTAGACCCTGAGCATCAAAAGGTTCGCTCCGTCGCCATGCTGATCAAACGCGATGTGCATTACAAAGAAGGTGCCAAAGAGCACTTCAAGTCGGCACCGGGCAAGCCCCATTCGAGTGTTTGATTTGTACCGCGCCATCGTTACTTCACCATAAAAAGGCCATACATGGGACAAACCTTCAAGGCCGCCGTGGCCATGCCAAACGGCACCATTGAGATTCAAAACTTTGAAACACCCGATCCAAAAGCGGATGCAGGTTTGTTGAAAGTGGCGGTCACAGGTGTCTGCGGTAGCGATTGGATGTTTTTCCAAGACTTCCCCAAAATTCAAGGGCCCGCCATTTTGGGTCACGAGACCGTGGGCTATGTGCAAGAAGTGGGCGCCATTGCCGGGCCGAAGTGGGGTGTGAAAGAAGGCGACTTGGTCGCTTTGGAAGAATACCTGCCTTGCGGCCATTGTGACTTTTGCAGAAGCGGTGATTTCCGTTTGTGCAACGCCACCGATTGGCGACTGGGCGGTCCGCGCTATGGTGCCACCGGCTTGAACCGGGGCTCTGGCTTGTGGGGTGGTTTTGCCCAGTACCAAGAGTTGCACATGAACACCGTGTTTCACAAAGTGCCCGCAGGTCTTGAGCCTAAATATGCGGCTCTGGCATTGCCCGTGTCCAATGGCGTTGAGTGGGTCTACCTGCATGGCGGCGCAGGCCCTGGCCAAACAGTTTTGATTCAAGGCCCAGGCCAACAAGGTTTGTCGTGTGTGGTGGCAGCGCGTGAAGCGGGCGTCGACAAAATCATTGTGACGGGATTGAACACGCCCTCAGATAAAAAACGTCTGGCCATGGCCAAGCACTTGGGGGCCAGCCACACCGTGGCCATTGGCGATGACGATTTACTCGAATCGGTGGCCGAAATAACAGGTGGTCAAATGGCCGACCTGGTCATTGACTGCGCCTCGGGTGGCCCTGCCTCTGTGATCAGCGCCATTCAATTGGCGCGTAAAAAAGGCCGTGTTATTTTGGGCGGCATCAAGCGCCAAAAAGTGCCGCAGTTTGACAGCGACATGATCATTGCCAAATTCCTGACGGTGAAGGGCATGCGCGGCCACAGTTACGAATCTGTGGAATTAGCCCTGCAACTCATTGCCGGAAATCGTCACAACGTGAAGTCCATGAGCACGCACATGTTTGGTTTGGACCAAACCGAATACGCCATTCGGTCTTTGGTGGGTGAAGGCGCAGAAGACGCCATTCACATGACCATCGATCCTTGGCAATAAACGCTGAAAATAGTCAGGTCTTGGCGTCTACGCCGAGGCTTGAAATGCCTTGTTGCACAAGGTAGTGCGCTGAAGCCTCCGGCAAGTGGCTGCTAACGATCACAGTCAGACCACTGCGCGTGCTGTCTGTCCAAGCCAATTCATCGGCGCAAACTTCTGCTTGTGTTTCAAAGGGCGCCAGCTGAACCACATACCGACCTTCTGCTGTTTGAACACGGCCCTTTAAGCGCAGCAGTTCTGCACCCAATGTTTTTTGCAACTCACTCACTTGCGCTTGCAACGCATCGATTGAAAGCTTGGATGTGATGGGCCACCACAAGGCCTGTGCAGAATGAACATGCGCATGACCCTGCTCGCAAATTGCACAGGACTCTCCTGGCTTGTGCAAGTGCAAAGCGTGCTTAGATTGCAAAGGCGTTGTCACAACTTGCATCGCAAGAGCTTTGGCAGATGGCAAGGACGCTTGATTTTCTAAAGTGAGTCGCAGTGCCAAACTGCTCAGTAAATCTTCTGCCGACAAATCAGCCCCGGCGGAGCTGAGCAGGTAGGGTGGCTTTTCAAGTTCCAAATGCGCCAACTGATGTTGCACACGCAAATGGAGTGCGGCTAAATTTTCTGAACTGACCAAATCTGTTTTGGTAATGATTAACACGTCTGCGCCTGCCAGTTGCGCGCGTGCTTCGGCATGTTGTTTGAGAACCGCATCGGCCGTGCTGGCGCTGAGGCATGTCATCACGCCGGCCAAGCGATATCGTTCGTTGAGCAAATCGCTGCTTCGCAATGCTTCGGCCACGGGGCCTGGCTCTGCCAGGCCAGTGGTTTCAATGACCAAGTTGGGAAAGCGAGGCATGCGCCTTTCTAAGCGCGCCCAAAATAAATCTTCGAGCGCCTCGGCCAGACCTGGCAAACCAGTGCAACAAACGCAGGCATTGGCGACCAGTGCGCTGCTTTCGGTGGCGCTACTCAGGAGTTGGTTGTCAAGGCCAACTTCCCCCAGCTCATTGATGACAAGGGCGGCGTCTTTGAACTCAGCTTGCGCAAGCCACGACTTGAGCAGGCTGGTTTTGCCGCTGCCCAAATAGCCCGTGAGCAAATACACGGGAATGCGCTTGTCGTCTGTGCGAACAAGATCAGGCGTGGAAATAGAAAGGGTCATGTGACGGGCAAGTGGGTTGTGCGTATCATCGTGCCATTCGCTTCACATTTCTGCAAGGCAAGACCATGGAACGCATCACAATTTCGATTGAAACAGAGTTGGCCACTATTTTGGACCAACTGACAGAGAAGAATGGCTATACCTCAAGGTCAGAGGCCATTCGAGATTTGATTCGCGGCTGGCATTCTCAAGAAACCCTGCGCCAAAACGAAAGTGAGCATTGCATTGCTCATTTGGGGTACGTCTACAACCACCACGACCGTACCATGGCGGAACGCATTGCCAACTTGCAGCATGATCACCATGACCTCACGGTCTCGAGCATGCACTTGCACTTAGACCATGACAACTGCTTGGAAGTGGCATTTTTAAAAGGTAAAACCAAAGAGGTCAGACAATTTGCGCATCGCATCGTGGCGCAAACGGGTGTGCGCCACGGCTCGGTACAAATTGTGCCGCTTACTTTGGAAAAAGCAGCGAAGGGGCACGACCACGGCGATGGGGTTCACCATGTTCACTTACAACCTGCCAGTTGAGATTTGTTGATTTGTAAATGCGGGCGCTGATCAAGTAGACCAATAAGGCGATGCCTGTGACGCCAATGCCAATGTAGCCACCCCAGGCATCCCAAACTTCTTCCAAGTTGCTAAAGTGCTGGCTGCTATGGCCCACGGCCACCACCATCAGTGACAGGGTGGCCACAACGCCACTCATGATGCGGCCTGCCTGGTGTGCCAAATGATGGCTCCGATTGACCAGCCAGTGCATGAGCAAGCCATTGCTGGTATCGGCCAAAATCATGCCTGCACCAAAACTCAATGCCATGGCCACGATGGCAAAGAACCCACCCAGCTCGTGGCCCTTGGCTGCCATCAGCCCTGCTTGCGCCAAAGAATCAAATGAAATGGCAAATCCAAAACCAACGCCCATGGGGTGTGCAAAAGGCCCCATGGCTTGCAAAATTTTGCGCTGAACAGGGCTGCCAGCGTGGTTGTGATGGTCCGTCCCTGAAAAGCAAAACTTGAAATTTCGGTAGGCCAGCCACAACAAGAAAAACGTTGAAATCCATAGACCCACGGCATCCAACCAATTCGGCAACTGGACCCCATAAAGATAAAACACAAAGGTGGCCAGCAAAATAGTCAGGCTGTGACCCGCTGCAAATTGAAAGCCAGTCAGGCGTGCTTTCCAATATGCGCTGCCGTTGTGGCGCAGGCGCGTCATGCCATCGACGACCGCAATGTGGTCAGGGTCTAGGCCATGCCGAAAGCCCAAAGCGAGCAGCAAACCAGACGTGGCGAGCAGTGAGGTGGTATTCAAATCCATGGTGTGATTTTATTTTAATTCGTCATACTTGAGTGCGAAAAAAAAGCACAGGGGCTGCGCTTTTTAGTCGCAAACTTTTTAGGGCTTGTTCTTGTGAGCCAAATTCAGAGCGTGTTGTGTGTCGTGTGAATGGCTGTGATCGTGTCCATGAGAGTGGTCGTGCGAATGACCATGAGAGTGGTCATGTTCATGCGAGTGTCCATGCCCATGGGCATGTGCCTTGTTGTGATCATGGCGGTGCATCTTGCCGTCTTCGTGGGCATGCCACTCATTGGGGTCGGACTTGCCATGCGCGCGGGGATCTTCATTGAAGACCAGCGATTTGACAGTGACAGGCACGGTCCATGACGGCATGCGAATACGTCCTAGGTCGACAAAGTCAAAGCCCCACAAAGTGACGCCATCAATGACCAAGACTTCGCACTTCACGCGCTCGTCTTCTTTGAAGAGGTGCCCTAAATTGTGCGCAATGTCGCCATCGGTCACGATGTACAAATGACGTTGTTGCTTCAATGTCTCGGGCAGTCCGTTCAGAATGCCTTGAGCCAAGGCGTTCATGCGAACAAAAGAAGGGGCGCCCAACCAACGCAATGAGATAGCCACATCTTGCGCACCCTCGACCAAATCGTGTCTTTTAAAAGACTTGCTCAATGCAGTCGCAATTTCTGCAGAATCAATGCTTTCTTTCAACTCTAGGTTCAAGGGAATGACCTGCAAATTTTTGCGCGGCAAAAGTGCTGCAGGTTCAGATATGAAGGTGGTGTTGCCACTCAATTGAACGCTGTATTCAGAAGCACCTAAAACAGTGGCACGAATGCACTCACCTGCTGGTAACAAAGGCACAGGCACGGCATTTTGATCTAGGCGCTGACGCACCGCCTCGCCAAATAATTTGCCCAGGTCACCAAAGTCGCGCATCTCGCGGCGGTAAACATACTCACCTACACCGCCCGAAAACATGATGCCGTCGAGTTGGCCCCAGTCGTCGACGGGGTCGGTTAAATACAAATTAGACAAATCTTCGCGTGAAAACGTTTGAGTGAGTACGCGCACCAGTGCGTCGGCCATCCATTGGGCCACGGTGGCCAATTCTTGACGGGTGACTTGATCGCCCAATTTCCAGTTGAAGCCAGCTTGTTTGGCCAAATAAGCACCGGCCGGGTCGAGTCGAGTCAGAGTATTTTTTTCATCCACCACCATCAGGCGTCCGCCTAAATGCACCGCGGCCGTGGCAACAAGTTCGCCGTTTTGAACCAGTCCGAGCTTGGTGGTGCCGCCACCAATGTCGATGTTCAAGATGCGGTGCTTTTCATCGTAAGAACGTTTGGCCGCACCAGAGCCGTAAACAGCCAGCATGGCTTCCATGTGGTGGCCCGCTGTGGCGCATACAAACTCGCCACCTTGCTCTGCCAACACAGCCGCAATCGATTCGCTGTTTTCCCGCCGTAGCGCCTCGCCCGTCAAAATGACGGCACCGGCATCAATTTCATCGGGGTGCAAACCCGACTCTTGGTAGGCCTTGTCAATGATGGCGCCCAGTGCTTTGGCGTCCATCAAACTGTCGTTCAAATAAGGCGTTAAAGAAATGGGCGATTGATACAGCGCGGTGCGCTCAACCACGGTATAGCGGCTCGATAAGTCTTCCGCAATGCGCCGTAAGTGAATGCGTGAAAAGACCACCTGTGTGCCTGAGGAGCCCACATCAATGCCGACGCTGTGGAGGATCACATTGTCTTGGCGCCACAACGATTCTTGCGACGGATCGTCGCCCGCAAAATCATGATCGTGGTCATGGTCTGCTTCGCCGTCGTGTGTGTGATACGTGTCAGCGCCGTATTGGTGGTCTTGGACGCTGTGTTTGTTTTTAATGTCTTCGCTGCTCATACTGACCGTTCAATAAAATTGATCAAAGTGCACTTGGTCCATGGGCACTTTCAGATCAATCAAAGTTTTTAAAAGAGACTGTCCCATTAAGGCGGGACCTGCAAAATAAATTTCCATTTGTTGCAAACGTTCGCCAAAGCTTTGCGCCACCGCTTCGTGGGCAAAGCCCCGCAGATACGGGTGGGTTAAGTTGGCAGTGTCTGGCTCACCAGAAATGATCGCTTGGTAATGGCCGCGCGAATTCCAGTCGGAAAGCGCTTGCAGCATGTCCAAGCCGCAAACATCTTGCAAAGAGCGTGCGCCATAGTAGAAATGTAATTTTCGACCACGCATTTTGGGACTGCTGAATGCACCGCGTGCAATCGAAACCATGGGCGCTAAACCCGAACCACCCGCCACACACAAAATGTCGCGTTCAACATCTTCGCGCAGATAGGCCATGCCATAAGGGCCATCAATTTCAACCTGTGCGCCTGGTGCCAACTGATCAAACAAGTGCGCACTGCCATGCCCGCCAGGAACGCGTCGAACTTGAAACTCCATCACTTGACCCGCTTGATGCTGGTCGTTGATCAAGCCCATGTTGCTCATGGAATAGGCGCGCGGCCCGGCAATGCCTGGCATTTGAACCAAGGCGTATTGACCACTTAAAAATGCAAGAGGTGTGGCGGTTTCAAATTTGAATTCCGACAAATCGTGCGTGATGGCGTGCGAAGAAATAAAAGTTGCTGTGGTGCGAACAGGGCGATGCTGAGGCGCATATTTCTCGCTGGTGCGAAGCTTAATTTGCAGAGGACCCGAGGGCCTGCTCTGACAACCAAGGCCTCTGTTTTTGGCGCGATCTTTGTCTGAAAGGCCCGGCGCTTCTGGCCAGCAGGAGGACATCACGCCTTCCAGCAATTCAAATTTGCAATTGCCGCATGAGCCGACATTGCACTCGTAGGGAAATGCGATGCCACTTCGAAGTGCTGCGCGAAGCAGGGTGTCGTTGTCTGCGCAAGGAAAGGACTGATCGGAGCCAGCCAGTTGAATGAGGTGTACTGCGTGAGACATATATTTAGGCGCGATAGCCCAATTGAGATGAAATGGCCTCGGCGGTACTAAGCAAAACAGGCGCCAAACCGCGTAACTTTTTAAGTGTCAAACGCTGGCTTGGGCCGCCAATCCCAATGGCTGCGACCACTTGTCCCGTGATGTCTCGCAGCGGCGCACTGATGCCGCGCATGCCTTGCTCAGACTCCTCGTCATCAATGGCGTAACCATGCGTCCGAATTTCGGCAAACATTTTCATGAGTTGCGCGGGGTCTGTTTGGGTGCCAGGTGTGCGCGCTATGAGGGGCGCGTTAAGAACTTTGTTGATCAATTCGGGGCCACCAAAAGACACAATGGCACGGCCTTCGCAGGTGCAAAACGCAGGCTTGATGGTGCCGATGTAGCTTTTCATGCGAATGGCTTGGCGGCTTTCGAGGTTGTAGAGGTACAAAATATTGGTTTCGTTCATCACGGCCAAGTGAATGGTTTCGCCGGTCTGTTCGCGAAGCACATTCAGAAAGGGTTGCGCCATGTTGGACACATCCAAACGACGGCGAACCAAAGCCCCCATCACGAACAAATTGATACCCAATCGGTATCGGCCAGTTTCGGGGCTTTGTTCTAAAAGGCCTTCACTGGTGAGCGTGACGGCCAAGCGGTGGACCGTGCTCTTGGCCAAAGACAAACGTTTGGCCAAACTGCTGATGCCAATTTCAGGCTCAACTTCAGAGAAGCATTTCAGGACGCGAACAGCTGCTGCGACGGATGACAAGCGTGAGCTTTTGGACGAAGAAGATTCAGTGGTCATGAGATTCTGACATTTCCATTCGAAGGCTTCTGGGGTTGTAATGAACGCCCTGTCTAAGCCATGAGGGTGAGGTCATCAGCTTTTGAAGGACGAAAGATTTTGGGTGCTACAAGCCTTTGTGTGACATCATATCTATTTCCCGCTTAAAAGAACATCGTTCCTTATAAAAGAATGATGTCCCTAATTAACGGCTCTCAAAAAGAGGCCGACAAGATTTACTTTTGAGGCCCATGAGAGGAAAACTCCCGCTAGGGTAAACCCGTCCGGCCGTCCCTTGACACATTTGTTTGATTCCCGCCTAATACCCGTTGTGCCTTTATATGGACTGTAGTTCCGCATAAAAGAACGAGTAAGTGGTTCTGATTTCATCAGAATAATTCTGGAGAATTAATTCGTGCAAAGTTCAGTCGCAGAAACTGCAAGCCCAAAGTTTGGTGCAGCATTTGACGCCAAGTGGGTGGTCATCGGTATCAGCCTGGTGGTGGTGGCCATTCTTGCATTGGTCCCATTCTGTTTCATGATTTGGCAGAGTTTCCACACGCCAGAGACAGCTTCATCGCCTTCGGTTTTCACATTGGGTAATTACGTCACGGCGTATACCAACCCAGAAACAGTGGCCATTTTTTGGAACTCAGTGCAATTCGCGTTGGGCACTTCGTTGTTGGCGTTTGTCATTGGTACGGCATTGGCTTGGATGAACGAGCGAACCAATACACCTTTGCGGCGCTTGTTTTTTGCCTTGTCCATCGTGCCACTCATCATTCCAGGCATTTTGTTCACCATCTCCTGGATCATGTTGGCCAGCCCCAAAATTGGTTTGTTGAACACTTGGGCGATGGCCATTTTTGGCCTTGACTCACCGCCTTTCAACATCTACTCCATGTGGGGCATGATTTGGGTCGACGCACTGCATTGCTCGCCAATGGCGTTCTTGCTCATGTCATCGGCATTCAAGGCAATGGACCCCTCGCTTGAAGAGTCGGCTGTCATGAGCGGCTCCAGCATCATGAATACATTGCGCCGCATTACCTTGAAGTTGGCCTACCCCGCCATCATGGCCACAGTACTGACTTTGTTTGTCAACACCATCGCCTCCTTTGAGGTGCCTGCACTTTTAGGCTTGCCCGCAGGCATCCAAGTTTTCACCTCTGCCATTTACCAAGCCATTCACCAGTATCCAAGCCAAATTGGATTGGCGGCCAGTTATTCAGTTATTTTGTTGCTGCTCACCACAGGTGGCATTTATGTGCAGTCTCGCATCTCATCGACTGGCAGCAAATATGCCACCGTGACGGGCAAAGGTTTCCGCCCTCGCACCATCGATTTGGGGGTATGGCGCTACTTCACAATGGCCATCTTCATTGTTTACTTTTTGTTCATTGTGGTTCTGCCCTTTTTAGTGCTTTTGTGGTCGTCGTTGCAAAAATTCTATGCACCACCTTCCATCGAAGCTTTGTCACGCATCACCTTGGACGGGTACCGCTATATTTTGGGATCCGAATCCATTCGCAACGCAGTCTTAAACAGTTTGTGGATGTCGTTCGCAACAGCGACGGCCGTGATGTTGTTAGCGGCCGTTGTGTGTTGGATTGTGGTGAAGACAAAAATTCGCGGCCGCTGGTTGTTGGACAACTTGGCTTCATTGCCCATGGTGTTTCCTGGCTTGGTGCTTGGCGTGTCAATTATGATTTTCTATCTCACGTTTGACATTGGTATTTATGGCACCTTCTGGATCATTTTGTTGGCCTATGTCACGCGCTTCTTGCCTTATGGTTTGCGCTACAGCACCACGTCCATGTTGCAAATTCACAAAGACTTAGAAGAGTCGGGTGGCATGAGTGGGGGCAGTTGGTTCACTGTCTTCCGCCGAATTATCTTGCCATTGCTCAAGCCGGGCTTGGTGGCGGGTTGGATCTACGTGATGATCGTTTCAATTCGCGAACTGTCAACCTCCATTCTTTTGTACAGCCCTGGCAATGAAGTGATCTCCATTGTGATTTGGGAATTGTGGGAAAACGGTCAGTACGTTGAGTTGTCTGCTTTGAGCGTGCTCTTCATTTTGCTTTTGCTGGTCTTGGTCGGCATCGCTCAGATGGCTGGTAAACGCTTTGGTGTCAAAGACAGCTAAAAAAGTTGCAGGTGGGCAAGGCCATCGCGGCCTAGCCTGACTTCATTTAAAACAAGGAAATAAAGTGCTAAATGTCAGTGGATTGCATACGGAATATGTCAGTGACAAAGGTGTCGTCGTCAAGGCCGCACAAGATGTGAGCTTTGAAGTGCCCGAGGGGCAGCTTTTTACTTTGCTGGGTCCTAGCGGATGTGGCAAAACGACCACCTTGCGATCTATCGCAGGCTTGGAAAAACCCACCGAAGGTGTGATCACTGTCAGTGGCACTGCCGTCTACAACTCAGCGCAGAAAGTATTTATCCCGCCTAACAAACGTGGATTTGGCATGGTCTTTCAGTCCTACGCCATTTGGCCCCACATGACGGTCTTTCAAAATGCCAGCTTTCCATTGGAAGTGGGGCAAAAAAAATACTCTCGCAAAGACATCGAAACCAAAGTCATGCGAGTGTTGGAATCTGTCGAGTTGGCGCAATATGCAGACCGCGATGCCACAAGACTTTCAGGTGGACAGCAACAGCGTTTGGCATTGGCGCGCGCCTTGGTCATGGAGCCCAAGCTGTTGTTGCTTGACGAGCCCTTGTCCAACCTAGACGCCAAACTGCGTGAAAAGATGCGCTTTGAGTTGAAGAAAATTCAACGCGAGTTGGGTATCACGACCATTTATGTCACGCATGATCAGTCAGAAGCGCTGGCCTTGTCGCATGAAATTGCGGTGATGCGCAATGGCCGCATCATGCAAATTGGCACACCGCGTCAAATTTACGAAACGCCCAACACCGAATTCGTCGCTGACTTTGTGGGCACCATCAATTTCATCAAGGCAACCGTCAGGTCAGTGGATGCAGCAGCCCACTCCATGGTGGTTGACTCAGAAATTGGCACGATTCAAGTACCCATGATCCATGATTTTCGTGTGGGAGAAGAAGTGCAAGTGTGTATTCGCCCAGAAGACGTACACCTCAGCGATTCAACGCCGCCCGTCAGTCACACCAACCATTATTTAGGCACTGTGTTTGCCAAAATCTTCTTAGGTGATGTGCTTGATTTTCAAGTGCAAGTGAATGAGAAGGTCATGTTAGCCCGCGTTCACCCAAGTCAAAAAACACCCGTTGGAGCGCCTATTCACATCGTGTTAGATCCTTCCGACTGCATCGTTCTCAAACAAGAAAATTAATATTTAAATCCAAAAGGAAAACCATGAGTGCTGATGACAAAAAAGCGCCCTCTACGGAATTCGTTCCCAATGAGTCGCACTACCACAGTAAAAAAGATCGAACCTTTGTTCGCGCCATTGCTGGCCCCTACAACTTAGGCGATGAATTGAAGCGCCTGCGCGCCATGCCGCGCGTACGCAAAGGCAAGGACATCAAATTCAACGATGGCCCCCAAGCTTTTAGCCGCCACTATGTGGAGCCCAAAGATGGCATCACTCAAACTTTCCACATGCACTTGGAAGAATACGGCCCTGGTGGCAATTCACAAAAGCACGGTCACGTGAACGAGGCTGCGTTCTATATTTTGGATGGCACCGGCTACGAAATTCACGATGGCATTCGCTACGACTGGAAAGCTGGCGACATTGCTGTGGTTCACAACAACTGTGTGCACCAACACTTTAATGCCAGCAGCGAACGCCCTGCGCGTGCGTTGGTCATCAAAACCAAACCGATGTACATGTTCATGAACATGTTGTTCCAACACCAAGTGGAACCCCGCCCAAGCGAGCCCGCTCCAGGCGGTGAAGGCTTTGTGGCCCGCAACGACGAAGAAGACTTTAACCATCCAAAGGGAGGCTACTGAGATGGCTTGGGACGAATCAAAATCATGGTTGCAAGGCAACCAACAAGGCAAGTATTACCAAGGTCTTTTGGACGATGCAGAGCAAATGCCCGCTCGCAATTCAAAGCGTCACAAAGTCGTGCGCCCAGACGACATGCCATGGGAAATGGCGCGTCAAGGTTTGCTCAAGCACTTGCTGAACGAATCCATGAACACGCGCATCGAAACGGTCGATGCCTACATGCAAATCATTCCACCCGGTAGCAAGTCTGGTAAGCACCGTCACTTGGCTGAAGAGTGTGTGTATGTGCTCGAAGGCCGTGGTTACGATTTACACCAAGACTGCGACGTGGAAATTACCGACACTTACCATTGGAAGCCACAAGACGAAATCAAACGTTATGAGTGGGAAGCCGGTGACGTGATCTACATTCCACCAAACACCATTCACCAACACTTTAATGCCGATCCAGATCGCCCAGTGCGCCTGATCTCTTCCATCAATCGCATTTTCAAATATTGCGGCTTGAATGATTTGGAGCAAATTGAGAATGCGCCTGAGTTTGATCCTTCGATCAAGTTGGACGGCGAAGCAATTATGAAATATTTGCGCAAGTAAATAAACCAGTGGGCGCTTGATGCGCCCACATTGACTCATTACAAATAAAACAGAGCAGCACATGGCAAAAGACGCACTCGTATCGGAAGACCTAGCTTCCAAATTCGCGACCGAAAAAGAAACACCCTACACACGCTGGGTCAAGAACGAAGGTTTGGACATCATCAGTGCCCATTACATTCGCAGCTTGAACACGGTTGATTTGAAACCTTGGGCGCGCCGTGGCGGCAAAGGCGTTTACATCAACCACGAAGCCTCACGCACGTCTAACGATTGCTATGTGTGCGAGATTGCACCAGGCAAGCAGCTTGAGCCGCAGCGTCAGATTTTTGAAGAGATGATTTATGTGTTGTCTGGCCGCGGTTCCACCACAGTCTGGAATGACGAAGGCCATCGCATCACATTTGAGTGGCAAGCGGGCGCCTTGTTTGCCATTCCTTTGAACTGCATGCACCAGCACTTTAATGGCTCAGGCAAAGATGCTGCGCGCTTTGTGGCTGTGACCAATGGCCCACCTGTCATTAACTTGTACGAAGATTTGAACTTTGTGTTCAACACGCAACACGACTTTGCCAACCGCTTCAATGGCGAGCCAGACTACTTCAGCGGCAAGGGCGAGCAAAAAGGTTTGCTGCTTGAAACCAATTTCGTGGCCGATGCCGTCAATTTGCCATTGATCAGCGCCAAAGAACGCGGTGCCGGCGGCGGCCACATTCGCTTCAACATGGCGCGCGGTTCCATGAACAGCCATATCTCTCAATTTCCGGTAGGGACCTACAAAAAGGCCCATTGCCACGGCCCTGGCGCCCACGTGATTATTTTGAGCGGTGAAGGCTACAGCTTGATGTGGCCCGAAGGCGAAGAGCCCCGTCAGTACGATTGGGAAGTGGGCGCCATGATTGTCCCGCCCAACATGTGGTTTCACCAGCATTTCAATACGGGGCAAACTCCCGCACGATACCTTGCTTTTAAACACGAGGTGGTGTCCATTCGAAATGCCCAAGGCGTGCCTAAGGCTTGGATCAGCCGCCGTGTGGGTGGCGATCAAATTGATTATGCTGACGAAAGTCAGGCAGTTCGCACTCGATTCGAGGATTCTTTGGCCAAGCATGGCATGAAGCCACGGATGGAAGAGGCTTACGAAGCGGAATTACCGACACTTCCCCCAAAAACTTAATAGGAGATCTCAAATGAACAATGCTCTTTTTTCACGTCGACAAATGATTCAAGCAGGCGCAGCCACGGTAGGTGCTGCCAGCTTAGGTTCTGTCATGGCGCAAGCCCCAGCCAATAACATTGCAGCGCTGGCCGCTTTGACGGGTGCCGAGCGACTAAAGCGTTTGGCTGAAGGCGCGAAAAAAGAGGGCGTTGTCAGCATCTACACTTCGATGCCGCTAGACGATATGGCTGCGCTCACCTCCGCATTCGAAGCGAAGTACGGTGTTAAGGCCAAAGTATGGCGCAGCGGTTCAGAAAAAATCTTACAGCGCGGCTTGTTGGAAGCCAAAGCCAATCGATTTGAAGTCGATGTGTTTGAAACCAACAGCCCTGAAACGGAAGTGTTGTCTCGTGAGAAAGTATTGATTGCGGGCAACTCACCCTTTTTGAACGAGCTCATTCCCCAAGCCATTCCCTCACACAAAGAGTGGATTGCCACACGCTTGAATATCTTCACGTGTGCATACAACACCAAGCTGATTAAAAAAGAAGAGTTGCCTAAAACCTATCAAGACCTGCTTGATCCGAAATGGAAAGGCAAGTTGTCAGTCGAGGCCGATGACAGTGACTGGTTGGCTGAAACCGTCATGAAAATGGGTGAAGAAAAAGGCCTGGCATTGTTCAGGGAAATTGCGCGCAAAAATGCAGTGTCGGTTCGCAAAGGGCACACCTTGTTGTCCAACTTGGTTGCATCCGGTGAGGTCCCCTTGGCGCTCACGGTTTACAACTACAAAATTGAGCAGATGAAAAACTCTGGCGCGCCCATCGACTGGTTTGCTTTAGACCCCACCATTGCTCGGCCTAACGCGAATGGCGTGGCACGCAATGCGCCACATCCTCATGCCGCACTGTTGTTCCAAGATTTTGAGTTGTCAGAAGGCCAGCATATTTTAGGCAAGCGGGATTTCATTCCGACCAGCACGAAAGTGCCCTCAACCCTGAACAAAATGCCCCTGATTTTTGCCAACCCCAAAACAACCTTGGACGATGGTCAAAAGTGGAACAAAATTTACGACGATATTTTCAACCGCAAAGGTTGATGCGCAACCCATCTATCGCACCGCAGGTGCCTACAACAAAGGATCACAGCATGCTGAATTCCAAACGTTTGACTGTCACCCCAGTGAGCCGACTCGCTCGTTTAGTGGCTTTATGCTTCTGCATGAGTGGCAGCTTGGCCAGCTTGGCCCAAGCCCAAACCGCAACCGCAACCGATTTGACCTTGCTCAAAAGCACGGCACCAGACCGTGCAAGCAAATTGGCCGCTGCGGCCAAATTGGAAGGCGGCATCACGCTGTACACCTCCATTGCTGAAAAAGATCTCAAGCCCCTGATAGATCCTTTTGAAAAAAAATACGGTGTGAAGGTCACCACTTGGCGAGCCAGTGGCGACAGCGTCATGAACCGAACCATCAACGAAACACGTGCTAAGCGCTACAACGTCGATTTGGTACATGCTGGCACGGTTGAGCTTGAAGTGCTTCACCGCGAAAAAATGTTACAGGCTGTAGCGTCCCCTCATTTCACGGAACTCATGCCGGGCAGCGTGCCAGCTCACAAGGAATACGCCACCACCATTTACTCTATGTGGGTGCAGGCCTACAACACGGGATCGGTGAAAGCAGCTGAATTGCCCAAGACCTATGACGACCTGCTCGACCCCAAATGGAAGGGCCGTTTGGGCTTTGAAGTTGAAAACATCGATTGGTTTGTGACCGTGGTCAAGTCCATGGGTGAAGCCAAAGGCCTTCAATACTTTCGCGACTTGGCCAGCAGCAATGGCATTTCAGTGCGCAAGGGCCATACCAATTTAACCAACATGGTGGCAGCGGGTGAAGTGCCCGTAGCCCTCACGGTTTACAACTACATGCCCGAGCAGTTGAAGAAAAAAGGCGCACCCATCGATTGGCTGGTGCTTCAGCCAGCGGTGGTTCGGGGCAACGCAGTGGGTGTGATGAAGAACGCCAAAAACCCAGCAGCCGCGGCATTGTTCATGGACTATTTGTTGGGTGAAGGTCAACAGGCTTATGCCGATTTGGCCTACTTGCCTGCCAACACCAAAATTGCAGCATCGCTTCGCAATTACAAGATGCTGGTGGTCGATCCTCAAGAAAGTTTGGATGGCCGCGACAAATGGCGCAAGCTTTACGATGAGATCATCATTCGCGGAGGTAAGTGATGAACACAGCGGTGGCCAGTTCCGGATTGTCCAAATTGGACATCCGCAACATGGGCTTGATTACCTTAGGCCACTCGCTCACGCATTGGTATCCTGCCACATTCTTCATGCTGCTGCCCATCATCGGCAACGAGATGGGTTTGTCTTATAGCCAAATAGGCTTTGTCATGACCTGTCAATATGCGGCAGGTGCGCTGTCCAATGTGCCTGGCGGCATGTTGGTGGATGTGTGGGGAAAGAAGGGCCAGTTGATGGCCCTTTCGCTTTTTTGGGTGGGCTTTCCGTATTTGATGATGGGCTTTAGCACCGAGTACTGGATGCTGTTGCTGTGTGTGGTCTTTGTGGGCATTGGCAACAACTTATGGCATCCAACAGCCATTCCTCTATTGGGTCGCATGTTTCCTCAGCGCAAGGGTTTGGCATTGTCACTGCATGGCATGGGCGGCAATGTGGGCGATGCATTGGCGCCCTTGGCCGTGGGTGCCTTGCTCACCACTTTGTCTTGGCGCGAAATTGTGGTGTTGAATGTGGTGCCAGGTGCCGCCATGGCCATGCTCATTTTGTTTTTTATGGGTACGCTGACCTTTGCGCCGAAGGCTAAGAAAGCACCAGTTGAGCCAAGTACGCCGCCTGTTCAAGGCGCCGCAGCAGCGTTACCCGAAAGCTCGTCGCAGAGCATGGGCAGCTACATGGCGGGTTTGCGGACCCTCATGCAAACACCGGGCTTGTTTTTGCTCACCATGAGTTCAGGCTTTCGATCCATGACGCAAGGCACCTTGCTCACTTTTCTGCCATTGTATTTGGCCAACGAAATGCACTACGACGTGTTTTGGGTTGGCGCAGGCATGGCCTTATTGCAACTGACAGGTTTCATTGCTGCGCCCATTGCCGGACACCTCTCAGACACCATGGGCCGCAAAACCATCTTGATGTCTTCATTCGGCATGAGCGGTGTTGTGTTGTTGCTCATGACGGTGGCAGGTAACTCGCCATGGTTTGTCTTTTTAATTGCGGTGCTGGGCTTCTTTCTGTACGCAGCGCGTCCCATCATGCAGGCGTGGATGCTAGAAGCCACACCCAAAAACATGGGTGGCACCGCCATTGGTTTGATGTTTGGCATGCAGTCGGGTGCTCAGGCCATTGCGCCCATTTTGGGCGGCATGGTGGCCGATCGCTTTGGCTTGTTGGCCGCTTTTTATCTGTTGGCTTTCACCATTGTTTTGGCCAACCTCATGGTGGTTTGGATCCCTGCAACAACAAAGGATGCATCGCATAACGGATAGGCCTGATTGCGCTGAATTTGGGCAAGCTAGGGCTCGGTGTGCATTTGCAATTCAAATGCTTCGAGGCGGGAGGGCGTTGCGTGAAGAAAAATTCTAGCGATCAACTGTTGCTTCAGATCGTACCCAAAAAGAAAAAAGCAGATGCTCCGCAAAGAGCATCTGCTGATTCAGCATCTATCTGTTAAAACTTAGAACTTGGCTTGAATGCCAACAGCCATGTTTTTAACTGTGCCACCAAAGTTAGTCGATGCGATTGCTTTGCTTGCCAAGAATGCGTTGTCGTTGGCGGACGCACTGCCCACAAGTGCGAACACAGAAATATTTTTGTCAAAGCTGTACATGGCGCCGAAGTTGACAGCACTGCCGCCCAAGCCAGTTGTCAAGCAAGCGCTGCCATCCACTTTGGAGCAAGTGCCTGCGTCGCCACGGACCGTGTTAACTGCCAAGCGAACGTTGTTGTTCAACGCATATTCGGCGGTGACTTGCATCGTATTGGTTTTGTAGCTCTTGACGGCAGAACCACTCAAACCAGCCTGCGTGTATTCAAGCGTAGCGAAGTCTGTAGCCAAATTCCAAGGACCCTTTTTATAACCAAAGCTGATGCGATTTGCAGTATCTTTGGATTTGGTCAAAGCGGTGCTCAACAAACGGAAGTCGTTATGAGTTTCTTGCTGAACGCTGGCGTAAAACTCTTTGTTTGACCACCGAATGGCGCGTGCACCGATGGTTTTGGAAGAAGCTTGGTCAGCGTCTTGGTCAATGGTTGTCGTAATGGCTGCTTGAACGCCGCTGTAAACAGGAGTTTGATAGCTCACCTGATTCTCAGTGCGTGTGTGGAAGCTCGAAGAACCAGAGCCAGAAGCTTTTTTCCATGTGATGTCAGACAACAAACCGCTGGTTGACACGAAGTTGCTGGAAGCAACACCTAACATGCGGTTGCGGTCGCCGTAACTTTTGTAAGCTGTGTCCATTTGGCCCATTGCGAAACGACCCAAATTTTTATTGCTGATGTAAACATAAGCATCACGTGGCTCCGACAAAAAGGCGCCTGCTGATTTTTGAATGTTGACAACACCTTGAACATCAAAACCTACTTGCGTATCGCCAAAGGCTTTTCTACCCTTGAAGCCGACATACGAACCCACTGAGGAAATTTGAGTTTTGTCGGGCTGGGCCGCATAGGTTACTTTGCCCATGCTTGTTGCTGATGAGGCAATCGATGTGGTGCCACCACTGACCGATGTTGATTGGTACTGCGGGTACAAATTGCCGTAGACCTCGAGTGCGCCACCGGCTAGCTCTACTGAGTGAGCGGCACCGGCCATGCCCATGGCGGCCAAACAACCTAAAGTGAGTGTGCGATATTTAAAAGTCATGTGTATCTCCGAGAGTTAGAAAATGAAATCATTGAGCCCAGTGACCTGGGGGTTCTGCTGCCTGTTCTGGCATATGGAACACTGTTCTCTTTTGAAAGACAGTGGTGTTATTAAGCGAAAAATTGGCAAGACGCCCTATTCGTGAATACCCTAGCCAGCTAATGTATTGGTGCCGTAACAACACTTTTTGGTAATGCACGTTGTGAGAAAAAGCGACAGGGTAGACGCACCCCAAAGCGGTCAACCCTGTTGACGCTATGAGGGTGCTGGTTTAGCATAGTAGAACGCTGTTCTTTATAGAGGAACGATTGAGCAGTACCTTTCAACCGCTTTGAGATGGACCCATTGCATGCCTCACGATAAAGATACCAGCCACTGGCACGAACCCGCTGGCAATAAAAAAGCCGGCTATGGCGTATTTAAAAAACAACCCACGCCTTATGACGCCTACATGGAAGCCGAAGGCTTGCCGGTGTTTCGGGATGTGGGCATTAACAAGGTTCAAAACCTGCCCTTGGTGCCTTGGAAACGAACGGGCGGTAAGGGACATTTCATTCAGTTGTACGGCACAGAAACCAAGTGGGGCTGCTATGTGGTCGAAGTGCCAGGTGCCGGTGCATTGCATCCCGAAAAGCACATGTATGAAGAGATCTATTTGGTGGTGGAGGGACGTGGCACCACCGAAGTTTGGCAAGAAGGTGACACCAAGAAGCACGTGTTTGAATGGCAAGCCGGCTCCATGTTCTCAATCCCCATCAATGCATGGCACCGGATCGTGAATGCCACTTCCAGTGGCGCGTTGTTGTTAGCTGGCACCACGGCACCCAATGTGTTGAACATGTTGCAAAGCACAGAAGCGGTGTTCAACAACCCCTTCGTCTTCCGTGATCGCTTCAACGGCGCCGACGATTTTTACCAAGCTCGAGATGAAGTCGAAGCCGATCCCGTGCGCGGTTTGGCCATGCGCAAAACCAACTTCATTCCCGACGTCATGAAGTGTGAATTGCCTTTGGACAACCGCCGCTCACCCGGCTATCGCCGCATTGAGCCCTTCATGACCAACAACTGTTTTTACTTTTGGATTGGTCAACACGAGAATGGCCGTTACTCAAGGGCGCATGCGCACACTTCTGCAGCGGTACTCATTTGTTTGAATGGCAAAGGCTATACCTACACTTGGCCAGAAGACGAAGGCGAAACACCTTGGAAAGATGGCAAGGAACATTTGGTCCGCCGCATTGATTACGAGCCAGTTGGTTTGGTGTCGGCAGCACCCGGCGGTGCGCGTTGGTACCACCAGCACTTCAGCTCTGGTGAAGAGGCCTTGCGCTTAACGGCTTGGTTTGGCCCGCACAATCCTGGCCGCGATCCTGGCGCACCAGGCTCGAAGCACACCGACTACACCGCCCAAGACGTGACCGAAGGCGGCACCACCATTCCCTATTGGCTGGAAGATCCGCACATTCGCAAAGAGTATCAAGAGCTCTTGAAACGCAACAGCGTGCCCGATCGCATGGACCCCGATTGGTACAACATTCCCGCTGAGTTCATGGAAAAGTTTGGACCGAAAAAATAATGAGTGACAACGTGATCGCACCCATACAGCAGGAAGCACCTGTTGGCGGTCGCGTTTTCTTCAGCAATGTTCGCCGCAGTTTGGAGGGCGAGGATGAAATTATTTTGGTCAGCGTGGGCGTTGACATTGGCTCGTCGACGTCGCACTTGGTTTTTTCCAGACTGGTGCTAGAGCGCTTAGACAATCGCTACATTGTGAGCGAGCGCACTGTGCTGCATGAGTCTGATGTGTTGCTCACCCCTTATGCCTCAGATCAAAGCATTGATGCGAAGGCCTTGGGCGAATTCATTCATGCGCAATATGAACAAGCTGGCATTGAGCCCGACAAAATTGACACAGGTGCTTTGATTCTCACGGGTGTGGCTGTGCGCAGAAGTAATTCGCGCGCCATTGCAGATTTGTTTGCAGCGCAAGCAGGTAAGTTTGTTTCAGTCAGTGCAGGCGATGCACTAGAAACCACCCTCGCAGCCTTTGGTTCTGGCGCGGCCGCACGCTCCGTGCGCGAAACTGCACGCGTCATGAACATTGACATTGGCGGTGGCACCACCAAAATTGCCGTGTGCGAAAACGGCGAGTTGGTTGATTTGACGGCAGTCGATATTGGCGCACGCATCGTGGCCTTGGACGCCAACGGGTGCGTGGTGCGCTTGGAAGTGGCTGGCCGAAGATTTGCAGAAGAAGTAGGCCTCCATTTGCAATTGGGTCAAGCGGTGGCGCCCGCTGATTTAGAGCGCATGGTGAACCGAATGGCCGACAGAATTTTTGAAGTGGCTGGCACCTCTACACCAGACGCTATCAGCCAATCCTTGCTCAGGCTTGAGCCACTTTTGGCTCTAAAAATGCCAGATGTGCTTACCTTCTCGGGCGGCGTTTCAGAATACGTTTACGGCAGAGAAACCCAAGCCTATGGCGACTTAGGCCCCATGTTGGCCAAAGCCGTTCGGGCCAAAGCAGAGACATGGGGGCCTAGGCTAGAGGTGCCAGATCAAGGCATACGCGCTACGGTCATTGGCGCATCTCAGTACACCGTTCAGGTGAGCGGCAGCACCATTTATGTGGAGCCCGCTGCTATTTTGCCGCTGCGCAATGTGCCAGTCATTGCGCCGCAATTGGATTTGTCCGCTGACACATTGAATGGCCCAGAAATTTCAGCGAGCATTCAACGCGCACTCCGTCGTCTAGATTTGCACGATGGCGATCAGGCTGTTGTGGTGTGCTATCGCTGGCAAGGCTCAGCCACCTTTCAACGCCTTGATACTTTTTGCCGTGCTGTGGTGGATGGCATGCAGGCCATACGCCAGAAAGGTCATCCCCTGTTGTTGGTGGGTGAAGCCGATTGCGGTGGCCTCATTGGCATTCATTGTCATGAGGAGTTGCACATCAGCAGCCCAGTGTTGTCAATCGATGGCATTACCCTGAAAGAGTTAGATTTCATTGACATTGGCGCCATGCTTGAAACCTCTGGCGCAGTGCCTGTGGTCATCAAGAGTTTGGTTTTTCCTGGCTCTTCCGAACTTGGCCGAACGGCATTACAAGCATGAGCCCCCTCTACCCAGCCATCACCCCTTACCTTGTGGGCCACATCGATGTGGGGCATGGCCACCAGGTTTATTGGGAAGAGTGCGGTAACCCCAAAGGTCGTCCTGTGGTGTATTTGCATGGCGGCCCAGGCGGTGGCTGTACACCCACCGCCAGACGTTTGTTCGATCCGCATCGGTATCGCATTATTTTGATGGACCAAAGGGGCTGCGGCAGATCGACGCCCCACGCTGAAACCGCGCACAACTTTTTAGCGAATCTGGTGGCAGACCTTGAGCAACTTCGCATTGCACGGGGCGTCGAAAAGTGGCTGCTGTGCGGTGGTTCATGGGGCTGCACCTTGGCGCTGGCCTACGCTCAAAAATTCACAAACCGCGTGTCGGGTATGGTCTTGCGAGGTGTCTTTGCGGCACAAGACCAAGAGCTTGATTGGCTCTACAAAGAAGGCGGCGCATCGCGTATTTTTAGAGCGGAATGGCAAGCTTATGTGAAAGCCATTTCAGCACTCACACCTTTGACAGAGCAGCGCTCCCAAGGCCAATCGTGTGAGGTGCTGCGCGCTTACGACGAGGTGTTGCAAAGTACCCATAAAGACCAAGTGCTGGACATGGCCAAAGCTTGGTGTGCCTGGGAAGATGCCCTTAGCAGCGTGCACCCTAGTGTGCCTTTGTTGAATGACGATGTCTCGCCAGAAGATGAGCTGCATTGCTTGGCCATGGCCAAAATATCGGCGCACATGTTTGCACACGACCCTGATTTGGGAAGTCGCGGACACGTTCTACCCAACACGGCCAACGACTTTCTCAAAGACATACCTGGCATCATTGTGCAGGGCCAGTTCGACATGGTGACCCCTGCTGAAACAGCCTGGCAACTCAAGCAGGTGTGGCCAATGGGGAAATTGCGAGTGGTATACACAGCAGGGCACTCTAGCCAAGACCCGGAATTACAGCGTGCACTGGTGGCCGCTTTGGATGAAATGCTTTTAGAAGACTGATCAATTTAAACAGGAGACAACATGGCTTTAACACCCTTTGAAGTAGACGGCAAACCCGTCCAAATCGACAGCGATCCGCAAATGCCTTTGCTTTATGCATTGCGAGATGATCTGAAAATGAACAATCCAAAATTTGGCTGTGGCCTGGCCCAATGTGGCGCCTGCACGGTGCACATCAACGGTCAACCGGTGCGTTCGTGTGTCATGCCTGTGTCTTCGGTGAAGGGCAAAAAAGTGACCACCCTGGCTGGCCTCGGCACCCCCGAAAAACCACACCCCATTCAAGTCGCATTTTTAGAAGAGCAAGTGCCGCAATGCGGTCATTGCATCAATGGCTGGGTCATGACCTCTGCCGCATTTTTGAAGAAAAATCCCAAAGCCACCGATGCTGAAATCAAAACAGCACTCGATGGTTTGAAGTGCCGCTGCGGCACGCATGTCTCCATCTTGCGCGCCATCAAGCGCGCTCAAACCTTGATGTCTTAAGGAGATCACATGACACACAAGTTCAATCAAGACAACGCCCATCCCATTGACATGGAACAAGACAAACCAGAATTTGTCAGTGGTACTTCAAGGCGTGATTTTTTAAGTGCAGCCGGCGCGTTGGTCGTTTCTGTGGCAAGTGGCAGTTTGCCGATTGAAGCCCTTGCGCAAGCACCAGCCAATGCTGCCGCCAGTTCAGCTGGTGCTATGGGTACCACCTTGGCCACGATCGGCAATGTCAAGCCCGCTTTAAAAGCAGAAGAGCTAGATTCTTGGGTCGCAATCCAGCCCGATGGCACTGTGGTGGCTTATTATGGCAAAGTAGATTTGGGCCAAGGCCTAGACGTGGCCATTGGCCAAATCGTAGCAGAGGAGCTAGACGTTTCTTATCGCAAAGTCAAAATTGTGATGGGCAACTCAGCCACTTCTTTGAACCAGGGCGGCGCCTCCAGCGCCTTGGGCATTCAGGCAGGCGCCAAACCGCTTCGCAATGCCTCGGCAGAAGCACGTCGCATTTTGCTCAACCTGGCATCTGAAAAACTGAATGTGCCTGCCGCCAATTTGAGTATTTTTGATGGTGTCATTTCTGTCAAAGGCAACGATGCACAAAAAGTCTCCTATGCCGAACTGATCGGCGGCAAGTATTTCAATTCCAAAGTGGATTGGAACAAGCGAGTTGGCAATCAAATGGATGTCAAGGGCGCTGCCAAACCCAAACTGACGTCTGAGTACAAAGTGGTGGGATTGTCTTTGCCGCGCAACGATGTGGCGTGGAAAGTCTTTGGTACGGAAGGCAATATTGCAGATGTGAGAGTGCCGGGCATGTTGCATGCGCGGGTGATTCGCACACCCGTTGCAGGGGGCCTGGCCGAGAAGGTGGACGAGTCTTCGATCAAGCACATCAAGGGTGCGCGCGTGGTGCGAGAAAAGAATTTCTTGGCTGTGGTGGCCGAGCGTGAGTGGGACGCCGTGAAGGCGGCCAAGGATTTGAAGGTCACTTGGGTGGCCAACAGCAAACCATTTCCTGAGTTTGAAAAACTGCATGAGCACATTCGCCAAGCGCCTACACGCAAGCGTTCTGAAGACATCAAAAACGGTGATGTGGCTGCGGCCTTGAAGTCAGCAGTGAAAGTGGTGGAGGCTGAGTATTTATGGCCTTTCCAATCGCACGCCAGCATGGGTCCGGCCAGCGCTGTGGCCGATGTGAAAGCAGACAAAATCACCATTTGGACAGGCTCGCAAAAACCCCATTACGCACGCGATGGCGTGGCGGCGCTGCTAAAAGTGCCCGTAGAAACTGTTGAGGCCTTCTGGGTCCAAGGCCCGGGCTCCTACGGTCGCAACGATGCAGGTGATGCGATATTGGACGCTGCCATGATTTCAAAAATGGTGGGGCAGCCTGTACGCGTGCAAGGCATGCGACACGATGGCACAGCATGGGATCCAAAAGCACCCGCATCGGTGCATCGCGCACGTGCTGCTATTGATGCCTCGGGCAAAGTGGTGGCCTACGATTTCACAACCCGCGCTTTCTCGCGCGCTACCATTGCCAGCAACGAGTCAGATCCAAGAGACAGTTTGGTCGGCATGGAGTTGGGTTTGCCACCCAAGGGCGGCATCACTTTTGGCACGCCTGAGGAAAGCTATGCCTTTGACAACAAAATGTTGGCATGGGAAGTGATTCCCGATTTGATTGCCAGCGCTTCCCCCATGCGAACCTCACACGTGCGCGATCCAGTGGGTTTGCAAATTCAATTTGCCAGCGAGCAGTTCATTGATGAATTGGCCTACGCCACTGGCGAGGACCCTGTTGCATTTCGTGTGAAATATGCCAAGGCACCCCGAGACATTGCGGTGCTCAAAGCGGCTGCCGAAAAATCGGGTTGGGAGCCCAGGGGCAATGCCAAGCGCGATCGACGCGGCCCTATTTTGAGTGGCCGTGGCATTGCCTACGCTCAACGCGCAGGCACCATCGTGGCGGTTGTTGCCGAGATTGAAGTGGACCGCAAGACAGGTCGAATTTGGGGCCGCAAATTCACAGTGGCCCACGATTGCGGCTTGATTGTGAACCCACAAGGCTTGCGCTACACGATTGAAGGCGGACTGGTTCAATCACTGTCCAGAACTATTTTTGAAGAGGTGCAATTTGCGCCCGACAAAGTCAAAAGTGTCGATTGGAATAGCTACCCCATTTTGGACATCAAAGACGCGCCTGAAGAAATTGACATTGTCTTGATCAACCGACCAGAAGCCCCGCCTACAGGCGCGGGCGAAGCCACCTGCCGCGTGGTGCCTGCCGCTGTGGCCAATGCATTTTTTGATGCCACGGGTGTCCGGATGCGCCAAGCACCCATGAACCCTGCACGTGTGAAATCCATCTTGACCTCAACTTAAAGGAGAGCTTCATGCCGCAAGTTTTTTTTAACCGAGATTTGAAAACTTCAAGTGCGATTTCGCGCAGGCTTGCGCTTTGCCTGGTATCTGCTTTCATGTCCGTGCCAGCGTGGGCTCAATCACCAGCGCCGTTAAACGCCGGTCCCAACGATGCCATTTTCATGAACAAGGCGCCTGATCGCGAAGCTTGGTTGTTAGAGCGGGCTCGCAAAGAAGGTGCCGTCACGCTTTACACATCTTTGGCCCCGACCGAGTCTGTGCCTTTGATGGCGGAGTTTGAAAAAAAATATGGCATCAAGGTCACTGTTTGGCGAGGCTTGAGTGAAGGGGTTGTTCAGCGCGTTGTCAATGAAGGCCGGGCCAAGCGCCATACGGTGGATGTGGTGGAAACCAATGGACCTGAGATGGAAATGTTGGCTCGTGAAAAAATGCTGTCTGAATTTCACAGCCCGCACATTGCAGATTTACCGCAAGGCATGATTCCCAAGCACCGCATGTGGATGCCTGACCGTGTCAATTTCTTTGTGGTCGCTTTCAATACACAAAAAGTCAAGCGAGACGACTTGCCCAAACACTATGAAGGCTTTACAGAACCTAAGTGGAAAGGACGTATTGCCATCGAATCGACAGATGCCGAGTGGATGGGCGGCTTGGTCAATTCGATGGGCGAACAACGCGGCATGACTTTCTTCAGGAAATTGTCAGAGCAAAAACCAGATGTTCGCAAAGGTCACATTTTGTTGGCGCAAATGGTGGCTGCGGGTGAGACCGATGTGGGCCTGACCATTTACAACGCCAATGCGCAATCGTTGAAACAACGTGGTGCCCCCATCGATTGGGTGCCCATTGAGCCCACACTGGCTCGCCCTCAAGGTGTAGGCGTTGCACGGAACGCGCCGCATCCGCATGCCGCTGCATTGTTGGCAGATTTTATTCTGTCACCTGAGGCGCAAACACTTTTGAACAGCATGGGTCGTCCACCGGCCAACCAAAAGGTCAAATCTAATTTAAACAACTTCAATTACGTGATGACAGATCCGAGTCTCGTGGTTGACGAGGCGGAGAAGTGGAATCAGCACTGGACTCGTTTGTTTCTAACAAAATAAATTGACAGTTAAATTCACACAACCATAAAAGTACCATGGCAAATTCTCCCGCGATTCAACAACTGTTTGAAGACTTGGCAACGGCCAATCAAATTTTGGCCAACGAAGGCGTTTTTGATGGCTTTGGTCACATCAGTGTTCGCAACCCCGAAAATCCAGAGCGCTTTTTCATTGCGCGCAGCATGGCACCAGCATCTGTGAAGGCCTCTGACATTGTGGAGTGCGATTTGAATGGCGATGTGCACGATACACAAGGGAGAAAATCTTATTTGGAAAGATTCATTCACAGTGCGATCTTTAAAAAACGCCCAGACGTGAACTCAGTGGTCCACAGTCACTCGCCGGCCATCATTCCGTTTGGCGTCACAGGTGCTCGCCTGCGCCCCATCTGCCACATGAGCGGCTTCTTGGGCAGCAACGTGCCCACCTTTGAAATACGCGACACCCTGGGTGAAACCTCTGACATGCTGATTCGCAATCAGAGCATTGGTGAATCTTTGGCTGACACGCTGGGCAACAACGCTGTGGCTTTGTTACGCGGACATGGCAATGTGGTGGTGGCCAATTCGATTCAACTCGCAGTGTTTCGCGCCTACTACACAGAAGGCAATGCCAAGTTACAAGCTGATGCAATGCGAATGAGCTTTGGCATGGGCGCTGGCGAACCGATTTATTTGTCGGAAGACGAAGCGCGTAACTCTGCTGAAACCAATGCAGCTCAAGTTGAACGTCCTTGGAATGTGTGGAAAAGCAAATTGCCTGTTTAAGTGAAAGAAATTTTGTATGTCTCAATTAACCAATCAGCCTAACTCTTTCAAACGCCGAGGGGTCTTTTGCTTAGCGGCATGGGCATGCTGGAGCACTTTTTTCTTGGGCGCTGCGAATGCTCAAAACAGTCCTGCTGCTAGCAGCGCCTACCCTGCTGGCCCGGTCACGCTGTTGGTGCCTTTCACAACGGGTACTGGGGCTGATTTGTTGGCGCGACTTTTAGGCCCTAAGTTGGCCGATAAATGGAAAGTTTCTGTTGTGACCGATAACAAAGCGGGCGCCAGTGGCTCTATTGGCACAGGCATCGCTGCCAAGTCTGCCCCCAATGGCCTGACAGTCTTGATCACGGCCACTGCACACGGCACCTTCCCCGCTTTGATGCCTAAACTGCCCTTCAATCCGCAACAAGCCTTTACGCCTGTTGTGCTGTTGAGCACCAGTGCTTTGGGTGTTGCCACATCAGGCAAATCGCCATTGAACACGTTCAAAGATTTTCAAGAATCTGCCAAAAGACAGCCTGGTGTTTTGAACTATTCATCGCCCGGTACAGGCTCCCCCCAACACTTGTCCATGGAGTTGTTGGCGCAAGAAACAGGTATCAAACTTTTGCATGTGCCCTACAAAGGCACCTCGGGTGCTTTGACCGATTTGATGGGCGGCCATGTTGAAGCCAGCATTGTGGCTTTGCAAACAGCAGCACCGCATTTGCAAAGTGGCGCTTTGCGCATGCTGGCTTTGATGAGTGCTGAACGCTCGCCTGCATTTCCCAATGTGCCCACACTGAAAGAGCTCGGTGTTCAAAACGGTGTGGTTGAAACTTGGTATGGCGTTTTTGTCCCTGCGGGGACGCCAGCCGAGGTGGTGACCAAACTCAATGCAGACTTCAACAGTTTGCTGCAATTGCCCGATGTGAAAGAGACCATGAACAAGCAGGGCATGGTGGTGGTGGGCGGAAAACCAGATCGATTGGGTGACTTGGCAAAAAATGAACTGACGCGTTGGGCCCGTGTGGTCGAAAAAGCAGGCATTAAAGGCGGCAACTGATCATTTGTTCTCGGGATGTAACCCGTTTCGTGGGAAAATTGAAATTAAATTACACCGGAGAGCTTTCACATGCCAACCCGCGCTACCAAAATTGTTGCCACCCTAGGTCCTGCCTCAAGCGATCCTGCCATGTTAGAGGCCATGATTCGCGCAGGTGTGAATGTGGTTCGTCTCAACTTCAGCCACGGTAAGGCACAAGATCACATTGACAGAGCGCGCTTGGTGCGCGAAGCGGCCACGCGTGCGGGTCGCGAAGTGGCCATCATGGCCGATTTGCAAGGCCCCAAAATCCGCGTCGGCAAGTTTGCCGAAGGCAAGGTCATGTTAGAGCCGGGTGCCAAGTTTGTGCTTGATGCCTCCCGCACAGATCTGGGTGATCTCACTGGCGTAGGGCTTGACTACAAAGAGCTTCCCCGCGATGTGAAAGCTGGCGATGTGCTGTTGCTGAACGATGGCTTGATCGTGCTTACCGTTGACTCGGTGCAAGGTGAAAAGGTCAATACCACCGTGAAGTTGGGTGGTGAGTTGTCCAACAACAAAGGCATCAACAAACAAGGCGGCGGCCTCACGGCACCAGCCCTCACAGCCAAGGACATGGAAGACATCAAAACCGCCATGAGCTTTCAGGCAGATTATCTGGCTGTGAGTTTTCCCAAAAATGCCACCGACATGGAAATGGCCCGTCAGTTGGCCAACGTGGCTGCTGCCGAGTACAACCACAAGCCTGGCTTGATTGCCAAAATTGAACGCGCAGAAGCCATTCCCCGCTTGGAAGAAATTTTATTGGCCAGCGACGGCATCATGGTGGCCCGCGGCGACTTGGCCGTCGAAGTGGGCAATGCCGTGGTTCCCGCATTGCAAAAGCGCATGATCAAACTGGCCCGAGCCCACGATAAAGTGGTCATCACGGCCACCCAAATGATGGAAAGCATGATCACCAATCCTGTGCCAACGCGCGCTGAAGTGAGTGATGTGGCCAACGCGGTGTTGGATGGCACCGATGCCGTCATGTTGAGCGCAGAAACTGCTGCCGGCAAGTACCCCCTTGAAACAGTTGTCGAAATGGCCAAAATTTGTTTGGCCGCCGAAGCAGCCGAAGAGTTCGAGTTGGATGCCGATTTCAGCGGCCAAACCTTCAACCGAATTGACCAATCGATTGCCATGGGCGCTTTGTTCACGGCGCACCACCTCAATGCCAAAGGCATTGTGGCCCTCACCGAGTCTGGCTCAACGGCTTTGTGGATGAGCCGCCACCGCGTCAAAATCCCAATTTATGCATTGACCACCAAGCTCAGCTCGCAGCGCAAAATGGCGCTCTATCGCAATGTGCGTCCCTTGCTAATGGACACCAGTGCAGACCGCGATACAGCTTTGGCGCAAGCAGAAAAGCATTTGAAAATTCGCGGCATTGTGTCTTCGGGCGACATCTACGCCATCACCTGTGGTGAGCCAATGGGCGCGCCAGGTGGCACCAATATGCTCAAAATATCCAGAGCTGAGTAAGTACTAACTTTTATTCTTTCGCATCACAGCAAAGAAAAAAGAATGGCTCATCCAGCCCACCGTCCAGCACAACCAAGCGGTCCAAAGGGTATGGCTCATGAAGTGTGCACCGCGCATTTGCTGTGAGAGCCCCAAAAAAAATCCGACGGTGCTTGCCAAGATCAGCCATTTCATCGCGCCCGGCGCATGATTGTGTCGAAGGACAAAATAGCCCGCCATGAACGCGAAGCCGGTAGAGGCGTGCCCTGCCGGAAAGCAATGACCGCCGCCGCCATCGCGAACCCACAGGTTCCAATGAGACACGTAGGGCGCCACACCTCCAAACGCCTGGAGGTCCCATGGACAGCTGGTTTGACTGATGCCTTTGATCAAAGTCACTGCCACCAAAGTGCTCAAGACCGATAAAAACAAACTGACGCGATCGGCAGTGGGCAAGGCTCTGAGTGGCCCCCAGGGCCGCCAGATACCTATCAGCACAGCCAAGAAAAAAATCCAACCCGCATTGCGAGCGCCCGCGTGCATGATTTGGGCCATCCACCAGTTGTCACGCAGTGCAAAACCGTTGGATTCACCCCAAATGGTTGCAAGGCGCATGTCCCAACTTGTGCTGTCCCAAGCCAAGAAGCTGAGCAACAAAACCAGGCTGACGATGGCGTAGGGTCGCCAAATAAATGGGCGTTCACTTGAAGAAAATGACCTAAGCTGATTCAACATGGGTGAAATCATAGTCTGACTGGCGCAAAGCTGACCAAAATCAAACTGCGCTTGTTAAAATCAGGTGCAGTTACAAGCCAGTTACATCTCAATAAGCATTTGTTTTCATTTGCCCAATGGATGTTGCCAAGTCGCTTGAAATTCAATCTTTAACTCTCAGGAAACTTTCAACATGGCACTCGTTTCAATGCGCGAGCTTCTGGACCATGCGGCAGCCAATGGCTACGGCATTCCAGCTTTCAACGTCAACAACTTGGAACAAGTTCAAGCCATCATGGAGGCTGCCAAAGAAACCGGTGCCCCAGTGATCATGCAAGCCTCTGCGGGTGCCCGCAAATATGCAGGCGAAGGCTTTTTAAAGTTGCTCATTCAAGCCGCGGTTGAGTCCTATCCCGAGATACCCGTGGTGATGCACCAAGATCACGGTCAAAGCCCCGATGTGTGCCAAGGCGCCATCAATTTGGGTTTTAGCTCCGTCATGATGGACGGCAGTTTAGAAGCCGACGGCAAAACCATTGCCAGCTACGAATACAACTTGGAAGTGACGCAAAAAGTGGTCAGCATGGCGCACAAATTGGGCATCACTGTTGAAGGCGAATTGGGATGCTTGGGCTCTTTGGAAACCATGCAAGGCGACAAAGAAGACGGCCACGGCACAGACGCCGTCATGACCCGCGAACAGCTTTTAACCGACCCTGAGCAAGCTGCCGATTTTGTGAAACGTACCCAGCTTGATGCTTTGGCCATTGCCATTGGTACCAGCCACGGCGCTTACAAATTCACGCGCAAACCCACAGGCGACATTTTGGCCATTGACCGCATCCAAGCCATTCACAAGCGCATTCCCAATACACATTTGGTCATGCACGGCTCTTCCAGCGTGCCACAAGATTTGTTGGCCATCATTCGTGAATATGGCGGTAACATGAAAGAAACCTACGGCGTGCCTGTAGAAGAAATTCAAAAGGCCATCAAGTTCGGCGTACGCAAGGTCAACATCGATACCGACATCCGCTTGGCCATGACCGCAGCGGTGCGTAAATTCATGGTGCAAAACCCCGAGAAGTTTGATCCTCGCGAATGGCTCAAGCCTGCGCGTGAAGCCGCCAAACAAATTTGCAAGCAACGCTACATCGAGTTTGGCTGCGAAGGACAAGCGTCCAAAATCAAAGGCCATAGCTTGCAAGTGGTGGCAACGCAGTACGCAAAAGGTGAGTTGGCGCAAGTTGTTCACTGAATTTGAATTGATAATGCAGGCACTATGAAGACAGTTTCTGCATTGCACACTTCCGCGCTCACTTCTCTGAGCTTGCTCGCGCGAGGCAAGGTTCGAGACAACTATGCAGTAGGCAACGATCGCATCTTGATGGTCGCCTCCGATCGCATCAGTGCCTTTGACGTCATCATGGGCGAGCCCATACCAGGCAAGGGCGTTTTGCTTACGCAAATGGCTTTGTACTGGTTTGACAAGCTCGGCCCCAAAGGTTTGAACCTCTGCCCTGTTCATCTCACTGGCGATGCACCCGAGAGTGTGGTCAGTGCCGCCGAAGTGTCGCAAGTTCAAGGCCGCTCCATGTTGGTCAAGCGCTTAAAGCCCATTCCAGTTGAAGCCGTGGTGCGGGGCTACTTGGCAGGCAGCGGTTGGAAGGAATACCAAGAAGGCCAAGCCGTGTGTGGTGTGAAGTTGCCTGCAGGTTTGAAGAACGCCAGTAAATTGCCTGAACCCATTTACACACCCGCTGCCAAAGCCGCAGTGGGCGAGCACGATGAAAACATCACGTTTGAAAAAACGGTGGAAATGATTGGCATCGATTTGGCCACGCGCATCAGAGACATCAGCATTGCCATATACAAAGCAGCCAGTGCCATTGCTGCCGAAAAAGGCATCATCATTGCCGATACCAAATTTGAATTTGGGCTCGATGCCGATGGCACTTTGGTGTTGATGGACGAGGTGCTCACGCCCGATTCATCGCGCTACTGGCCTGCTGAGAGTTATGTTGAAGGGGTGAACCCACCCAGCTACGACAAGCAGTTTTTGCGCGACTGGCTAGAAAGCAATTTGGTCAATGGCAAGCCTTGGGACAAAACACCGCCCGCTCCTCGTTTACCTCGTGAGGTGATTGAAAAGACCTCGGCAAAATACGAAGAAGCACTGCAGCGCTTAACGCGCTAAGGCTGTTCAGATCATCTGCATGCTGACTTAGTTCAGCATCATGCTGAGCTTGCGCCGATAACTTGACACCATGGCCGCTTGCGGGTCTTCTTGAATGGCACTTTTACCCATGAGTTCAATACCACCTGCTGTTTTGCCTGAGTGATCGGCGCCGCCTTTGGGTGCTACAGGTGTGAGCAACTCCAACAATCCCACCATGGTTTTGCGCGCAGCTTCGTCATTCCACTTTTTGTCGCGCATGATAATTTCTAAAAGCTCGTCCATGGCGCCTGTCCAATCGTCGCTGGCCAACAGCACGCGGGCTTTGGCATAGCGAGCATCGAAGTCGCGTTTGTTGGCTGCAATGAGTTCGTCAAACTTTTCCAAAGGCCATTGGCCCATGGGATCAGTGGTCACAAATGCCCAAGCATCGAGCCACTGTTTCAAGGCTTCAAAGCGCAACTTGAGCGGAATTTGAGACAGGCAGGGGGCCAGCACAGTGGAAGCTGTTTTGAGTTGACCCATGCTGATGAGCAGTTTGACCAAGTCAAAGCGCGCATTGTCATTGTCGGGGTTGGCTTCAAGCGCTTGCATCAGTTTGGCTTGGGCAGTCTCTAGATCGCCTGATTCCAACAAGGCTTCAGCTTCTTCAACCTCCGCTTCGGCCAAAACTTCGTTTTCACCAGGCACATGTTTGTCGAGGAATTCGCGCAATTTACCTTCGGGTACGGCGCCCATGAAGCCGTCTACGGGTTGGCCGTTTTTAAGCAACACGCAGGTGGGAATGCTCTTGATGCCAAAGGCAGCGGCAAGTTGCTGCTCTTGGTCGGAGTCAATTTTGACCAACTTGAAGCGACCACCGTAGGCAATCTCCACCTTCTCCAAGAGGGGGCCCAAAGTTTTGCAAGGACCGCACCAAGGGGCCCAAAAATCGACCAAAACGGGGGTGGTCATGGAGGCCGCAATGACTTCGGCTTCAAATGTTTCTACGGTGACATCAATCATATTTACCAGACCTATGGCCTAAACCTTAAAATTCAAGGATTCGGCTTAAATTCAGCCGAAACAATTTCTCCATCTTACCTACTGCGTCTTGACGCTTGAGCAAAGCCAAACATGCCAAACACAGCATCCAAAGCCAAAACACGCATTGGCGTGGTCATGGGATCCAGTTCAGACTGGGACACGATGCAGCACGCAGTGCAGATTCTCCAACAATTTGGCATCGACCATGAGGCCAAAGTGGTATCTGCCCACAGAATGCCCGACGAAATGTTCAGATATGCCGAAACAGCGCTTGAGCGCGGTCTGTTGGCCATCATCGCTGGCGCAGGGGGCGCAGCTCACCTGCCCGGTATGTTAGCGGCTAAAACAGTGGTGCCTGTGCTGGGCGTGCCTGTAGCCAGTAAACATTTGCAAGGGGTTGATTCTTTGCACAGCATTGTGCAAATGCCCAAAGGCATTCCAGTGGCCACCTTTGCCATTGGCGCAGCAGGTGCTGCCAATGCCGCTTTGTTTGCAGTGGCCATGCTGGCGCAAAACGATGCGCCATTGCAAGCCAAATTGGAACAATTCAGAAAAGATCAAACTGCTGCGGCGCAAGCCATGACACTGCCCCCTGTAGGTGGTGCATGAGTGGCAAGACACAGTCGGTAGCTTTGTTGCCAGGGGGTAGCTCAAGCAATGGCCCGTCCTCTTCTGCCGAACCGCTCACATTGGGTGTGATGGGCGGCGGCCAATTGGGCCGCATGTTTGTGCACGCTGCGCAAACCATGGGTTACTTCACTGCGGTGCTTGACCCCGATGCACAAAGCCCGGCAGGCCGTGTCAGCCATCGCCACATTCAAACAGACTACACCGATCCAAGTGGCTTGAAAGAATTGGCGGCTTGCAGTGCCGCTATCACCACCGAATTTGAAAATGTGCCAGCACCGGCACTGCGCGAATTGGCCAAATTGAGGCCTGTGTCACCAGGCGCCGAAGCTGTTGCCATTGCACAAGACCGTGCTGCAGAAAAAGCGCACTTCGTGAAATGCGGAGTTCCTTGTGCGCCTTATGCAGTAATTGAATCTGCTGTGCAGTTAGAAGACGCCTTGTCGAAAGCTTTACTGCCTGGCATTTTGAAAACTGCACGCATGGGCTATGACGGCAAAGGTCAAGTGCGTGTGAAAGATACAGCGGCTTTGCGCGATGCATGGCAAGCATTGAAACAAGTCCCTTGTGTCTTGGAAAAAATGTTGTCATTGGAGTTGGAGTGCTCGGTCATCGTGGCCCGTGGTCGTGATGGGCAAATGGTGAATTTTCCGGTACAGCGCAATTTGCACCGCGAAGGTATTTTGGCAGTGACTGAAGTGTATGAGGGCCATTTGTCCCAAGCACTGCAACAGCAAGCTGTGGCTGCAGCACGTTCCATTGCAGAAGGCGTCAATTATGTGGGCGTGTTGTGCGTTGAGTTTTTTGTGTTGCAAGACGGCAGCATGGTGGTCAATGAAATGGCGCCGCGTCCCCACAACAGTGGTCACTACACGCTTGATGCGTGCGACCAATCGCAATTCGATTTGCAAGTTCGCACCTTGGCTAGTTTGCCCTTGACGCAACCTCGTCAACACAGCGCTGCCATCATGATTAATTTATTAGGCGATGTCTGGTTTGATAGCAAGGGCACAATGCGCTTGCCTGATTGGGCTGCAGTCCTGGCATTGCCTGGCACTCACTTGCATTTGTATGGCAAAACTGAAGCGCGCAAAGCCCGCAAGATGGGGCACCTCAATGTCACGGGTGTTTCTGGGGCAGACGTTCGCAGTGTGGCCTTAAAAGCTGCAGCCATCTTGGGGATTGAAGCTTTTTAAGTTTCACGCCATCAGCATTGCAACATAACCCTCCTTCTACCGAATCGCTACTCGACGCATCAGCCCATGATCATTTCTGGAAGTAACCCCTTGCATGTGCAACAAGCAGTCGATGCTTTATGCGCTGGCGAACTCTTGGGTTTGCCAACTGAGACAGTTTATGGTTTAGCAGCAGATGCCTGCAACGAAAATGCGGTCGCCAAAATTTTCCAAGCCAAAGGCAGGCCCCCTAATCATCCTTTGATTGTTCACGTGGCCCATGCAGATTTCGTTAAAAAATTTGCCAGTGACATCCCCGACTTTGCGCAAAAATTGATGTCGCAATTTTGGCCAGGCCCGCTCACACTCATCTTGCCTCGGCAGACAGAGATGGCTGCAGCTGCAGCGGGCGGGCAAAATTCTGTGGGCTTGCGTTGTCCTTCACTTCCTGTCGCCCATGAAGTGCTGAAGGCTTGCGCTGCTCAAGGTGTCTGGGGTTTGGCTGCGCCCAGTGCCAATTTGTTTGGCCGTGTTAGCCCCACCAGTGCTGCGCATGTGCAATCAGAGTTCGGTGATTCATTGCTCATTTTGGACGGGGGCGAATGCGAGGTTGGCATTGAGTCCAGCATCGTCGATTGCACCCGCGGTGTGCCTGTGCTTCTGCGTCCCGGGCAAATCAGTCGCACTCAAATTGAACAAGCATGCGGCTTGAAATTGGTGGATCCAGAAACACTGAACTCAGAGGCGCCACGTGCCTCAGGCACTTTGGAGTCGCACTATGCGCCCACCGCCAAAGTGAGATTGATGAGCACTTCCGATTGGCAAAAAGCGTTGGCAGCTTTGGGGCCTCATACACAAAACTTGGCGCTTTGGTCTGTTCAAAAACCATCACATGAACTGATGGGTGCTGGCTTGTATTGGCGTTGTATGCCTGCAGATGCAACGCAAGCGGCGCACGATTTGTTCAGTGTGCTCCGTGATTTTGATGCCAGAGGTGTTCGTACCATTTGGATTGAAACGCCGCCCCAAACACTCGACTGGGAAGGCGTGCGCGACAGGTTAAATCGCGCAGCTGCCTAAGTGCAAGGAAAAAAAGCACCATCGCTGGTGCTTTTGGAAAGCGGCTTTGAAAGCTCAATAACGCATACCTACGCCCAAGCTAATGCCAATGGGGTTGAGGGTGATGTCCAGCGTTTGGCCGGTGGACAAGGTGTTGCGAGTTTTCAGAGGTGTTTTGGTGATAGAACCATCCACAAACCAACGCTCGTCAATTTTGTAAGAGGCACCCACTTGCATGGTTGCTGCCAATTTAGATTGAATGGACAGCGTGGTTGGAATGAGCGGTGAGCCACCAGTGAGGCCAGAAAGTACGGCAGTGGAATGCTCGCCATCGAACTTGGCATAGGTGACGCCCAGGCCCAAGTAAGGCCTAAACAGACCACTCGCTTCACCAAAGCGGTATTGCACCATGACGGTAGCAGGGATGGCCTTGGTATCTCCAATTTTTCCCACACCTGCAATGCTGCCTGTGCCATAGAGGTTGTGCTTAAAAGGCAAAGCAAGTGGCAAATCAATGGCCACACTGTTGCTCAGCATGTAAGTGATGCCGCCCGAAAGTTGGGTGCTGTTGCTCACGCCGGATTGGACGCCCGTGAGTGAAGGTGCTGACAAATTGCCGCTGGTGACTTGCGGTGCAAGTTGCGTGATGCCACCGCGAACCAGCCAGCTGCCCTGTGATTGCGCTTGCGCAGCAGAGCCTAAGCTAAGAGCAGTGAGTGCTGTGATCGCTGACAGCGCAAAGCAGAATTTAGATTTCATGTTGTTTCTCCTTCGCTGAGATTTACAGCCAACCTGCTGTGGCCAAAGACTTCGCAACCAACTGACTGAGCAATTGGTAGCCCAAAGGTGTGGGGTGGAAGCCGTCTGAGAATGCATAGGTCTGCCACCAGTTGGCACCCCCTGCTGCACCTGCTGGCGGTGTCATGGCTGACAAGGCAGCTGCCGTACAAGTTTGGAAGTTGTAAGAAGGCAAGCCGTCTGAGCCCATGCCTGTGATGGGGCAAGCAGGTGTAGTGACATTGGTGAGGCCATATTGAGCAGGATTTGCAATTTGGTCATTGAATGCCGTGTAGAAGTCGACCAAGACAATGCGTTTTTCAGTGGCCACCAAGGTAGCCAATCGTGCATTGAAGGCCTCGACCCAAGACTTGAACAAGGCTTCAGACTGGGCACGTGCACCAGCACCTGTTGCACCGCCACCATAAGCTGCGGCAATACCGCCCAACACCATTTGGAAGCGAGGCGTGTTGGTAATGCTGGGCATGTTGAGCACAGCAATGCGCTCTGCACCTTTGTCTAAGGCGCTGGCTTTGATGCTGCCGTAAAACTTGTCTGCCAAGGCCACCATGTAAGCGCCGCCTACTTGTGCCAAACCAGCTTGACCGCCCGCCAACATGGGCCCCAAGGCAGCTGCTGGAATGAGTGTGCCGGCCATGGCCGCATAACTGGCGCCGCCATCTTTGGCAGCGTTGAGGTAAGCGCCCACCAAATCGGCTGCATCGTTGCCACCGCCATCAATGAGAAGCAAATCGGTGCTTTTGTAGTTGCCCGCAGAAGACGCAACCTGCAATTGATAAGTGATGGAGAAAGGTGAAGCACCGCCACCCGTTTGAGGGTTGATGTTGTTGATGCGACCTCCGCCCACGGCATAGCTGGTGCAACCGGGTACCAAGGAGAACGGGGATGCTGCGGCGCCCGTAAATTTGAAAAAGTTACAAAGTTGAGGCGTGCCCAAAAGTGCAGCAATGCGTTCTGTCCAAACTGTGTTGGGCTCACTGGCGCTGTCTTGCACCGAAAAAATTCGACCATTGGTGGGAATGCCTTTGAACACACCACTGTCGGCCAGGCTGTCGCCCATGACTTTGACAGATGTGATGCCAGCGCGCTTGCTTGTTTGGTCTGCACCACCGCCGCCACAACCCACCAAGAAGGCGGCTGTTGCCGTGGCGAGTAGTGCAAGTTTCCACTTCATGGATCTCATCTTTCACCTCTTTGCTTTGCTTGTCGTTGAGACGTTTTAAAAAAGAACGCCCGTTCTTTTAAGCTGATCTTAAGCAGTGGCAAGGCCTAGAGTGATGGGGTAAGTACTAGTCTTCAGGAAGACTTTTCAGCGATCATTTTTTCTGGTCTTGAACAGTCCACTCAAGAAGCTTGTCCAAGGCCAGCCGAGTCGCATTGGCATTGGGGTGATTCACAATCACCACAAAGACATAGGACTGCCCGCTTAAGCCCTCGACGTATCCGGCCAACGAGGCGACATCTCGAAGGCTGCCCGACTTGAGCTTTGCACGCCCAATCGCCACAGAGTTGGGCTGCCGATCTCTTAATCGCACCACGGTGCCATCGACGCCCGCAATGGCCAAAGAGTTTTGCAAAGCATTGGCATAGTTGCTTTGTGCAGCCAGTTGAAGCAAGGCAGTCAGAGCCTGCGCACTGCTTCTTTCCTCGCGTGAAAGCCCAGAACCGTTGTCTATCACGGGTGCCTTGTGACCCGGCATGTTTTTCGCCCACCATTGCATGACAACTTGTTTGGATGCTGCAAAATTGCCGGCGCCTTGCTGGCTCGACAAAGTCAGAAACAACTGCTGCGCCATCACGTTGTTGGAAAGCTTGTTGATGTCTGCCACGATATCGCTCAAGGGCAGCGAAGGCGCTTCATGCCATAGCGTCACTTGCGTCGGCGTTAGGCCATGGCGCACTTGTCCCTTGAGTTGGCCCCCCGCTTGGCGCCACATGGCTTGCACCATGCGCGGCGCAAAAGATTGCGGTTCAATATAAGCCACGGGCCACTTTTGTTCACCACACGCTTTGGGGTAAGTGCCATTGAAGCGCACGCTATCGGCTTTGGAAAAGTCGGCACGCAGCTGCGTTCGCCAATCCTGGCATGGACCGGCGGACAAGGGCACGCTGCTAGGCCATTGAACATTGGCCAGCGGTGGCTCGCTTTCAACCTTGGCTTCAGCGCGAGCGGCATCGGGCGTGAACTTGAACAGCATGGCATTGAAGTTCAGCAAAAAACCTTGCGGTGCAACGTTGTAGGGCCGCAGCGGCTCATCGTCAAAGCTGGCAGGATTTTGATTGGGCAGGTCAAACACACTGCCATCTAAAACGATGTCGCCTTTCACTTCGCGAAGGCCTTTGGCCATCACTTCTTGTAGCAAAGTTTGCAGGCGCTCTACGACCAACTTGGGATCGCCGCTGCCTTTCAAATACAGATTGCCTTGCAAAATGCCGTCTTTGATGGGGCCATCGACCCACACTTTGTTGCGCCAAGTGAAGTCGGGCCCCAAAAGAGACAAGCCTGCTGAGGTGGTGATGAGCTTCATGACTGAAGCCGGATTCATCTCTGCATTGGCCTGTAGACTGAGTCGGGGCTTAGAGGTGCTCGCGCTTGATGACGCGTTGTTCAAGGGTGTGACCATGATGCTCACAGCACTCATGGGGACATTGGCTTGTTTGAAGGCCTGAACGACGGGTTCTGGAACCCGTGGGTTTTCAGCTTGTTTGACCTGGGGCTTGGCTGTTAAAGCCAAACATTGAAATGCCAAGACCACGGCCAAACCTGTCTGAAGAAAAAACTGGAAACGAGATCTGCGCATCCCTGAAGTCTAGCCTCCCTTTTCCCTTTGCTTCACTGCTAGGACGTATCATTGGGCCATGGCATTTTCTCAGCTCAGCATCGGCCGTTTGGCGGCCGTGATCACGGTTCTCATTTGGACTTCTTTCATCATTGTGGCGCGGGCCTCCGCATCGCACGTACTTTTGCCTTTGGACATTGCATGTGCGCGCATCTTGGGCGCTAGCAGCGTGCTCTTGCCCTGGGCTTGGTGGCTGATGCGCGAAGCCAGACAACGCGGCGAAAAAGTGGGCTCCTTGTTTGGTTTGTCGCCCTTGCCATTGCGCGTCACTGTGCAGGCGGGCATGTTAGGTGGATTTTTGTACTCTTTACTGGCTTACATCGGCTTTTTTTATGCGCCTGCAGGGCATGCCTCAGTGCTCATGCCAGGCAGTTTGCCGTTGTGGACCACTTTGCTGATGTGGCTGTTTTTGCGTGAACACATTGGTCTGAATCGCGCCATTGGTTTGGGCATGATTGTGTGCGGCGACATTTTGGTGGGTGGCTTAAGTTTGCTCAAAGCCTTTGATGGCGGCGATGTTTGGATAGGGGACCTTTTATTCATCACGGCTGCATTTTGTTGGTCGGCCTACAGCGTCACCGTGCGGCACTATGGCCTAGATGCCGTGCGAGCCACCATGGCCATCACGGCTTTTGCACTTGTGAGCTTTGTCCCTGCTTATGCCTTGCTCGTTAACTTGAACGTATTGCCAAGCCACATGGCACAAGCCTCATGGGCTGAAATTTTGTTTCAAGCCGTTTTTCAGGGCGTGGGATCGGTGGTCATTTCAGGCATCACCTTCACGCAAATGATTCGCACGTTTGGCCCGGTCAAGTCCACCATGATCACGGCCTTGGTACCAGGCTTGTCAGCCTTGGGTGCTGTGGTATTTTTAGGAGAACCTCTGTCTTGGAACTTATGGGCCGGCTTGGCGTTGGTCACGGGCGGTATCTTGTTTGGCGTACGGCAAGCCGTGGTCAAATCCTCCCTTTTGAAACCTTGATGCGATGACCCAAGCCTTGAAATTTTTGGCCTTTGACACCAGCACCGACATGATGTCGATTGCCTTGTCGAACGGCCCACAAACTTGGCATCACCATGGCGTGGGGGGTGCCAATGCCTCGGCTCAATTGATTCCCACGGTCCATGCTTTGCTTGCGCAAGCGCAATTGCAACTTTCTGATTTGACAGCCTTGGTGGTAGGCCAAGGCCCAGGCTCTTTCACCGGACTCAGAACGGCCTGTGCGGTGGCGCAAGGCCTTGCGTTGGGGGCCAATTTGAAAGTCATTCCTGTCGACAGTTTGAAGGCTGTGGCAGAAGATGCAAGGCAATCACTTGCGCCTGCGCAAGACTGGCACATTGCTTCAGTGATGGACGCTCGCATGGGCGAAATTTATGTGGGTGTGTATGCGTGGCATGCTGCAACATCACAATGGACATCTGTGCAGCCCTTGCAAGTTGGCCCACCCGAAGCAATGGCGGCGCAGTTAAGCCGCATGAAGTTGCCCAAGCTGGTGCTGGCAGGTAACGGCTTTGACGTCTACAAAGACCGCTTTCCTTTGCATGAATTTGCAGTGGGCGGTGTTCCCGTGTCTTGTGTTGCCGCAGTGCCGAACGCGTTGGCTTTGCTGCGCATGGCCTCCGCCTTGTGGGCCAACCAAGAAGCTGTTGCGCCCGAGTGGGTTCAGCCCCTCTACATTCGCGACAAGGTGGCGCAGACCACAGCAGAACGCGACGCCATCAAACTGGCCAAAGCAGAAGCCCTTGCCAATTCATCGGCAGCCACCACAAGCGCACCCCCAACATGAACCTGTGGCTGCCAGAACTCAAGCAAATGCTGACACCTGAGATTCAGGTGCAGCTGCTCAGCATGACCGAGGCCGATTTAGAAGCGGTGGTGGCGGTTGAACAATCTGCTTACAGCCACGCTTGGACATTGGGAAATTTCAAAGATGCCTTGAAGGCCGGTTATGTGGCTCACCGTTTGGTAGCGGGTGAGCATTTGGTGGGCTACTTTGTTGCAATGCAGGTCATTGACGAAGTTCATTTGCTCAACATTACCGTAGCGCCGCCCTTTCAGCGACAAGGTTGGGCGCGTTGTTTGATGCAATCCTTGAGCCTGTGGTCTCAAGCCAATGGCGCAAGCTGGCTGTGGCTTGAAGTGCGTGAAAGCAATGCACCCGCCTTGAATTTGTACCAAAGTTTTGGCTTTCAACAAGTGGGTTTGAGAAAAGATTACTATCCTGCTGGTAGAACCACCCGAGAGTCTGCGGTGGTCATGAGCATGTCCCTTAAAGCCTAAGCAATGACTGAAGATACAACGGCCCCGTTGGATGAAAACGCCACGCGTTTTGAACTGGACGATCGCCAACGAGCCATGTTGGCGGAAATGGGTGTGCGTGTTTGGATGCCGCAAACAGTTCGCGCCGTGCCTGCCAAGCTTGCACAAGCACAAGTATCTGATATGCCACATGCTGATGCACCTGCACCTGCACCTGAAACCTTACCTGTTGCCAGTGCACCGCAAATGCTGTCGGTTCCCATTGTCGATATTTCGCAATTGCCAGAAGGCATTGCCAACATGGACTGGGAGCAACTGCAATCAGCCGTTGCCTCTTGCACAGGCTGTGGCCTGAGCCAATCTCGCCAGCAAGCTATTTTGGGAGAGGGCTTGGCTTCTGCCGATTGGATGATTGTGGGCGATGCGCCAGGCGAGGATGAAGACAAAGCGGCGCAAAGTTTTGCAGGACCTTCAGGCCAATTGCTTGACAACATGTTGAAGGCGCTCAGCCTCACGCGGGAGCAAGTTTATTTGACGCACGCTTTGAAATGTCGCACCCCCGTTGGCCGCAATGCCAGCCAAGTCGAGGTGTCGCATTGCGCCACTTATTTGGCACGGCAAGTTGAGCTGGTTCAACCCAAAGTCATCTTGGCCATGGGCAGAACAGCTGCGCTGGCTTTGTTGCAAAGTGCAGAGCCCTTGGGCAAGTTGCGCTCACAAGTTCAAAGCTTCAGGGGTGTGCCTGTGGTGGTGACGTACCCACCTGCTTACTTGCTGCGCAATCAAGCCGACAAAGCCAAGGCCTGGGCCGATTTGTGTGTGGCTGCCAGTTTGGTGAAGTCGACAAACACCTAAGCGAATCGGTTCATCTTCGCAACCACTGAGGGGTCTTAAGTGCCTTCGGTTTTTGCGTCATTTGCAGGCTTTGACGGCCAGAGCACACTGGCAATCGAAACGACCATCAGGCCCATCGCTGCCCAGTCTTGCCAATGCAAGATTTCGTTCAAGGCCCAAGCGCCGCTGAACACACCCAAGATGGGAATCATCATGACACTCAAGGTGGAGGCCACGGGTGGTAAAACGCGAGCCAAATAAAACCATGCGGCGTGTGCAAAACCAAACACCAAGAAGGCGTTGAAGAGAATGGCGGCCCAATGGGTGCTTGTCGGCTCTTGCCACCTGTCTGACTCAAAAACAAAGGCCAAGACCGTCATAACCAAGGTGGTCATGGCGGTCATCCAAAAAGAAAGTGTGAGGGTCGGTAAAGGGATGGTGGTTCTGCGCAGCATTTGGGTTCCCAAAGCCCACGTGCTGGCAGCCACCAATGCCAATACCACGCCCACAGGCTTGCCTGAAAGGTTGGCCAATTCGTGCCAAAGCAACAGAACAACACCCAGCCCTGCAGCGGCCACGCCACCCCACGCGCGTTTGCTCAGTTGATTGTGGAACACAAGCGCACCAATCAAGGCTGAGAAGATGGGCATGGTGTAACCCAAAATGGCCGATCTGCCACTGGACAAATACTGCACGGCCAAGATGATCAAGGCATGCCAAATGAACATGTTGAAAATGGCCAGCACCAACAACTCACGCCAGTACTGTCGGGGAATACGAAAAGGCACCTTCATGGCTAAAAGGCCAAGCCCCAACACGGGTGTGCCAATGAGCAAGCACAGCATTCGAAAGGTGAGGGGCGGGAAACCTGTGACACCCAGTTTCAATACAGGCCAGTTCAGGCCCCAAACTAGGGTGAGAAGTGCCAACAGCACCCATTGGCGTTTAGTGAGTGAATGCATAGGGTTGATCTTAGTGCCAAATCATGGAATAGGTCGTGAGCTTGGGTCGAGCCACTTGAGCCTTTAAAATCGACCCATGACCTTCTTAGAACAACTGAAAGGCGCTGAGCGCCAAAACGGCTCCCTGTTGTGTGTGGGCCTCGACCCCGAACCCAACAAGTTTCCCGCTGGCATGAAGGGCGACGCAAGCAAGATTTACGATTTTTGCGCGCAGATTGTCGATGCCACGGCCGACTTGGCCATTGCCTTCAAGCCCCAAATTGCTTACTTCGCTGCGCACCGCGCCGAAGACCAATTGGAAAAACTCATGGCACACATGCGCCGCAATGCACCGCATGTGCCGGTTATTTTGGACGCCAAGCGCGGCGACATTGGTTCTACCGCCGAGCAATATGCCAAAGAAGCGTTTGAGCGTTATGACGCGGATGCGGTCACTTTGTCACCCTTCATGGGCTTTGACTCGGTGCAACCCTATTTGAAATACCACGGTAAAGGTGCTTTCTTGCTCTGCCGTACCTCCAACCCAGGTGGCGATGATTTGCAAAACCAACGCTTGGCATCTGTGGAAGGCCAGCCTTTGATGTACGAGCACATTGCAAAGCTAGCGCAAGGACCTTGGAACTTGAATGGCCAATTGGGTTTGGTGGTGGGCGCCACCTACCCTGCTGAAATTGAGCGTGTGCGCAGTTTGGCGCCCACCTTGCCATTGCTTATTCCGGGTGTAGGTGCTCAAGGCGGTGATGCCGTGGCCACCATCAAGGCGGGTTATCGACAAAGCCATGGCGCCACCACCGGTGCGGTCATTGTGAGTTCATCTCGCGCAATTTTGTATGCCTCATCGGGCAGTGATTTTGCGCAAGCGGCACGCCAAGAAGCTTTGCGCACGCGCGACCTTCTCAAAGCAGCCACGCAGGCTTGATTATTGATCAAGCAAACGTTTTAAGTAGCGACCAGTAAAGCTGGCTGGATTTTGCGCCAGTGTTTCGGGCGTACCCACTCCCACCACCGTACCGCCGCCCGAGCCACCTTCAGGGCCCATGTCGATTAACCAATCGGCGGTTTTGATCACATCGAGGTTGTGCTCAATGACCACAATGGTGTTGCCTGCATCGCGAAGTTGGTGCAAAACTTTGAGCAACAAGGCAATGTCGGCAAAGTGCAAACCGGTTGTGGGCTCGTCCAAAATATAAAGCGTACGACCCGTATCGCGCTTGGACAATTCCAGTGCCAGTTTCACCCGCTGTGCTTCACCGCCCGACAAGGTGGTGGCAGCTTGGCCTAATCGGATGTAGCTCAACCCTACATCGAGCAATGTTTGCAGTTTTCGCGCAATGGTGGGCACCGCATTGAAAAACTCAAACGCCGCCTCAACGGTCATGTCCAGCATTTGGGCAATGTTTTTGCCCTTGTACAAAATTTCCAAAGTTTCGCGGTTGTAACGTTGGCCGTGGCACACATCGCAAGGCACATACACGTCGGGCAAGAAGTGCATTTCCACTTTCACCATGCCGTCGCCTTGACAGGCTTCGCAGCGTCCGCCGCCGTTAGAAGCGCTGACGTTAAAGCTGAAGCGACCGGGGCCATAGCCGCGTTCGCGCGCAGCGGGCACCTCGGTCATGAGGTCGCGTATGTGCGTGAACATGCCAGTGTAAGTAGCGGGGTTGCTGCGCGGTGTGCGGCCAATGGGCGACTGGTCAACGTTGATGACCTTGTCAAAATGGTAAAGCCCCAGAATGTCTTCGTGCGCTGCGGGTTCGTCGTGCGCACGGTGAATGCTGCGCGCTGCCGCGGTGTACAAAGTTTCATTCACCAAGGTGGACTTGCCCGAGCCAGATACACCTGTGACGCAAGTTAAAAGTCCGACAGGGAAAGCCGCTCGCACGTTTTTCAAATTGTGGCCTTGTGCGCCCACAATTTCAATAAAGTCTTTGCCAGGGGCATGGCGCTTGGTCGGCACTTGAATGGCTTTTCTGCCCGACAAATATTGACCGGTCAATGAATCAGGCGCCAACAAAATATCGGCGCAAGTACCTTGCGCCATCACGCGGCCGCCATGTACGCCAGCACCAGGCCCCATGTCAATCACATGGTCGGCAATGCGAATCATGTCTTCGTCGTGCTCGACCACCAACACGCTGTTGCCAATGTCGCGCAAATGTTTCAGGGTGCCAATGAGGCGATCGTTGTCGCGTTGGTGCAGACCAATGCTGGGCTCATCGAGCACATACATCACACCTGTCAGGCCCGAGCCAATTTGGCTGGCCAAGCGAATGCGTTGTGATTCACCGCCTGAGAGTGTGTCGGCACTGCGGTCGAGGCTTAAGTAGTTCAGGCCCACATCGTTCAAGAACTTCAAGCGCGAGCCAATTTCAGACACCACCTTGTCTGCAATTTCGGCTTTGGCGCCATGCAGTTTCAAGCTTTGAAAATAGGTTTGGGCTTCGCCTAAAGTGACATGGTTCACTTCATAAATGGCGCGCGCTTGCGTGCCTTCGCCGATCCGAACATGGCGGGCTTCACGGCGCAAACGCGTGCCCTTGCAATCTGCACAAGCATGGTGACTCCGCATGCGCGCCAAGTCTTCGCGAACCACGCTGGAATCGGTTTCTTTGTACCTGCGCGTCAGGTTGGGAATGATGCCTTCGAAGGGGTGCTTTTTAGACACCTTTTTGCCCTTAGAAGCACCCGACTCCATGATGTAACTGAACTTGATGTCTTCTTCGCCCGAACCCCACAAAATATTGTGGCGCACTGGCTCTGGCAGAGATTCAAAAGGTGCTTCTACATCAAATGCGTAATGCTTGGCCAAGCTCTCTAGCATGCTGAAGTAAAAACCATTGCGCCTGTCCCAGCCCTTGATGGCGCCACTGGCCAAGCTCAAACTGGGAAAGGCCACCACGCGGTCTATGTCAAACACTTCGGTGGTACCCAGGCCATCGCAAGTGGTGCAAGCGCCCATGGGCGAGTTGAACGAGAACAAGCGCGGTTCGAGTTCTGCAATCGAGTAATGACACACAGGGCAGGCAAACTTGGCATTGAACATGTATTCTTTGCCCGTGTCCATTTCAACCGCGATAGCACGCTGTTCTGCCAGCCTTAAGGCGGCTTCAAAACTTTCGGCAATGCGCTGTCGCAGTGCATCGCGCGCGGGCGCTTCTGCTTCGTGGCGAATTTTGAGACGGTCGACCACCACATCGATGTCGTGCTTTTCGGTTTTCTTAAGCGTAGGCAAATCTTCTACTTCATAAGTTTGACCATTGATGCGAAAGCGCACATAACCCAAAGCTTGCATTTGCTCAAAAACTTTTTCAAATTCGCCTTTGCGTTCGCGTGCAATGGGTGCCACGATCATGAGTCGCGTGTCTTCGGGCAACTCCAAAACGGCGTCGACCATTTGGCTCACGGTTTGCGCTTGAAGCGCCAAGTTGTGATCAGGGCAGTAAGGGGTGCCAGCGCGTGCAAACAGCAAGCGCAAGTAGTCGTGAATTTCGGTCACGGTGCCTACGGTGGAGCGCGGGTTGTGGCTGGTGGCTTTTTGTTCGATGGAAATAGCGGGCGACAGGCCCTCAATCAAATCGACATCAGGCTTGTCCATCAGTTGCAAAAACTGACGCGCATAAGCCGACAAACTTTCGACATAACGGCGTTGACCCTCGGCATACAGGGTGTCAAAGGCCAAGCTCGATTTGCCAGAACCGCTGAGGCCAGTGATCACCACCAGTTGGTTGCGGGGAATATCGAGGTCGATGTTTTTAAGGTTGTGCGTGCGGGCCCCGCGCACGCTGATGTGCGTTTGGCGCAGGGCGCTGGCCAAATAGGCACCTTCTGCAGAGTTTTCGTCTGTCATGAGGCCCGCCTCGTGCCGTGCTGCTGCCAAAGCGGCTTCTAACAGGCGAACTTTTTCCCTGGCAGCTTCCAGTTCAGTGAGACTTGCAGGGGCGTTGGGTGCGTTCAAAATCGAGGTGCCAGACAAAACCCTCGATTATCGCTAAAGAAGCCAAGTCTGTCGTTGCTAGACTCAAAAAACTGCGTGATCGCCGCGTTCTAAGGACGTTTTGCCGCTCACCAAGGCTTGGTAGCAGTCCCATAGCGTTTCTTGGCCGGTTGAAGGTGTGGCGTCGGCATCGTAGCGGCATTGGGTTTCATCCCAGACCAACATCGATTCGGTGGCGTAGTAGCGTCCAATTCGGGCCAATTCAGCTTTGTTGGCCAACGGCGGTATGAGGTGGCCCAACAAAGACAAAGCGCCGATGATGACATCCATCATTTTCACCGGTACATGGCTGTACTTGGGCGGTTTGCCTAACAATGAAAACAAGTATTCCCCTTGCTGCAAGGGTGTGATGGCAGGGCCTGGGCCGCCTATGGGCAAAATTCGATTGTGCAGCGCAGGGTCTGTCACGCACTGCGCCAAGTAATTGCCCAAATCTTGGTCGCTGATGGGTTTACAGGCTGTCAGTTGGCCATTCCCAAACAACAAAAAAGGCTTGCCTTTGCGAACCCGTTCAATTTGGCCGCACAGCGATTTGAAAAATGCGGTGGGTCTGACGATGGCATAGCGCATGCCCGATTTCACCAAAGCGTCTTCGAAAGCCAGTTTGGCATGCTGAAACGTGAGCAAAGGTTTTTGCACGCAAATGGCAGACAACAACACAAAGTGTTTCACACCTGATGCCTGCGCCACCTTCAAGGCCAACATGTGTGCTGCATGGTCAATGGCCCAAGCATCTTGGGGGTTGCCAGTGCGAGAGGCCAAACAAGACATGAGTGTGTCAAAGTGCTCGCCTGCAAAACCATCTTGGGTCAGAGAATTTAAATCGGT
>CALAGS010000201.1 GCA_937891665.1 uncultured Burkholderiales bacterium | reverse complement strand
CGGATTAACAGTCCGGCGCTCTACCGACTGAGCTATCGAGGAATATTCGGTTTGTCAGCAAAAAATACACAAATTTGACCAGTCTTTAGGACTAAGCAACTGCGCTATTTCGCTAAGCCTCGCATTGTAGCAAAAAAATGCAGCTATTTGAGGGCTAAAGAGTTTTGTGCACTTGTGTTGCTCTGTGCTGTTACTGAAGTTCAAGAACAGCCATAGTTCAAACGCCATTAGCTGGCAGGCGACTGGATTCAGGTTTAATAAGAGTCTAGGCTCCATGAGCCCCTAGTTGTGATGGCTCCTATGGAGTTCATGCCTAGAAAATTTGTATAGGAATGCTCTAGTTTTGATTCGTCCACTTGACAAGCAAATTGACGCCCGCATTGGTAAGCCTTATCTAGGTTTTGCCATCGTTGGCCTAGGTGCTTCCATTGCACCACTTGACTTTGCGGTTAACTTGGCTTTCCCAGCAATGACCGAAGCCTTTGCCTTGTCAACAGCTGACATACGTTGGGTGGCTGTGTTCTATGTCATCACTTATGGCAGCCTCATGTTGTATTGCGGTGCGCTTGGAGACCGCTTAGGCCACCTGCGCGTGTTTCGCTGGGGCTTGTTCATCTCTGCGCTGGGAATGGCCGCGTGTGCGCTGTCTCCTGCTTATGGCTGGCTGTTGGCTGGAAGGGTGTTGCAAGGTATCGGAGTGGCGCTAACTTTGTCATGTGCGCCAGCTTTGGCCATGTCTTTGTTGGCGTTCGAGCAACGCACTTTGGCGCTGTCGGCGTATGGTGCCATGATTGCGGCTGCTGGTTTGATGGCGCCATTGCTCGGAGGTATCAGCATGTTGTATTGGGGCTGGGCCGGGGTTTACGGTTTTAGGGTTCCTATTGTGCTGCTGGCTTTGTTGTGCACCCCTTGGCTGTCCAGTCGCCTGCGTGTGCAGGAGCTAAGCACACCCGACGCCACTCAACCGGGCAGCGTACAAGGTCTTTTGCTGCTCATGCGGCGCAATGCTAATTTCGCCTGGATCAACTTAGAAAGTGTGGTCGTTCAGTTCTGTAGTTTCACCATTGCCCTGAGCTTGCCGTATGCCTTGCCTGCGGCTGGGTGGCCTGAAATAGCCAGTGGTGCCATGTTGTCCTTGTGGGCACTGGGTGTGTTGGGTGGCTCGGGCGTTGCCCCTTTGCTGTTGCGGCACATGAATCTTCAGGCCGTAGGCAACTTGGCACAAGGGCTTATGGCCTTAGGGTTAGCCTTGATAGGCGCGTTATCAATGGCTCAAGCCTGGCCCTTGATGGCTTTGGCCCTGTTGCTCCAAGGTTTGGGCTTGGGGGTGTTTCAGGTTGTCTACGCCGATAAAGTGGTGGCCACTTTGTCAGATTCTGCGCGGGGTCTGTCTGGCAGTCTAACGCTGGTGACCCGTACCGTCGGTATTGTGGCTGCCGCCTTGATCTGGCTTTGGTTGATGGAAATGCTGCAAAACCAAGCCTTATCTCAGGGGGCTTCAAAGACTGAAGCAATTTGGGCGGGCACGATTGGGCTTCTGCCTTGGGCGGCTGGCATAGCCATTGTGTTGGCTGCGCTTAGTTTCTGGAGAAGGGCGTAGTCATGACGAAGATGCACCCTGACTGCGCCGTTTCTCTCGCAACATAAACAAATACAGCCCTTCTACTTTTTCTCTGGCCCAGGGGGTTTTGCGCAAAAACTTCAAGCTAGAGTTGACACTTGGGTCGTGTGTAAAGCACCGCACCGGTATGCGTTCGCCAAGTTCCACCCAACCAAAATACGCTTCAAGCTCGCGAACAATGGCCTCAAGGGTCAAACCATGAAGGGGGTTTCCAGGCTGCTCTTGGGTGGGTGTTGCATCGTTCATGTTCAGATTTTATTTTAGAACAGCGTTCGAACTGTAAGCCGCAAGTTTCTGGGCGCTCCTGCATACAAGTAGTAGTGGCCAAACTGCTTGGGCGACTCTCTCCAATAAGCACGGTTGCTAGCGTTCTCAAGTGCCAAGGTCCAGTCGGTGTTTTGACCCGCCACTTTGGTGTTGTAGTGGGCCGCCAAATCGGCAGTGGTCCACGCAGGCAATTTCATGGCGCCGCCTTCTATAAGGTCGCGTTCACCTTCATGGCTTAAGCGCAAGGTGGTGCGCAACCCGGGTACTTGTGTCCAGCGGTATTCCGCAGCAGCACGAAGCACCAAAGAAGGAACGTTCAAAGGGCGCTGACCATTTTGAACGGGGTTAATCAAAGCCTGTGAACGCTTTGCATCTAACCATGTGGCAGCCGTATCGATTTTCCATTGATGGCTGCGGTAGCCCATACCCAGTTCTAGGCCTTTATGCTGTGCAATGCCATCCAGTTTGCGGGTGCATGAGTTGTCTTCCTCACACGCACCTTGGTCTCCCCAAACGGGGCGAGTGATGTCAAACAAGGCGGCGTTCCAAAGCCATGGGCCTTGCACACCTTTGATGCCCAATTCTTTTTGGGTGCTCTTGGCAGATGGCAGTGCCTCGCCAGCGTTGGTATAGCGGCTGCGGTTGGGTGTCACTTGAGCTTCAACTCCTTGGCCATAGCTGGCGTAGCCTGTGGCGTTGTAGGGCAGTTTGTGGCTGAAGGCAATCCAAGGTGTGGTGATGGTTCGGTCGTCATGCGTGGCTCTGCTGCCGTCGGTGCGTTGGCTGTCGCGTTGAATGTGGCTTGAACGAAGGCCAAGCCACAAGTCTGCTAAGCGATTGACACGAATGCGATCTTTCATGCTGATTTCTGTTGAGTACTCTTGGCGGTTGGTGTTCAGGTCATAAGGCTCAGGTGCGGCGGCACTTTCGCTAAGGCCAGAAAGGCTGCCTGTGCCTGCCCAGTTGTAGGCTTGCATGGGCGAGAGCTTGTCTATTTGACGTTGGCGCAACCAAGAAAATGCAAGCTCGTGTTGAATGCCTGCCAGTTGGACTTGGCCTGTCAATTCTGTTTGCAAGGCATTGCTTATTCGGCGTTCGTTTTCGCTGCGGTAGTCGTACAGGTCAAATGTTGTGTCGCTACAAAAGCGGTCGTAATTGCCTTCTGCATAACAGCCGTATGCGTAGCTCAAACGGTCGTCCGTTTTCAAACGCTGCGCGCCAACTTGGGTGGTCCACATCCAGCCGTTGTCTAAGCGGTGCTTCAGGCGCAGGCTGCCAGTCAGGCCGTCAAACACACCTGGCACAGACCAACTTTGTCTAGAGAAATTGTTTTGTCCGTAAACAGGTGAGGGGAGTGTGTTGCCCGTCATACTGGCCGCATTCACCCCCATTTGTTGGCGGCTGCTGCTTTCAATTTCCCATTCAAGACGGGTATTGGCGTTGATGCGCCAGTCCATGGCCAATGCCAGCAGTTGGCGATGGCCTTTTGCGTTCTGCACATAGGGATTCAGATTTTCATAGGCTGCGTTCACACGGTAACCAAAGGCATTGTTTTCGCCATATCGTCCGCCCATATCCAATGCGACAGAACTGTTGTTGCCGTTGCCGTAGCTCAATGTGAGACTTCTCACACTGCTTTCAATCGAGTTGGGCGGACGCTTCACCACGTAGTTGGCAATGCCACCCGGTGCACTGGTGCCAGCTTGTATACCGCTGGTGCCTTTAAAAAGTTCAATGCGTTCTTTGTTGTCCATGGCAATCATGGTTTCTGCATTGATGGGCAAGCCTTCGCGGCGGTAGTTGTAGCGGTTGTCTAACATGAAGCCACGCACACTCAACATGTCCCAATAAGCGGGAGAGTTGTAGCTGTCGGTCACAGAAGAATCTAAGCGCAAGGCGTCTGAAATTCTTTGTGCGCCCAAGTCGCGCAGTGTGGCGTTGTCTATGTTGGTGGCACTGAACGGCGCTTCACGCAGGCTGAGGTTTTCAAAACCACTGACTTGTTGTGAAGCAGGACTGGTGATCAGCACCGTGTTGTTTTGAGCAAGCGCAGAAGCGCTCGCAAGCAACAGTGCGTGGCAGGCTATGGTTGGCAAATGGTGTGCCATTGCGTTTTCCTTCAACGAAATGGCAGGTCGGCTGGATCATTCAACGGGTGATGGCAAATGAGTGTTTGCCTCGTTGTTTAGACAAGCTTCCCTGCGCGAGGATTACCTCAATCAGGTTCAAAGGGACTTTCTCAGTCTTAGCTTGGCAGCTAAAACACCCCTAGCGGATGTGACTGCAAATTTGAATTTGCAGTCTCAGGTTGAATTCTATGACACACCCAAGAGTTTGTGCAAATGTGTAGAAGTGGTGGTGTATTGGAGTAGGGTTTTTTGATCGGGGTACAGCAAGGCAGACGCGCCAAAGGCGGCCAGGGTGGCTTCGTGAAAGCCGCACAAAATGAGTTTCTTTTTGCCGGGGTAGGTGTTGATGTCGCCCACGGCAAAAATGCCTTGAGCTTGTGTGGCAAAGTTTTCTGTGTTCACGACCAGCTGCTTGCGTTCCATGGCTAAGCCCCATTCGCTAAGAGGACCTAACTTGGGAGAAATGCCTAGACACAAAAGAATCGCTTCTGCAGGTAGAACTTCTGTTTCGCCTTGGGCGTTGAGAATTTCTAGGCCCGTTAGCTGTTTTTTGCTTGAGCCTGAGTTTGCAGCATCAGCTTGTATCAAGGCTGTGGGTTGTCCTGCCACAAAGCGCATTGATTGTGCTTTGCAAGCTTCGCGCATTTGTTCAACGGCATGAGGCTGTGCTTGAAATTGATCGCGCCTGTGAACCAGTGTCACACTGGCTGCAGCATTGGCGCCATGCCGCCATTGGGCGCAAGCTTCTAGTGCGGCATCGTTGTCGCCCAGTACCAAGAGGTGTTTGCCTTTGAAGGCTTCTTCGTTTGGGGCCTTGTGAAAGATGTTTTTGCCCAGTAGCGCCTCGAAGCCTTGCAAACTCAGGCCGCGTTGAACAAAAGCACCCACACCTGCGGCAATGAATACTGTGGCCGCTTTGAAGTGCGTGCCCTTGTCGGTTTGCACGTGCCACTGGCCGTCTTCAGTGGCTTTGAGTTCACTGACCAATTCATGAAGATGAAACTGCGGTGCGAATGGTTTGATTTGTTTTTGCAGTTGGTCAATCAGTTCTTGACCGGTGCAAAGCGGAATGCCGGGTATGTCGTAAATGGGTTTGTTGGCGTAAAGCTCTGAACATTGGCCGCCCACTTGCGGCAAAGCATCGACCACGTGACAGCGAATGTCTTGAAGCCCTAGTTGAAACGCTTGGAACAGGCCTACCGGGCCTGCGCCAATGATCAGGGCTTCAGTTTGGATCAACGGATCAACTCGCTCAGTTTGCCTGTCTTGTCTTTCCAATCGTCAGCATCGGGCATGGGAATTTTGCGTTTGGTGATGCTTTTCCAAGTGGGCAGCAAAGCCAGTTCGGCATTGAGCTTGGTCATGTGAACTTGGTCTGCCGGCAGGTCTTCTTCGGCATAGATGGCATTGACAGGGCACTCGGGAATGCACACAGCGCAGTCAATACACTCGTCAGGGTCAATGGTGAGGAAGTTGGGGCCTTCGCGGAAGCAGTCTACGGGGCAGACGTCCACACAGTCGGTGTATTTGCAGCGGATACAGGATTCAGAAACAACGTGGGTCATGACAGTTTGCTAAGGCTAAAGCGTTGAACGGGCGGAATTACCCGAAAGATTGGCATTTTAAAGCAGTTAAGCGCCGAGAATTAATTCACCAACACAGCGCCTGAGGTCTTATGGCTGGCCGTATCGACCAAAATCAGCGCGCCCAACACGCGAGATTTGGCAAAAGGCAAGGTAATCAGAGGCTCTTGGAAGGTCAAAGTCACTTGACCCATGGCATTGGCGGGTAGTTCAGTGGTGTCCTCTTTGGCCAGGGTATTGATGTTCAAACGGTGCTCAATGCGTTGCACTTTGGCCCTCACCCAGCGGTGGCCATGCAATGCCCAGTAAAGGCGGCCAGCTACCAAGGGCTCGTCGTCCATCCAGGCCACCGTGGCGTCAATTTGACGCTGGCCTTCTAAGCCTGAATCTGCCGCCTCGATCCAATCGCCTCTCGATACATCCACTTCTCGGTCCAAAACCAAGCCTGCACTTTTGCCCGTGATGTTGGTTTTTTCATGGCGCGTGGCTGATAAAACTTGCGATACCGTTGCTGTTTGGCCACTTGGGAAAACTCTCACCCTTTGCCCTTGGCGCAAGGTGCCTGTAGCCACACGACCCCAGAACACGCGGCGGCCTTGATGCGTGACGTTGGAGTCGTGAAATTTTTCGACCCACTGCACTGGAAAGCTCATGGCCATGTCGACCTCAGCTGGCGTGCTTGGCAATGTTTCTAATATTTGTAAAAGGCTGGGTCCTGTGTAGTTGCACCAGTTGTCTTGGGTGTCCACCACGTTCCAGCCTTTGAGCGCAGAAATGGGTACCCAAGCTTTGACGTTGATGCCAGCTTCAATGGCAAATTTGGCCAAAGCGCCTTGTATGTTTTGATAGGCCAATGTGGCGTTTTCAACGGCATCAAGTTTGTTGATGGCAAACACCACAGAAGGAACGCGCAACAGTTTTAAAAGCAAACTGTGACGCCGTGTTTGGGCTAACAAATTAAGATGGGCGTCTTTCCAATCCAGTTTGGTGGCATCGACCAACACCACGGCGGCATCGGCGCTTGAAGCCGCAGTGACCATGTTGCGCGTGTATTGCTCATGACCAGGCGCATCGCCAATGATGAACTTGCGTGCCTCGGTGCTGAAGTATCGGTAAGCCACATCGATGGTGATGCCTTGCTCGCGTTCAGCTGATAAGCCATCTGTTAGCAATGCCAAATTGGTTTCGCCATGACGTTGCACGCCGGCCAAGTGGTCTTGCAACACGGCTTTGGTGTCAACCAACAAGCGACCAATGAGGGTGCTCTTGCCGTCGTCTACTGAGCCGCAGGTGATGAATTTGAGGGCGCTGGTCATTAGAAATACCCGTCTTTTTTGCGTTTTTCCATGGAAGCTTCAGAGGTCTTGTCGTCCATGCGCGTGGCGCCTCGTTCGCTGACATCGGCGGCCAATGTTTCAATCACAATCTCTTCTGGGGTGGCCGCGGTGCTCTCAACGGGACAGGTGCAAGTGATGTCGCCCACAGTTCGAAAGCGCACGTCGCGTATTTGAAGGGTCTCGTCCTCTTTGGGCGGCGTGAGTACTGTCACGGGTACTAGCAAGCCGCGCCGGTCCACCACTTCGCGCTTGTGCGTGTAGTAAATGGAAGGCAGTGCAATGTTTTCGCGGGCAATGTATTGCCACACATCGAGCTCAGTCCAATTGGAGATGGGGAATACGCGAAAGTGCTCGCCTGCTTGCAATTTGGTGTTGAACAAAGACCACAGCTCGGGTCTTTGTGACTTGGGTTGCCATTGACCAAAGCTGTCTCGGTGGCTAAAGATGCGTTCTTTGGCGCGAGCTTTTTCTTCATCGCGACGAGCTCCGCCAATGAGGGCATCGAACCTGAATTCTTCAATGGCTTCGAGCAGTGTGACCGACTGGTGCACATTGCGTGATTCGCCAGGATGGGCCAAGCGCACGGTACCGCGCTTCATGGAATCTTCCACACTGCGTACGATCAGTTCTGCACCCAATTCATTGGCGCGAAAATCTCGGAAGTCAATGACTTCTTTGAAGTTGTGACCCGTGTCAATCATGAGCAAGGGGTAAGGAATTCGCCCACCTTGATGCTTATCGATGAAGGCTTTTTCGGCGCATTTGAGCATGACCAAAGAATCTTTGCCGCCAGAAAAAAGCAGAGCAGGACGCTCAAAGGCAGCAGCCACTTCTCGCAAAATGAAGATGGTTTCTTCTTCAAGTCCATCTAGGTGGGCATTGCTGAGTTGATGCAGCAGTTCGGGTTCGGTTCGTGCGTTCATGGAGCCTTCTATTTCGAAGTCGTTTTATGTCTTGGCATGCAAGCCACACTCTTTGGCTGCTTCGTCTTCCCACCACCAGCGGCCAGCGCGAAAATCTTCGCCTAAAGTGATGGAACGTGTGCAGGGCGCGCAACCAATGCTTGGGAAGAACTGATCGTGCAATGGGTTGTAGTCCACCTTGTTTTCAGAGATGTAGTGCCACACATCGCCCCATGTCCAATTGGCCAGTGGGTTGATTTTGATTTGGCCTTTGGTGACCTGTTCGGTGCGATCGATCAAAGGCACCTCTGCGCGGTTGTTAGATTGTTCGCGGCGCAAACCAGTGACCCACGCCCGTTGTCCTTTGAGAGCCTCCGCCAAGGGTTCAAGCTTGCGCACTTGGCAGCAAGCTTTGCGAAGATCAATGCTTTGGTACATGGCATCTTGGCCATGTGTTTTGACGAAGGCAATGACTTTCTCTTTGGAGGGGCGGTACACGTTCACGGGCACTTTTGAATGTGCTTGTGTGCGTTCTAAAAGGGCCAATGTTTCGCTATGAAGTGCGCCTGTTTCTAATACAAAGACAGGAATATTGAAGCTATTTTGGTTAATGAGGTGCGTGATCACAACGTCTTCTGCACCCAAGCTGGACGCCTGGGTCACAGGACTGAATTTGGCAACAGCTTGCTGCAACAAATCCAGGGTCTCAGATACTTTTTCAGCATAGTTTGCGCTGGGCTTTGCGTGCAAAGTAATGGGCGACATACTCATGCTGCATGCTTTGCAAAAAGAGGCTTCGTGTCTACCGCGGAGCCTTGGTAAAAATCTGGGAAGCGATCAAATTGGCGTTGCGCTGCGCCAGCATCTAAGCCTTCACATAGCACAGCAACGTCAAAGCCCGTTCGGGCCATGGACACCAATTGGTCAATCAACACGTCGCCCGTTGCGCGAATTTCACCTTGAAAGCCAAGGCGACGACGCAATAAAAAGGCTTGGCTATAAGCCCGACCATCGGTGAATTTAGGAAAGTGCAAATCGATGCGTTTCACGCCATCGAGAGAAACGCTGCGAGGGTCTTGATCGTTGCTGAGGCTGACCAAGCTGGCATCAGACGTGTTGATGCTGTGTTCGTTGTACGAAAGAATTTTCATGTGCTACTGCAATCGGTTCAAGCGAGCGCAGGCTCGGGGTGACGTGCTGAGTTTGCAGCCGTCTTGAATGCGTCTTGACCTGTACGGCGCAAGGTTTCAATGAAGTATTCGTTGCGTCCGTGATCTCCCTGCTTGGCAGGTAAGCGAAGCTCAAGGTATTTATTGATCACGGCTTCAATGACCTCGGGTACTTCAGAAGCAGAAAAAGAGGGGCCGACCACTTTGCCGGGGCCAGCAGGGCCAGAGAGGTCAGACCCGTCAGAGCCGCCCAAGGTCACTTGGTACCACTCTTTGCCATCTTTATCGACACCCAAAATACCGATGTGTCCACTGTGATGATGGCCGCATGAGTTGATGCAACCACTGATGTGCAGGTCGATTGGACCCAGATCGTCCAACTCATCCAAGTCTTGGTAACGCTCTGAAATGGCTGCGGCCACTGGAATGGCGCGTGCATTGGCCAGGGCGCAATAGTCGCCACCGGGGCACGCAATCATGTCGTTCAGCAAGCCAATGTTGGGACTGGCCAAGCCCAATGCTTTGGCTTCTTGCCACAAATCAAATAAATGTGATGCTTCAACCCAAGGCAAGACTAAATTTTGGGAGTGCGTCACTCGCGCTTCGCCGCGTGAATATTTAGCTACCAATTGTGCCGATGCCTCTAGTTGCTCGGCTGTGGCATCACCGGGGGCCAGGCCCAAGCGTTTGAAAGACAAGCTGACAGCGCGCAAGCGTGGGTTTTGATGGGCCACAACGTTTTGCTTGAGCCAGCGTTGAAAGTTTGGATCGGTCAAATTTGCATTCACAGAAATTTCAACGTGTTCAGTCACCTGAGGTGCCACAAAACATGCCGCCACGCGGTCAAATTCAGTTTGCGTGATGGTGTGCGGGCCACCATCCTTGTTCACAATGTCGTTGAACTCGGCTTCAACTTCATCGATGTAACGCTGACCTTCGGCTTTGACCAAAATTTTGATGCGCGCTTTGTAGATGTTGTCGCGCCGACCCCAGCGGTTGTAAACGCGCACAACCGCTTCGAGGAAATTCATGATCTGTTGCCAAGGCAAGAATTCACGAATCAGGGTGCCAATGACTGGCGTTCTGCCCATACCGCCACCGACCCACACTTTGAAGCCAACTTCACCTTTGGCGTCTTTCACCAATTGCAAACCCACGTCGTGCCAACCGATGGCGGCGCGGTCTTCGATTGCACCCGTGATGGCAATTTTGAACTTGCGCGGCAAGAATGCAAACTCAGGGTGCAAGGTGCTCCATTGGCGCAAAATTTCTGCATAAGGGCGAGGGTCAACCACTTCGTCTAAGGCCACACCTGCCAATTCGTCGGTGGTAATGTTGCGAATACAGTTGCCGCTGGTTTGAATGCCGTGCATGTCCACTGAGGCCAACAGGTCCATGACGTCGGCAGACTTGCTCAATGGAATCCAATTGAATTGAACGTTTTGACGGGTTGTGAAATGGCCGTAGCCCTTGATCAATTTGGGCGATTTGCCGGGCAGCAAGTCTTGTTGTTCTTGGGCTTTGGCAAACAAGGCTTCTTCGGGTTGATCGTAGTCTTTCGCAATGGTGGCCAAGACGGTTAATTGCTTGCTGGAAATTTCGCCATAAGGCACAGCCACCCGAAGCATGGGGGCATATCGCTGAACGTACCATCCGTTTTGCAGCCGAAGCGGGCGAAATTCTTCGTCCGACAACTGGCCTTTTTGCCAACGTTCAAGCTGATCTCTGTGCTGAGCTGCGCGCAGTTTCACGAACTGGCGGTCGAATTCTGTGTAGTGGTACATCTGCTTGAAATCAAAGATAGGGTCGGCAAAGGCCGAATAAAGACTGAACTTTATGCGCTCTTTATGCCATTTCTAACTACTTATTTGTTTGACATATATACTTTTTGATCATAAGGAATGACTGCTCAATCTAAGGGTAAATGTCTCCAAAGCGACTGAGATTTGGCATGCTGATACAGTCTCTTTTTTTAGGAGTTTGAAATGAAGTCTTGGTATTTGAGTGCTTGGGTTGCGGCATTGGCCTCCATGACTGGCTTGTCTGCGCTCGGGCAGGCTCCTATTCGAATTGGTGAAATCAACAGTTATTCGGCCATTCCTCAATTCACACAACCCTACAAGCAGGGTTGGCAATTGGCCGTTGAAGAAATCAATGCCTCAGGTGGTTTGCTGGGTCGCAAGGTGGAAGTCATTGCCCGTGATGACGCTGGCAAGCCAGAGGATGCTTTGCGCCATGCCATCGAACTGACCAGCCAAGAAAAAGTAGATGTGTTGGCAGGTGGTTTTTTGTCCAACGTGGGTTTGGCCCTGGCCGATCATGCGGGTAAAAACAAGCGTCTTTTTGTGGCTAGTGAGCCTCTGACCGACTCCATTGTTTGGGACAAGGGCAACCGCTATACCTTCCGATTGCGCGCAAGCACCTACATGCAAGCCGCCATGTTGGTGGAGGAAGCAGCCAAATTGCCAGCCAAGCGTTGGGCCACTTTGGCACCCAATTATGAATATGGGCAAAGCGCCGTTGCAAGTTTCAAAGAATTGTTGAAGGCCAAAAGGCCCGATGTTGAGTTTGTGGGCGAACAATGGCCAGCACTTGGAAAAATTGATGCAGGCAGCAGCTTGAGTGCGCTGATGCAAAGCAAACCCGATGCTATTTTCAACGTGACCTTTGGTGCCGATTTGGCCAAGTTGGTACGTGAGGGAAATCAGCGCAGCATTTTTCCCAAGCTCACAGTTGTTTCCATGTTGTCAGGCGAACCTGAATACTTGGAAGTTTTGAAAGACGAAACCCCCAAGGGCTGGATTGTCACGGGCTATCCATGGGACCAAATTGACACCAAGGAGCACGCTTCTTTTGCCGCCAACTATTACAAAAAATTCAGAGAGAACCCCAAGCTAGGTTCTGTTGTGGGCTATGCCACCATGCAAGCTATTTTTGCTGCCATCAAAAAAGCGGGTACCACTGACAATGAAAAGTTGGTGTTGGCCATGCGGGGCTTGAAATTCAGCACTCCCTTTGGCCCAGCCGAATTTCGTGCCATTGACCAACAGTCCACCATGGGTGCCTTTGTTGGCAAGTTAGACCTTCGTGGCAATCAAGGCACCATGACACAGTGGCGCTACGCAGATGGCAAAAACTACCAACCTACAGACGCCTACGTGAAGTCTCGCAGGCCTGCCGCTGCGCAGCAATGAACTTAGCCAAATCTTGATGCGGCCATGAGCCTCGCCAATGAGGCTGCCATTGGCAGAGGCTCGTGGTTCATTTGAGCTGCCAACAATTCGCCGCACAACACCGACCAACTGATGCCTCTTGCTCCCATGCCTGTGCACACATTCAGGCCTTTGAATTCGGGATGGGCAAACTCACCGACCGCAGGCAGCCGATCGGGAAGCGCCATGCGAAGGGCGGCCCATGATGAGGTCTGTTCGAGGTCAATTTGAAAGATGTCGTTCTGCAATTCAGGCATGAGCTCGGCCCATTGTTGCCTGTTAGACATCTGATCTGCATCACGGGTTTGTAAGTCAAAGTCGTTGCGTTGAAAGCTAGAGCCCACAATCCAATAGGGCTCAGGCGCGTAGGCTGAGACAGGTTGGACATGGCCAATGTAACTGCCATGGCCATTCACTGGAAAGCTTGGCAGTTTGTTGCACAGTTGCGTGGGCAAAAGGCGCATTGGCCCCCACGTCACTTGTCCTCTCAGGGCTGTTGCTGGCAGGTGAGGGCGTGCTGATGTTTCCGATTCGATCTCGATGCTTTCAATCAAAGCTTGACTATCAAATGCATTGGCAATGATGACCTGAGGGGCTTGTGCCACTACAAGACCTGATGCATCGAAACACTGCCAAAGATTGTCTTTGCGTTCGAGTTTGGCGACGGTTTTATGAATTGACAAGCGGATGTTGGAATGTCGAAGCTGTGCCTTTACCAATGCTTGGGTCTGAATCCATCCGGCGATGCCATGCCAAAGTGCAGGAGAACTTTCATGCAGGCCGGCATTGATTTTTTGTTTTTCAATGGCCTCGGTTGTCCATTCGTGTCCCGCGCTTGGCCACAAGCTTCCCTTGGGCAGTTGTCTTTTGCCAGCATAACGGTGCTCTAACAATTGCGACAGTTGCCAGTCGCGACCATGCTCAAGCAGATCTTGTGCACGTTGCACTGTGGCGCGCACACCGTCGCGTGTGATGCGTGAGAGCACATTGTTGTCGGGCGAAACATGCGTGGCAAAGAGGCCAGCGGGTAGCCCCGATGCGCCTGCGCCTAATGTCAGGCCCTTGTCCAGTACCTCCACTTGCCAGCCTCTTTTAGCCAAACTGTGCGCGACGGACGAGCCCGCTAAACCTGCACCAATCACAATGGCATCAACACGGTTGTGTGGCTTAGAAGAAAGTGCAACAGTTGTTCGCTGTCGCATCGAAGTTTTGATTTTCCAAGGCGGGCTGTAAGTTGCTGTTGATGCCGAAGAACCTAAGCAGAAGCCTGCAAGGACCATTTCTTGAACAGTAGATTCTTGGGCAACGTGCCATTTGATGCGTGAGCCTAATTGGCACAAGAGCGCTAATGTCTTAACACCCCATGTTTCCAATTTGCCAATGCACAGGCTGTCTGCTGCAAAGTCAATTTCTTTGGCAATGAGGGGCGCAGCGCCAATGCACAAGGTCAATTGAATTTGACCTTCCTCAAACAAGATGCGATGTACACCTGGCAGTAGTCCAAAGCAAGCTTGCGCCAGTTCAGTCGGTAGTTCAGTAGGTGTTTCGCTTGCGAACGCAGTAAAAAAAAGTGTGCGGGGTGAGTCGGGGTTTGTTCGCCAGACTTTGATTGTTTCTAGAAAAGAGTCACCCCGACCAAACTCTGTTTCTAACGCATGCCAAATTGTTTGACTTGCGGTTCTATTTTTCCAATGACTGGCGTGAAAATTAGGGGTTGGTGGGTGGGACATAACCTTGGGCTGCATCGGCACCTGAACCAAAGAAATGGTTCTCCATTTGACGGGCCAAGTACTGACGCGCACGGGCGTCTGCCAAGTTCAAACGGTTCTCATTGACCAACATGGTCTGATGCTTTAGCCATGCAGCCCAAGCCTCTTTGCTGACGTTTTCCCAAATGCGTTTGCCCAAGTCACCTGGGTAGGGTGGAAAGTCGAGGCCTTCTGCTTCAGTTTCTAATTTGATGCATTTAACAGTGCGCGCCATGATGTTCCTTGATATTTCTTAAGATGAGTTGCATATAGGGATATAAAATTATTGTATTTCCATTACAAGCAAATAAGCCTGAAAATGGCCTGTTTTGTTTAATTCCCTAAGTTTTATGAGTGCATTTTTAGAAGAAAAAGTCCTGAGTGTTCACCATTGGACCGATCGGCTGTTCAGTTTCACCACCACACGAGATCAAGCGCTTCGTTTTTCAAATGGCCATTTCACCATGATTGGCCTCAGGGGTGACAACGGCAAACCCCTGCTCCGTGCCTACAGCATTGCCAGCGCCAATTACGAAGAACACCTAGAGTTTTTGAGTATCAAGGTTCAAGATGGTCCCTTGACATCCAAGCTGCAACACATTCAAGTGGGTGACACCATTGTGGTGGGCCGCAAACCCACAGGCACCTTGCTCATTGATTACCTCACACCAGCCAAGCGCTTGTACCTCATTGGCACAGGTACGGGCCTTGCGCCCTTTATGAGCATCATTCGCGATCCAGAGACCTACGAGCGATTTGAACAAGTGGTCTTGTTGCACGGTGTTCGTGAAGTGAAGGAGCTTGCCTACCACGACTACATTACCAAAGAGTTGCCTCAAAATGAGTTTTTGGGCGAGATGGTCAGCAAGCAGCTTCTGTACTATCCCACCGTCACGCGTGAAGCGTTTGAACATCAAGGCCGCGTCACAGAATTGTTAGAAAACGGCACCATCAGTTCAGACCTTGGCCTGCCAACCTTGAACGCAGCAGAAGATCGCGTCATGATTTGCGGTAGCCCCGAAATGTTGCGCGACCTCAAAGCTTTGTGTGAAAAAAGTGGCTTTGTCGAAGGCAATACCAGTATCCCTGGGCAGTTCGTGATAGAACGGGCTTTTGTTGAAAGCTAATTCTTGATCCACATCCCCACACACCGCTGGTTAGCTTTGGTGGCTGCTGCTTCCCTTGGCATGCTGGCTTTTGGTATTTTGTACTTGCAAAATCACTTGGGCTTAGAGCCTTGTCCCATGTGCATTGTTCAACGTTATGCACTCATCGGCGTCACAGTGTGGTGCGTGTTAGGGGCCAGTGCCAACGCACCAAAGCGTACTGTGTTGATGTCGTGGTTGGTGCTGCTCACGGCGGGTTTTGGAGCCTTTGTGGCGGCACGACAAACTTGGCTGCAGTGGTATCCGCCCGAGGTGGTATCTTGCGGCCGTGATTTTTACGGCATGATAGAAAACTTTCCGCTTCAGCGCGCGGTGCCTATGATTTTCAAGGGCAGTGGCGATTGCACCAAAATTGATTGGACCTTTTTAGGGGGCTCAATTGCCACTTGGTCATTCCTTGTTTTCACAGGCATCTTTGTCTTGATGCTTGTGCTGCGCTTGCGCGACGGCTTGTTTCGTGCCGCACCAACATCAGTGCCCCTTAGCTGAGTTTTTTCACCAGCACTTGGCTGCGGCGGTCCCAGTTGTATTTGCGCTTGCGGCCCTCAGGCAGCCAGTCGGGGTCCATTTGAACAAATCCGCGCTTGATGAACCAATGCATGGTGCGAGTGGTGAGTACAAAAATACTGTCTAAGCCCATGGCGCGGGCCCGTTGTTCGACGCGTTTCAATATTTTTTCGCCATCACCCTGACCCTGCGATTGGGGTGATACCGTAAGGGCCGCCATTTCTGCGGTCCTGGCTTCAGCATACGGATACAGCGCAGCGCAGGCAAAGATCACCCCGTCGTGCTCAATGATGGTGTAGTGGTCAACATCGCGTTCAATTTCAGTTCGATTGCGCTTCACCAAGGTGCCATCGTTTTCGAAGGGCTCAATGAGTTGAAGTATGCCGCCGACATCGTCGGATGTGGCTTCTCTGAGTTCTTCCAGTTTTTCATCAATCACCATGGTGCCAATGCCATCGTGCACATAAATTTCTAGCAACAAGGCGCCATCGACTGCAAACGGCAAGATGTGACTGCGTTCAACGCCTTCCTTGCAAGCCTTCACGCAATGTTGTAAATAAAAACCGATGTCGGTGGGCGTCAGTGCTGGGGGCAGTTTTTTCAATAAACTTTCTGCAACAGCCAAAGGCAACTCAGTATCAATCGGATTGTCTTCAGACTCAGGCTCTTCAGGGTTAATGCGCAAACCTGGAATTTCGGTCAAGAAAATAAGTTTGTCGGCTTGAAGTTCAATGGCCACACTCGTGGCAACTTCTTCCATCGACAAATTAAAAGCTTCGCCTGTTGGCGAAAAACCAAAGGGTGAGAGCAAAACCATGGCGCCCATTTTGAGGGTCTGGGTAATGCCAGCAACGTCGACTTTGCGAACCAGACCGGAGTGCTGAAAATCTACGCCATCGACAATGCCAACGGGTCGAGCGGTTAGAAAATTGCCGCTGATCACTCTGACTGTAGAACCTGCCATGGGCGTGTTAGGCAAGCCTTGGCTGAAGGCTGCTTCAATTTCGTAGCGCAACTGACCGGCGGCTTCTTGCGCGCAATCTAGCGCTACCTCGTCGGTGATGCGAATGCCTTGCGAGTATTTGGGCACATGGCCTTTGGCCATGAGTTGATCATTCACTTGAGGCCTAAAGCCATGGACCAAAACAATCTTCACGCCCATGCTTTGAATCAAGGCCAAATCTTGGGCCAAGTGTTGCAGCTTGCCAGCTGCGATGGCTTCACCTGCAATGCCCACGACAAAGGTTTTACCGCGGTGCATGTGGATGTAGGGTGCCACCGAGCGAAACCAAGGCACGAAGGTGAAGTTAAAGACAGTAGACATGAGCTTGTGGGTCTCTAGAAAGGGTCCAAGAAAGCGGATAATTCAAGGCTTACGCCATCCCTGATTTTTACAGAAGTTTTGCCATTGTCCGCTACCCCCTTGAAAATCGAGTTTCCCGAGTCTTTGCCGGTGTCTGCAAAGCGCGACGAAATCGCTCAGGCCATGGCAGATCACCAGGTCATCATCGTCTGCGGCGAGACGGGATCAGGCAAAACCACACAGTTGCCCAAGATTGCTTTGGCCCTTGGCCGCGGCAGGCTCAATGCCGCAGCGGGCCAGCGGGGCAAGTGGATCGGCCATACACAGCCTAGGCGCATCGCGGCCAGCAGCGTGGCCAAACGCATTGCCGAGGAACTTAAAACACCCCTTGGCGATGTGGTGGGTTACAAAATTCGATTTCAAGACCGCCTGTCAAAGGATGCCTCGGTCAAGCTCATGACCGACGGTATTTTGTTGGCCGAAACACAAAACGACCCTCTCCTTGAAGCTTACGACACCCTCATCATTGACGAAGCTCACGAGCGAAGTCTGAACATTGACTTCTTGCTGGGCTACTTGCGTCAAATCTTGCCGCGCCGACCTGACCTCAAAGTGGTGGTCACTTCGGCCACCATCGATGCCGATCGTTTTGCGCAGCACTTTGCTTCTAGCAAGGGGCCTGCGCCAGTGATCATGGTCTCTGGCAGAACCTTTCCGGTTGAGATGCGGTGGCGTCCGTTTGAAGAGACACGTGAGCACGATTTGAACGATGCCCTTGCCGAGGCTGTCGACGAACTTTGGACAGGCAATGCCGCCGGCGACATCTTGGTCTTCTTGCCAGGCGAGCGTGAAATTCGAGAAGCAGCTGACCATTTGCGCAAACACTTGTCACACAGTGCCGTCACACGGGGTGCCGAAGTACTGCCCTTGTTTTCGCGCTTGTCGCAAGCCGATCAAGAGCGGGTGTTCGATTCACATTCAGGTCGGCGCATTGTGCTGGCCACCAACGTAGCCGAAACTTCACTCACAGTGCCAGGCATTCGGTATGTGATTGATGTGGGTACCGCCCGCGTCAAACGCTATAGCCTGCGCAGCAAGGTGGAGCAGCTCATGGTGGAGCCCATCAGCCAAGCGGCGGCCAATCAGCGCGCAGGCCGGTGCGGTCGTGTAGCCAACGGTATTTGCATTCGTCTCTACGAAGAAAAAGATTTCAACGGCAGGCCCCGCTTCACCGACCCAGAAATTTTGCGGTCCTCCTTGGCAGGTGTGATTTTGCGCATGAAGTCATTGCACTTAGGTGTGGTCGATGACTTTCCGTTCATTGAAGCACCTTCCAAACGCGCCATCACCGATGGATACCAATTGCTGGCTGAACTGGGTGCCGTTACAGATGCCAACGAACTGACGCGCACTGGTGCTGAATTGGCCAAGTTACCCTTGGACCCTCGCGTAGGCCGCATGATTTTGGAAGCGCGCGACAGGCAAGCTTTAGACGAAGTCTTGGTCATTGCCAGTGCTTTGTCGGTGCAAGATGTCCGTGACCGACCTTTAGAGGCACAGTCGCAAGCCGATCAGGCGCATGTGAAGTTTGACGACGAGAAAAGCGAATTCACAGGTTATTTGAAATTGTGGAAATGGTTGGCTGATGCACGCGGCGGCAAATCGCCTGCCGGGTCAGAGCACAAGTTAAGCAACCGCCAATATGAGCAGTTGTTGCGTCAAAACTTTGTCAACATTCGGCGTGTGCGTGAATGGCGCGATACGCATACACAACTGCACACCACTGTGGCGGAGCACCGTTGGCAATTGAACGCCAAGCCTGCAAGCTATGAGCAAATTCACATGTCAATGATGGCCGGTTTGCTTGGCAATGTGGGTTGTAAGCAAGACGATGAAGACGTTTATTTAGGCGCGCGGGGTATCAAGTTTTACCGCCATCCGGGCGCGCACTTGTCCAAGAAGCCAGGCCGCTGGACGGTGGTGTCTGAGTTGGTAGAGACCACACGTTTGTTTGGCCGTGGCATTGCCAACATTGAGCCCGCATGGTTGGAACAAGTGGGTGCTCATTTGTTGCGCAAGCAACTTTTAGATCCGCATTGGGAAAAGAAGTCGGGTGAAGTAATTGCGCTCGAGCGCGCAACACTGTATGGCTTGGTGGTTTACAGCGGCAGGCGTGTGCCATTTGGCAAAGTTGATCCGCAAACGGCCCGCGAAATTTTCATTCGCGAAGCTTTGGTTCAAGGGCAATGGGAAACCAACCTGACCTTCTTGGACGCCAATCACAAAATGATTGCCAAAGTGGAAGAGTTGGAACACAAATCCCGCAGGCAAGACGTGTTGGTAGACGATGAACTGATCTACGCGTTTTACGACCAACAAATTCCAGCCGATGTCTGCTCTGGTCGTTTGTTGGAAGCTTGGTACAAAAATGAAGTGAAGCGTCAGCCCAGTTTGCTGGTTCTCAGCCGTGAAGAATTGATGCGCCACGAAGCGGCGGGCATTACCACACAGGCATTTCCAAAAACAATTCGCTTAGGGGGCACCGATTGCACGGCCACCTACCTGCATCAACCAGGCGATGCCCGCGATGGCGTCACGGTCACGGTGCCTTTGTTTGTATTGAATCAAGTGAGCGAAGAGCGTTGTGAGTGGTTGGTGCCAGGTTTGCTCAAGGACAAAATTCACGCATTGCTTAAAAGTTTGCCTCAAAAGCCACGTACCCGATTTGTGCCTCTGCCAGATTCTGCTGCCAAGTTGGCCGAGACATTGGGTGTGCCAGAAATTTTTGGAACAGGCTCACTGACCGACGTCCTTTTGAAGAAAGTGCGCGATATCACCAGCCTAGATGTCAAGCGCGCAGACTTTAAATTGGACATGCTCAGCCCGCACTTGTTCATGAACTTGTGTGTGGTCGACGAACATGGCCGACAACTGGGCATGGGTCGCAATTTAGGGGCCCTCAAAGCCGATTGGGGCTCGCAAGCACGCGGCGCTTTCCAAGCGCTGGCTCAGCTCAGAGTGCAATCAACTGGCAGTGCCGCGCTACAGGCAACTGATGCCAAGGACATACACGCTTCCCAAGCAGGGGCGACTGTCTCAACAACTAAAACTAAGGCAGGTTCATCTTCCTCAGGGGCCAAGTCCGGTCAGAAGCCGGCCATTGCCCAGCAACGCTACACCGCATGGACCTTTGGTGATTTGCCAGAGCTCATGGAAATCAACAAAGGCGGGCAAAGCTTGATTGGTTTTCCAGCCTTGGTCGACCTGAACGATGCGGTGCAAATTGAAGTGTTTGACGAGCTCGAAGTGGCAACTCAAAAACACCGTGAAGGCTTGCGCCGTTTGTTTGCTTTGCAAATCAAAGATGCCTTGAAGTATTTGGAAAAGAACATTCCTGATTTGCAAAAAATGGCAGTGGCCTACATGCCCTTGGGTACCGCAGATGAATTGCGACAACAGATCATCGAAGTGGCCTTGGACCGCGCCTTCCTCATGGACCCTTTGCCATCCGATGAACTCAGCTTTAAGAAGCGCATTGACGAGGGGCGAGGGCGCTTGACCCTGATTGCGAATGAGGTGGCCCGCTTGGCGGGTGTCATTCTGATTGAATTTGCTGCGGCCACGCGCAAAATCAAAGACACCAAGAATGCACCTGAGGCCACAACAGATTGTGCCCAGCAGTTGCAACGCTTGGTGCCCAAACGATTCTTGGCACTATCACCTTGGACGCAGTTGCAGCACTATGTCCGTTACTTGAAGGCCATTGTGTTGCGCTTAGACAAGTGGCGTGCCGACCCTGCGCGAGATGCCGCTAAGTTGTTGGAGCTCAAACCACAAGAGCAGCGCTATTGGCGCTTGGTGGCCGAGCGCAAAGGCGCGGTGGACGACCGCATGCTTGAGTTTCGATGGCTGCTTGAAGAACTGCGCGTGAGTTTCTTTGCACAAGAATTGCGCACGCCACAACCTGTGAGTGTGAAGCGGCTTGACAAGGCTTGGACGCAGTTAAATCACTGAGTCTGTGGTCAAATTCAATTAAAGTGCTTTGGGCAAAGTCATCAAGGGGATGTCTTTGTCTGCTGCTAATTTGTCCAATTGCAGTCTTGTTTTGCTGGCTAAAAAGCTTGCAATGGCATCGTGAGTTGACTTGGCATACAAGGTCTTATCGTGTTTAACCAAAATGCCTGCGGCTTCGCACAATGACTTTGCAAAATGCGGCTCTAATGCCGCCACAGCCACGCGGCCGTTTTTGCAGGCGTACATGTTGTAACCAGCGTGCGCACCGCCCACAGCACCTTTAGGCAAGGTCATGCCCCATTGTCTTGGCAGAGCCAACCAAGCGGCTGCCTCACTCAGCGCCACTTCGTGGAAGTTGCCTTGACCCGAACTGCGTTGCTTTAGGACAGCTTTTAAAACGGCTTCACTGGCCATCAATGCGCCGCCCATGTCGGCAAACAAACTGGCGGGCAATGTCATGCCAGGCACTAAGTTGACTTCGGCTTGGTAGGTTAAATCGTGCCCTGGAATTTCAGCCAAAGGGCCAGGGGCTCCGACCACGGTGATGCAACTGAGCTTGGGATACTGTTTGTGCAATGACTTCCAGCTCAGGCCCAGTTTGTTCAAGGCAGAGGGCCTGAACGAGGTGAGCAGCACATCGGTTTTGGCTAGCAACTCATGCAAAGTGTGTTGCCCCTTGGCTTCTTTCAAATCACATTGGATTTGCTTCATGCCTTTGTGCAAAACTTCATAGAAGCCTGGCGTGTACTGTGCCATGGGATCGCCTGGAGGCGGATTGACCTTGGTACAAGTGGCGCCCATTTGTGCTAAGCGCATCAATGCGGCGGGCCCGGGCAAGTTCAGTGCCAAACTGACAATGCGCACGCCTTTCAAGGTGGAGTCATTGGCCATTTTGATCACACACCCAAATGTTGCGCCATGATTTCAGGCTGAGATTGAAGCAACTCAGAGCTGCCCTCAAACACGACTTCACCTTTGACTAAAATGACATTGCGATCGGTAATTTTGGTGACGTGTTTCCAGTTTTTATCGACAATGACGCTGCTGATGCCGCTTTCTTTGATGACACTGCAAATGCGCCAGATCTCTCTGGCAATCAGGGGTGCTAAACCTTCTGTGGCTTCGTCCAAAATTAGCACATCGGGGTTGGTCATCAAGGCACGGCCGATGGTCAGCATCTGTTGCTCGCCACCAGAAAGCTGCTGTCCACCGTGACCCAGCCGCTCTTTCAGGCGTGGAAAAGTTTCAAGCACACGCTCGTACGTCCAATCGTTTTGACCTTGTGTGCCAGGGCGTGCCGCCATTTTTAAATTCTCAACCACACTCAGGTTGCCAAAAATACCCCGACCTTCGGGAACATAGGCAACGCCTAGTTGCGCGACTTCAAAAATATCGCGGCCATTCATGCGCTGGCCTTTGATGTGCACATGACCCGATTGGGGTGTGACAATGCCCATGATGGATTTGAGGAGTGTGCTTTTGCCCATGCCATTGCGGCCCATCAGGCCAATGGTTTCGCCGCGATTGACTTGGAAATCTATGCTGCGCAAAATATGGCTGGCCCCGTAGTAACTGTTGAGGCCTTGCACTTGAATCAATGTGTCGGTCATCTCAATGATCCTCACCCAAATAGGCCGCTTGAACGCTTTGATCGGCGCGCACATCTGCAGGCAAGCCGCTTGCTATCACTTGGCCATTGACCATCACGGTTAGCTGGTCGGCCAAAGCAAAGACGGCGTCCATGTCGTGCTCAACCAACATCATGGCGTGCAATGGTTTTAAACGCAGAAGCAACTGCACCATGCTCTCGGCTTCTGCCAAGCCCATGCCTGCTAGGGGTTCGTCAAGCAAAAGAACTTGCGGTTCTGTGGCCAAAGTCATGGCAATTTCCAATTGACGCTGCTCACCATGACTGGCGGCACCGGCCATGGCTTGGCGGCGATTTTGGAGGCCAGCTAATTCAAGGGCACGCTCTGCACGTTCGTTCACGTCGGTCATGTGGCTGGCCTGTTGAAGCCACGCCAATGGATTGAAAGGCATGGGTTGGCTGCGCGACTGGGCCGACAAACGGACGTTGTCCCACACGCTAAAGCTTCTGAAGATGTTGGTCTTTTGATAGCTTCTGCCCATGCCATGGCGAGAAATCTTTTCAGGAGTCCATCCGGTAATGTCTTGACCGTTCAATGTCACATGGCCGGATGTGGGTGGCAGGTCGCCCGTGAGTAAATTGGCCAGCGTCGATTTGCCCGCGCCATTGGGCCCAATGACTGCATGAATTTCACCTTTGCGCAAATCGACTGACACTTGGTTCACGGCAGTTAGGCCACCAAACTGTTTGGTAATTTTGTTGGCGCGCAACAGCAAGTCGTGCGCTGAGTGAGCGTTCGTCATGTCTGAGGGCCTTGTTTTTCTGACTTGTCTTTGAGCAGCGAGGCAAACAAGCCCAAGATGCCTCGAGGTGCCAGTACCACCAGCGCCACAATGAACAAGCCCATCCACAACTGCCAATGCTTGCCTAAATTAAAGCCAGCCACTTGGGGCAAGTCTTTGAACACATGCAGCAAATACTCGAACGAGAAAGCGCCCACAATGGCGCCTGCAAAATTGCCCATGCCGCCAAGGATGACCATCATGATGACATGCGCACTCATGTGAAAACCCATGAGTTCAGGGTTGACATACCCCGACTGCGCGCCCCACAAGAAACCAGCTAATCCAGCCAGTGCGCCAGCCAACGTAAAGGCCGCTAGTTTGTGGTTGAAAGTGCCATACCCCAGCGCGCGCATTCGGTGTTCATTGACACGAATGCCAGCCAGCGCACGACCAAAGGGGCTCCACAGCAGACGGCGTAAAAACGCATAAACCAAGACCATGAGAGCCAAGGTGAAGAAATAGAAAACCTTTTTGTTTTCTAAATCAAACAAAACAGCTTCAGGTTTGAAGTTGATGTAGATGCCGTCTGAGCCGCCCAATACCTTGTTGTCAAAGAAGGCATAAAACACCATTTGTGCAAAGGCCATGGTGACCATGATGAAGTAAATGCCGTGGGTGCGCACGACCAAAAAACCAATGATCAAAGCCAGTAAGGCTGATGCGCCAACCGCTGCAGGCAGAGTCCACCACAAAGACACGGGCTCTCCGGGCGGCGTTAAAAATGCCAAAGCATAGCCAGCCACACCAAAGTAGGCGGCATGTCCTAATGAGACAAGGCCCGTGACACCTTGCAGCAGGTCAAGGCTCATGGCAAAGATGGCCAAAATCATCATGCGGGTGACCATTTGCAGGTAATAGTCAGTGCCGACAAAGGGAAAGGCCGCTAGTGCCAAGAGCGCAGTGCCTAGCAAAATTTTCAAACTGCGCGGCAGTGTTTCAAGGGGGGCGTGTGCGTCGCTCATGCCAGCCTCTTAGTTTTTGAACAAGCCTTCAGGCTTGTAAAGTAAAACAATGGCCATCAACACATAGACCAGCATGCCTGCTACTTGCGGCAACAAAACTTTGCCAAAGGTATCGACCAAACCCACCAGCAATGCCGCAATGAGCGCACCCTTGACCGACCCAATACCGCCAATGACCACCACCACAAAACACATGATGAGAACCTGCGAGCCCATGTTGGGATAGACACTGGAAACAGGTGCAGCCACCATGCCAGCGATGGTGGCCAGGCCCACACCCATGGCGAAGACCAAAGCATGAATCAGTTTGATGTTGACGCCCAAGGCTTCTGTCATTTCGTGGTTGAAAGCGCCGGCGCGAATTTTCATGCCCAAACGTGTTTTGGAAATGAGCAAATAAAGACCCAAGGCCAGCAACAAACAAACGCCAGACATGAACAAGCGGTAGACCGGATATGAAAGTGTTTCTGTAAGAGGAATAGAGGCACTGAGAACATCTGGAATGGTGACGCCATGCACATCGTCACCCCACAAAATGGAGCGCATCTCTTCAAAAACGTAAATGAGGCCAAAGGTGAGGAGCACTTGATCGAGGTGATCGCGTTTGTAAAAATGCCTGAACAACAACCATTCAAGCAACAAACCAAAGAGGACCGAAAGCACAGTACCCAAGATGATGGCGATTGTGAAGCTTTGTGTCATGGCTGCCAAGGACCAAGCCAAGTAAGCGCCCAACATGTAGAAACTACCGTGCGCCAAATTGACCACGCCCATGATGCCGAAAATCAAAGTCAGGCCTGCAGCCAACATGAACAACAGCAATCCGTACTGAACACTGTTCAGCAACTGGATGAGGAAATTAACGAAATCCATAGGAGAAAGCTTATCACTTAAGCGTTGGCGTATCGGGTCTCAAGATGGCATAAAAAAAGCGACGGATCACTCCGCCGCTTTGGCGTGACAGGCTATTGGAATTAGCCCATGCGGCAACCGGCGCCAGAATCGGCCAGCGCTTTGGATGCAACACCAATGACCTTGTTTTCGCCATTCTCGGCGACACGCAAGTAAATGTCTTGAACAGGGTTGTGTGATTTGCTCATGGTCCATTTACCGCGGGGGCTGTCAATGACGGCGCCTTCCATGGCTTTGTAGAGCTCGGGCTTTTTAGACAAGTCACCTTTGACGGCATTGGCGCCTTGAATCAACAGCAAGCCTGTGTCGTAACCTTGAACAGCATAAACGTCGGGTTGCATTTTGAATGCTTTGGCGTATTCCAAGCGGAATTTTTTGTTGCGAGGTGTGTCTAATGAATCGCTGTAATGAAGGGTGGTCATGACGCCGTCTGCTGCGGGCCCTGCCGCCTGCAACACGCCTTCGGTTAAGAAGCCCGAACCATACAGTGCAATTTTGCCCTTGAGGCCAGCTGCCGCAAAGTCTCTCATGAACTTAGCGCCGGATGGGCCTGCAAAGAAACAAGCAACTGCATCGGGTTTCAGTGCCGCGATTTCTGTGAGCAAGGCTTGAAACTCAACGTTAGGGAAGGGCAATCCCAACTCTTTGACAATGGTGCCACCCGCTTTGGTATAGCTTTCTTTGAAGCCCTCGAAGGCCTCATCGCCGGCTGCATATTTCCAAGTAATCCAAACCGCCTTTTTGTGACCTTTGGCCACCATGGCTTGGCCTAAGGCCAGCGTGGGTTGGCTATTTGAGAAGCTGGTGCGAAACACATTCGGAGCGCACAAAGAGCGAGTTGCAGCGTGCACACCTGCGTTAGGAATCAAGGAGAGAACACCTGAATCGCGGGCTACTTTTTGGATGCCCATTTGTACACCAGAGTGCACGGTGCCGATCAGCACTTCGACCTTGTCGCGTTGTACTAATTTGTTAGCGTTTTCAATGCCCTTGGAAGGATCTGACTCATCGTCGACTTTGAACCATTCAATTTCACGCCCACCCAACTTGCCACCTTGTTCGTTGATGGCCATGCGCACGCCATTTTCAATGGCCACACCCAAGGGTGCAAAAGCGCCAGAGTAAGGCAACATCAAGCCGACACGAATTTTGCCGGACTGAGCCTGCGCTAATTCTGGCAACAACAAGCTTGAACTGGCGGCGCCTACCAAAGCGGCACTGCGCGTCAAAACCAAACGACGTGAGGGTGAGTTAGTCATGAAAATCTCCTTGTATGATGCATTATGTTGCATATCAAGGGTTCAGAATGTAAGGCAAAACCCTGATACTTGGAAAAAATATGGCCTGCCCGGAGGGACTCGAACCCCCGACCTACGGCTTAGAAGGCCGTTGCTCTATCCAGTTGAGCTACGGGCAGATAAAAAAGGCCCTTGAACCAGAAAGGTAGGGCCTTGATTGGAAAAAATGGTCGGAGCGAAAGGATTCGAACCTTCGACCCTCTGGTCCCAAACCAGATGCGCTACCAGACTGCGCTACGCTCCGACAAGGCTCGTATTCTAATGCGCTAACAGGGGAAATCATGAAACCTGATTAAAAAGTTCTTTCAAAGTTTCAAGATGTCCCTCGCTTACGTGCCAATGCCTCTTGGGCTAAGCCGCGGTGAGTGTCTTTTTAACTGCCTCGGGTGACGGGCATTTCTACCTCGCCTGGCATGAGCAAGTGCTTGGCCAACTCGAGCTTGGCCAAAGAGTTGCGGTGCACTTCATCGGGGCCGTCTGCCAACCGCAGTGTGCGCTGATGTGCATAAGCATAGGCCAATGGGAAGTCTTGTGAAACCCCGCCGCCGCCATGCGCTTGAATGGACCAATCAATGATTTGACAAGCCATTTGAGGCGCCACAATTTTGATCATGGCAATTTCTGCTTTGGCTACTTTGTTGCCCACGGTGTCCATCATGTAAGCAGCTTTCAAAGTAAGCAAACGTGCTTGCTCAATCATGCAACGTGACTCAGCAATGCGTTCTTGCCAAACAGTTTGGCGCGCAACTTCGCGGCCAAATGCCACGCGTGAGTTCAAACGTTTGCACATGAGTTCTAGCGCGCGCTCGGCCACGCCAATGGTGCGCATGCAATGGTGAATGCGTCCTGGGCCTAAGCGGCCTTGCGCAATTTCAAAACCGCGACCTTCACCCAGAAGCAAATTGGCTGCAGGGACACGAACGTTCTTCAACACCACTTCCATGTGACCATGGGGCGCATCGTCGTAACCAAAGACAGACAGGGCACGCACCACCGTAATGCCCGGCGTGTTGGCCGGCACAATGATCATGGACTGTTGCTCGTGGCGGCCAGCGTCTGGATTGGTTTTGCCCATGACGATGTAAACCGCGCAGCGCGGATCCCCCGCACCTGACGACCACCACTTGCGGCCGTTGATGACGTACTCATTGCCATCGCGCTTAATTTCGCATTGAATGTTGGTGGCATCGGACGAAGCAACATCAGGTTCGGTCATGAGGAAGGCTGAGCGAATTTCGCCTCTGAGCAGTGGCTCCAACCATTGGTCTTTGAGTTCTTCGCTGGCATAGCGTTCAAAGGTTTCCATGTTGCCTGTGTCGGGCGCTGAGCAATTGAAAATTTCTGCAGCAAAAGGCACACGTCCCATGATTTCGCAAAGGGGTGCATATTCCAAGTTAGACAAACCTTGGGGTGCGCGGTGTGATTTAGGCAAGAACAAATTCCAAAGGCCAGCAGCAAGTGCTTTGGGTTTGAGTTCTTCTACAATTTTGGTGGGGACCCAAGCATTGCCTTTGGCACGGTTGTCTGCAATTTCCTGAAAGAAGCGCGCCTCGTTGGGGTAAATGTGTTCGTCCATGAAAGCCAGCAAGCGGGCTTGCATGTTCTTGACTTTGTCTGAGTATTCGAATTGCATTGAAGTTCTCCTGTTAAATCTTAAAAATGTGTGCGGTCTGTTGAGAGGGGCTAATGAACTTGGCTTGCGAACTGCCAAGCCAACTCGGCCATGGGTTTAGCGCCGTTGCCTGAAGCTTTGGCTTGATCGCTAGAAGCAGTGCCGTCGACCACGCGTTTGGCAATGCCTTGCAAAATGGCTGCGATGCGGAACAGGTTGTAGGCCATGTAGAAATTCCAATCGAGTGCCAGTTTCTCGGGTGTGGTGAAGCCAGTGCGTTGGCAATACCGTTGGATGTACTCGGCTTCTTCTGGAATGCCCAATGCTTTGTGATCTAAGCCGCCAATGCCGCGGAATGACCCTGGCTTGATGTGCCATGCCATGCAGTGATAACTGAAGTCAGCCAGAGGATGACCTAAAGTGGACAGCTCCCAATCAAGCACCGCCAATACTTTGGGCTCGGTGGGGTGAAACATCATGTTGTCCAGGCGGAAGTCGCCATGCACAATGCTGACCAAAGATTCGTCTTTGGCGCTGCTGGGAATGTGGCTTGGCAACCAGGCTATCAGGTGGTCCATTTCTGGAATGGACTGAGTTTGGGAGGCCACATACTGTTTGCTCCAACGGCCAATTTGACGTTCGATGTAACTGCCGGGCTTGCCATAATTGGCCAAGCCTTGGTCGGCAAACTTCACAGTGTGAAGCGCCGCAATGACGCGGTTCATTTCGTCGTATATGTCGCCGCGCTGGCTGTTGGTCATGCTTGGCAATGACTGATCCCACAACACTCGACCTGCCACAAATTCCATGACGTAAAAAGCACGTCCAATGATGGCCTCATCTTCGCAAAGCACATGCATTTTGGCGACAGGCACCGCTGTACCCGCAAGGCCTTTCATGACTGCAAACTCTCGCTCAATGGCATGCGCAGATGGCAATAACTTGGCCACAGGACCGGGCTTGGCGCGCATCACATAGGCGCATTTGGGCGTGATGAGTTTGTAGGTCGGGTTCGATTGCCCGCCCTTGAACATTTCAACACTCAGTGGGCCTTCAAAGCCAGGCATGTTGGCATCAAGCCAACGCTCAAGAACGGAGACATCAAAGGCATGCGTGCCGGAGACTGGGCGTGTGCCCACGAAATGATCAAACTGGCTCATGGCAATTACCGTTGTGAATGGACGAAGTGAGGATCAGGGTGCTGGCGTTCAGTCGTCCGAATTCACGATCTTGATAAGCGCTTCTCTGTCGAGCACAGTGAGGCCACCGGGTTCGATTTTGATGACATGTTCGCGCTCCATTTGTTTGAGCTCTTGGTTTACGCGCTGCCTGGAAGCGCCCAATAACTGAGCGAGCTCTTCTTGTGCCAATTGCAAACTGATTCGAATGGCTTTGGCATCGGACAAACTGGGCACGCCGTAGCTTCGAACCAAATGGTTGAGCTGTTTGGCCAAGCGCGCCCTGAGTGGCAATGTGTTCAAGTCTTCGACCAATCCGAACAGCTGTCGAATGCGCCGTGCATGCAAACGCAACATGGCATCGTACAACTCGACGTGCGACGACAAAATTTTCTTGAAATCTGCCTTGGCCACATTGAGTGTGGTGGTTTCGCCATGTGCGTAGGCATCGTGTGTGCGCCTGTCGCCGTCGAAGATGGAGACGTCGCCAAACCAAATGCCAGGCTCGACATAGGTGAGGGTGATTAATTTGCCCGATACGGAGGTAGAACTGACACGGACCGCCCCTTTGGCGCAGGCAATCCACTGCTCCGGCGGTTCTCCGCGTGCTGCAATGAGTTCGCCGTCTTTGTACCGTTTGACGTAAGCGCATCGAAGTATGTCGTGCCTGAGTGAAGGTGAAAGGGAAGAGAACCAACGCCCAGCGTTGATGGATTCTCTTTCCTCCATCGTAAGAATGGGTTCGTCCATAGTCTGTCTTTTGAGTGACTGGGTTGGAAAAAATTGTCGCCTGAGGGACCTTGTCTTACTCGTAGCGAGGTTTTTCTTTGTTTAAAAAGGCTGTGATACCAATGCCCGCATTGACATGGTGCAAATTCTTCACGAAGTGATCGCGTTCCAAAGCCAATTGGTGATGAAAGGACGCGGCATCTGCTTCATTGATCAGCTCTTTGATGCTGGTCAAGGCATTGTGGGCCTTTTGATTTAACAGGTTGGCCAGGGTGAGGGCGGTGCCCAGTGCTTGCCCGGGCTCACACAATCTGTTGACCACACCCAGCTGGTGAAGTCTTTCTGCAGGCATGCGCTCGCCCAACATCAAAAGTTCGGTGGCCAATTGGCGAGGCACACTGCGGGATAAACTCCAAGTGCCGCCGCCATCAGGGGATAGCGCAATGTTGCTGTAAGCCATCACAAACACACTGTTTCTTGCCGCCACAATCATGTCGCAGGCCAAAGCCAAAGAAAATCCTGCGCCTGCTGCCGGGCCCTCAACCGCTGCAATGACGGGCTTTGGAAAAGTTCGAATGGCCTCTATCCAGTTGTGCAGGCCTTCGATGCTTTGAGCTTGGTGCTCCGGTGGTTGTTGGCGGTTGTTGTTCAGCCTTTGTAAGTTGCCGCCCGCACTGAACAAGGCCCCCTCGCCCGTAATGACCAAGCTTTTAACTTCAGGGCTTGACTCGGCCACGCTAAGTGCCTCGACGCCTGCCGCATACATTTCTGGGCCAAGCGCATTCTTGTGTTCGGGATTGCTCAAAGTGAGAATGAGGGTGGCACCTTCGCTGGTGCTGAGAAGTTGAGCTGACATGCTTTAGTCCTCGGTATGAAGTAAGGACAAGCCAATGGCGCCTCGACGACGCAACCATGGGCTTGGGCGATACCTTGGATCGCCGTAGACGGTTTGCAAATTGAACAGCACTTCCAAAACATTGGTAGGGCCTAATTTGTCACCCAGTGCAAGTGGGCCCAAGGGGTAGCCAAGGCCCAATGTGACGGCAATGTCCAAATCTTGCGGTGTGCAAACACCTTGTTGGCACATGTCAGAAGCAATGTTCACGATGTTGGCCACAACGCGTTGGGTGATGAAGCCGCCACTGTCTCGCACCACGCTGACAGCTTTACCATCTTTGGCAAACAGCGCATGGGCTGCATCGCGCATGTCAGATCGGGTGGCCGGGTTGGTGGCCAATACACGTCGCTTGGTGGCGGCATCGTCAAATAGCATGTCAATGCCGATGGTGCGGGCGGGGTCAAGGCGTTCAACTACGGCCACTGTGGTGACATCAAAGCCTAATGGCGCAACAAGGGTTAGAGCGTGCGGGGAAGGTGAGGCACCCGTTTCAAGGGTGGCGCCCAAATCTTTGAGGAGCTGTAATAGTTCGAGGCGTCTTGTGGCACGAGGAGAGACCCAAACAGGCGGAAACTCTTTAACTTGTGGCACGGCGGGTTCTGGGGCCACAACTGCTTTGCCGTCTGTGTATGTGTAGAAACCTTCACCCACTTTTTTGCCCACCACGCCCCCTGCTAAACGCTGAGCTGTGATGACGCTAGGGCGGTAGCGAGGCTCTTGGTAATACTGGTTATAGATTGATTCCATGACAGGATGTGACACATCCAAAGCCGTCAAATCGAAGAGCTCGAAGGGGCCCAATTTGAACCCAACTTGGTCTCTCAAAATTCGATCAATGGTGGCGAAATCTGCCACGCCTTCAGACACGATGCGCAAAGCTTCAGTGCCGTAGCCGCGGCCTGCATGGTTGACAATAAAGCCTGGTGTGTCGTGTGCTTGAACAGCTGTGTGCCCCATTTGTTTGGCAAACTCAGTCAGCCGAATGCACACCTCAGGATTGGTTTTGAGACCTGCAATGACTTCCACCACTTTCATCAATGGCACAGGGTTGAAGAAGTGATATCCCGCAAATTGGGCGGGCCGCTTTAGGGCTGCAGCGATGGCCGTGACGGAAAGTGAAGAGGTGTTAGTGACCAACACTGTGGTCTCGGGTACCAAGCTCTCGAGTTCAACAAACAAGCTTTTTTTAATGTCGAGTCTTTCAACAATGGCCTCGACAATTAACTCGCAATCTTTCAAATCTTGCAAGCTGCTGGCTGTTTTCAAATTTGTTTTGTAATTGGCAACAGTGCCTGCGTCAAGACGGCCTTTAACGACAAGTGAGTCCCATACTTGGTACACGGCCTCTTTGGCTTTAAGCGAGGCTTCTGCTTGGGTGTCATAGAGGAAAACAAGACTTCCTGCTTGCGCAGCAACTTGGGCGATGCCACGTCCCATAGCACCTGCACCAATGACAGCAACTTTGTTGAATGCAATGTTCATGATCTGATTGATATTTGTTTTAAATTTTCAAGCAGACAAAATCTGCTTGTAGCTGCTTAGCGACGAACTTGCAAAGCGCCAGGGTTGACGATGTTGGTGGGCGTGCCTTTGATGAAATTGACCACGTTGTCAAATGCGGCACCAAAGTACAACTCGTAGTTGTCTTTTTCCACATAACCAATGTGGGGCGTGCAAATGCAATTTTCCAATCGCAACAGTGCATGGCCCTGCAAAATGGGTTCGTGTTCAAACACATCAATGGCTGCTAAACCAGGCCGCCCCCGATTGAGCGCACTGATCAGGGCATCGGGTTCAATCAATTCGGCGCGGGATGTGTTCACAATCATGGCGGTGGTTTTCATGCGCGATAGATCTTCTAAAGTGACAATGCCGCGGGTTGCTTCGTTAAGCCGAAGATGCACAGAAAGGACATCGCTTTGCTCAAAAAGTGCTTCACGTGTGGTAGCCGGAATATGACCATCGTTCGCCGCTTTTTCGCGCGAAGCCTCGCTGCCCCAAACAACCACTTGCATGCTGAAAGCTTTGGCGTAGCCCGCAACCAGTTGGCCAATTTTTCCATAGCCCCAAATGCCCATTGTTTTGCCTCTGAGCACAGTGCCTAAACCAAAGTTGCTAGGCATGGACGCACTTTTTAAACCTGACTGTTGCCAAGCGCCATGCTTGAGATTGCCAATGTATTGTGGAACTCGGCGGGCCGCCGCCATGATCAATGCCCAAGTTAATTCTGCCGGCGCATGGGGCGAACCAGTGCCTTGTGCAACGGCAATGCCACGCCCTGTGCAGGCCTCTAAATCAATGTGGGAGCCAGCGGCGCCAGTTTGGGAAATCAGCTTGAGGCGAGGGAGTTTTTCAAGCAATTGCCGGTTGAGGTGCGTGCGCTCGCGTATGAGGACCAAGATGTCGGCATCTTTAAGGCGAACAGACAACTGCCCCAAACCCTTGACGGTGTTGGTGAAGACCTTGGCGTTGTAAGCGTCGAGTTTGACGGCGCAATCTAGTTTTCGGACGACATCTTGGTAGTCGTCAAGGATCACAATATTCATAGGCACTATTGTGCCTTGCATCGAGGCTGCCATTGGGAGGGGAGATGAAATTTAGCCCCCAATGGCTATGAAAATCAGTGGGTGAGGGTGGGCTTTTTCTGGGCTTCGAGTGCGACCAGCCTGTCAAGTTCTGCGCAGACATCGGACATGCGGCCTGAAATGACCATGCGACCCGCACAATGGGGTGTTTGGCCATGCTCAGAGACACGAAGAACTCGCAAGGCCCGCTGCTTGGCGTGCATTTGGGTCTTGGGCGAGTTGCCAATGGACGGTGTTTGAACAAGGGGCGCAGAACCTTGGAGGTGAGTTGCTGCACTCATGAATTTTTGAATGCCGTTGTAAATGCTAGAAATACCGAAAAGAGCGATGGTCATGGGTAGCCTTCTGAATTGAGTGAGTTGGGTTACATCAAGAGCGTGTTGCGAATAAGGCCAACCGCCAAGCCTTCGATGTCGAAGGGCTCGTCTGGGTTGACCAAGATAATGGGGTAGTCGGGGTTTTCTGGAAGAAGTTCAATGCGGTCTGCTTGACGGCGCAAGCGTTTGACGGTGACTTCATCGCCAAGGCGGGCCACCACAATTTGGCCATTGCGAACTTCTTTGGTGGCTTTGACGGCCAGCAAGTCGCCATCCATGATGCCTGCATCTCGCATGGACATGCCGCGTACACGCAGCAAGTAGTCGGGCTGTTCTTGGAACAAGTGGCTTTCGACATGGTAGGTGCGATCGATGTGTTCTTGGGCCAAAATAGGGGAGCCAGCTGCCACGCGGCCAATGAGTGGCAATGCCAATTGGGCAAAACCAGGCAGCGGCAGGCTGAAAAGATCGGTGGATTGGCGTGTGCTGTTGCGAGACGAGCCTTTGAGGCGAATGCCTCTGGATGTGCCGCTGACCAAATCGATGGCGCCTTTACGGGCCAGGGCTTGAAGATGTTCTTCTGCAGCGTTGGCCGATTTGAAGCCTAAGACCTGCGCAATTTCGGCTCGGGTAGGCGGTGCGCCCGTTTCAGCAATGGTTTTTTGGATGAGCTCCAAAATTTCTTGCTGTCTAGCTGTGAGCTTAGGTTGTTCGTGCATGATGCAGTCCTTTGAAGGTGTCAGAAGCCAAATAACTGTGTTCTTATCCAGTTACTGTATTTTTAACCAGTCTTTTCAGAAATGCAAGCAAATAATCAAAAAATTGTTGTTTTAGGCACAGGTGGCACCATTGCGGGTGAATCTGAATCTGCCGATGAAGGCTTGTCTTACAAAGCTGCCCAGCGTGGCGTTGGTGAGTTGTTGAAGTCTGCAAGCAGCATCCCATTGCCTTGGCCACAAGTCTTGGCGACCTGCCAATTTGAGTCTGAACAAGTATCGCAATTGGACAGCAAGGACATGGATTTTGAAACATGGATCCATCTGGCTCAGCGCTGTGATCATTGGTTAGCCCAAGACGAAGTGGTTGCGCTTGTGGTGACGCACGGCACGGACACCTTAGAAGAAACGGCTTATTTTTTATCTCAGGTTATCAAGCATGCAAAACCCATTGTCTTGACGTGTGCCATGCGGCCTGCCAATTTCAAAGATGCAGACGGCCCGCAAAACTTAAGAGATGCCCTGGTGGTTGCGGCCACCACGCAGGGGCCAGGTGTCTGGCTTGTGGCTGCAGGCGAAATTCACCACAGTCAGTTTGTTCAAAAAGTACATCCGACAAGGTTGAATGCTTTTGATTCAGGTGAAACGGGTGCTGCAGGCAGTGTGCGAAAAGACAAGGTTCAGTGGTTTGAAAACTTCTCCAAGCCCACGCCAAGCCTAAGATTGCATGTCTCTCACCTTCCTTTGGCAGCGCAATGGCCATGGGTAGAGATCGTCATGAACCACGTCAACGCAAGCCACGAACCTGTGGATGCGTTGGTCAATGCCGGCGTACAAGGTTTGGTCATTGCTGGAACGGGCAATGGCTCCGTCAGCTCAAAAATGAAGGAAAGTTTAGTTCGGGCCCAAATGGCAAAGGTTCAGATTCGATTAAGCAGTCGATGCAATCAGGGCGCTGTGGTTCCTACCAGCAGCCATGTGTTTGATGCGAAGGGCGCTTTAAGTCCTGCTAAAACCAGAGTGGCCTTGCTGCTAGACATCATGTCCGAGCGGCAAAGCCACTGTGCTTAGTTCATAACCAGCCACAGCCTAAGTGGCTTGGGCCTGCAGTTTTGAATGCGTTATTTTGTTGAACCAAAAGCTTGCAGAGCGCGCTGGGTAATTTCTTCGACAGAGCCCATGCCGCTGATGGAACGGTATTGGGGCGCAGCTTGTGGTTCACGTTTCGCCCACTCTGAGTAGTACGCCACTAGCGGCCGAGTTTGTTGGCTGTAGACATCCAAACGTTTTTTCACAGTTTCTTCTTTGTCGTCTTCACGTTGTACCAAGGGTTCACCGGTGACATCGTCTTTGCCTTCAGCTTTTGGCGGATTGAACGTCACGTGGTAAGTACGGCCAGAGGCCGGGTGTGAGCGGCGGCCACTCATGCGTTCAATGATGGCCTCGAAGGGCACATCAATTTCAAGCACATAGTCCAACTTGACGCCAGCGGCTCTCATGGCATCAGCCTGGGGAAGGGTGCGTGGAAAGCCATCAAACAGGAAGCCATTGGCGCAATCGGCTTGGACAATCCGTTCTTTCACGAGGTTGATGATGAGGTCGTCGCTGACCAAGCCACCTGATTCCATGACGGCCTTGGCTTGTAAGCCGAGAGGTGTACCTGCTTTGACAGCAGCGCGCAACATATCGCCAGTTGAAATTTGAGGGATGCCGTACTTATTGCATATGAATGCGGCCTGTGTGCCCTTACCCGCACCTGGTGCACCTAAAAGAATGAGTCTCATGAAAGTCCCGAATAGTTATTGAATCTTTCGCCATGGCTTGGATGGCTGTCGTAGGAGAATATCATGGGAAGCAGGTGTTTGCCTGACGACTGCAAGGCGTTGTTATCAGGGTTTGTACAGAGCCCTGACTCTTTCTAAATCTTCAGGGGTATCGACACCGGGGCCAGGTACTTCTGGGGTGATGTGAACGGCTATTTTGTGCCCGTGCCACAAGGCCCGCAATTGCTCCAAGGCTTCACCCGTTTCGATGGGTGCAGATGGCAATGTTGGAAAGCTTTGCAAAAACCCTACCCGGTACGCGTAAATGCCAATATGTCGAAGGGGGGCAGGTTGTGGCAGGGTTTGAATGCCATTCGCAAAACCATCTCGCCACCAAGGGATGGGTGCACGGCTGAAATAGAGCGCCAATTGAGTTTGGTCGATGACCACTTTGACCACATTGGGGTTGATGAACTCGGCTAGCTCGTGAATTTCGTGGGCTGCTGTACTCATGCTGGCTGCGGGTCGCAGAACAAGTAACTCGGCCACCTGATTGATCAGTTCTGGATTGATAAGAGGCTCATCGCCTTGAACATTGACCACCACATCGTGAGGCTTCAAACCCAACAACGCACTGGCTTCAGCAAGCCGATCACTGCCGCTTGGATGGTCAACTTGGGTGAGCATGGCGCGAACCCCATGGGCTTGGCAGGCCTGAACAATTTCAATGCTGTCGGCGGCAACCACTACTTGGGACGCATTGGAAAGTGCAGCCCTTTGGGCCACGCGAACCACCATGGGCAAGCCATGGATGTCTGCCAAGGGTTTATTGGGCAGTCGCGTGGATGCCAAGCGAGCAGGAACAATGACTGTATAGGCTTGCGACATGTGTCACTTCAGAAAAGATTAGACCAGGGGTGTGCGCGGTTTGAGTTGCTCTAATTCGTCGTCACTCAGTGTGCGGGCTTCATTTTCTAGCAAGATGGGAATGCCATTGCGGATGGGGTAAGCAAGCCGAGAACTCCGAGACCAAAGCTCTTGCAGTTCGCGCTGCAAATCTAGGGGCCCTTTGGTGACAGGGCAAACCAACAGTTCGAGTAATTTCGTGTCCATGGCTCAATGATACCTGTGACGGCTTTGAAAGAGTTGATCGAATGCTTCCCAAAATGAGGGCTCTGGTTCAAACACCAAAGGCATTGCAAGCGCTTGCGGAAACCTGGCCCACAATTTAACGGCATCTTTTTCAGTGCAAAGAAGCGGTAATTCGGGATGAGACGGTTGCCATGTTTGAAAATGATCGTGATCGGGCAGATCCGTTGAATGGCGAATTTGAAATCGCCCTTGCTTCAACATGGCCAAAAAGGCTTCTGGTTTGGCAATGCCCGATACAACTTCGACGGGCTTTAATTTCAAGTCTGCTGTGGGTACTTGTTGGCCATCAGATGTCAAAGCAAATGAGCTGAGTTCGCGGATAGATTCAAAACCTTCAGGCAATGTTCTCTGATGTGTGTGTAATAGTAAATCGACTTGTCGGGGCCAGGGTTCTCGCAAGGGCCCGGCTGGTAGCAAATGACCATTGCCTACGCCTGTTGCATCCATGACGCAAATTTCGATGTCACGTTGCAGTGCAATGTGCTGCAGTCCGTCGTCACACACCAATACATTGATGGAAGGGAACTGATTGAGCAGTTGCCTTGCCGCCGCAACGCGCTGCGTGCCTACAACCACAGGCACATTGCATTTTTGGAAAATCATGAGTGGTTCATCGCCTACTTCACTGGCCAAACTCTGCGCATTCACAATTTGCAGCGATGTGTTTGCTCTGCCGTATCCGCGAGATACAACGCCAACCTGCAAGCCTTGCGTCACAAGACGTTGAACAAGGGCCATGGTGAGCGGTGTTTTGCCGCCACCGCCCACCACAACATTGCCCACCACAATGACTGTGGCATTGACGCGATGCTGCGCTATCCATCCCCAGCGGATGGCAACTTGCCTTAAGCGCCATGCAATTTTGTAAGTGACTTCTAAGGGCCAGAGTAAATAAGTGATGGCATTGCGGTTGCGCCAATACTTAGGAAGTTGTTGCAGCCAATGGAACATGATGGCTTGTTTAAGGCTTGTTGGCTGGCGATGAATTTTGAGTTGCAAAGGCTATTTTGACAACACCATTCATTCGGGCAGCTTCCAGCACATTGACCACAGATTGGTGGCTTGCTGATGCGTCGGCTTTGATGATCAGTGCTGCATCCGTTTTGCGCAGTCCAGCCAAGGCAGCGCTGAGATCTTGCAAAGTACGCCCTTCAATTTTGGCGCCGTTGACGGCATATGTGCCTTGCGAATTGACAACCACCACCCAAGTCGGCGTGGCATCTGTTGAGTCCTGGGCATTGGCGGAAGGTAAGCTGACATTCATCTCATTGAACCGCGACCAAGTGGTGGTGAGCATTAAGAAAATGAGAACAACCAAAAGCACATCAATGAAGGGAATCAAATTGATGTCGGGTTCAATGGCCGTGTTCTTTTTAAATTTCAAAACGAACTCATTCGAAGATTGTTTTAGTCACGCATGGCTGCCAAATGTCTGGCAAACCGTTCAGAGGCCCATTCCATTTGCAAAACCAAACGGTCTACTTTGGACTTGAAGAAACGCCACGCCATGAGGCATGGAATTGCAACTATCAGGCCGAGTGCCGTGTTGTAGAGCGCAATTGAAATACCATGCGCCAATTCTGTAGGCTGTTGTTGTCCGGGGGTTTGTAATCCAAACAGCTCAATCATGCCAACCACGGTGCCCAACAAACCCAACAAAGGAGATGCAGAAGCCAATGTGGCCAAGGCGGTGAGATAACGCTCTAAACCTTGCGCTGCCATGCGACCTTCCATTTCCATGCTTTCGCGAACATCTTGGTGACTGGCATTCGGGTTGAGAGAAAGTGTTTGTAGGCCGCTTGCAAACACTGGCCCAACAGCACCCATTTGGGCAATAGCTTGGATGCTTGAGTCGCTAGGAAAACCCTGTTGCGTACTGTCGATGGCGCGTTGCAAAGCCTGCTCTGGCAAGACCTTGTTGGCTTGCAAGGCATAGAGGCGCTCCAAAATGATGGCGAGCGCAAAGATAGAGCATGCAATGAGAGGCCATATGGGCCAGCCTGCTGCTTGTATGATGCTGTACAAATTCAATCTTTCTACTTCTGGTTTCAGTTTTGATTATGGCCGATCAAATTGTTCTTCATTTCTGTGGATAACTTTGTGAAGAACATGGCAGATGCATGCTTGTAAACCGCATGAATGCTGGGCTTTATTCTGATGCTCAAATTTTAGTCAGTAAATAATTTAATTAAATCAATGTCTTACAGCTTGACATGCTTGTTGGAACTGTACAGTAGAGCCACGATGCAAGTAGATTGCAAGCTGTGGACGGATTGACCCAGAAAAGACAAGCTCTTGCAACTGATATGGCCCTGAGAACCGCGAAAATTAAGGTTTTTTCATGACGCGAATAGATTCTGAGCCACGTGTTTGGTCGGTTGGGGCACTTTGCCTTGCAATTGCTGACACATTGAATGCCAGGTTCAACCCTGTTGCGGTCAAGGGGGAGATATCTGGCTTCTCTAGGGCGGCCAGCGGTCACTGCTATTTCAATCTGAAGGACGATAGCGGGCAAATACGCTGTGCCATGTTCAAAAGGGCCGCCAGTGCTTTAGGCTTCATGCCCAAAGATGGCGAAATGGTGGAACTCAGAGGCAAGCTGGGGGTGTACGAAGCGCGGGGCGATTTGCAGTTGGTTGTGGAAACCATGCAAAGAGCGGGTCAGGGTGATTTGTTTGCGCAGTTTTTAAAACTCAAAGCCAACTTGGAAGCCGAGGGCCTGTTTGATGCTTCGCGCAAACGCCATATTCCCGCTCAACCACGCGCCATTGGTGTCATTACCTCTCTGGGCGCAGCAGCTTTGCATGACGTGGTCAGCGCATTGCAAAGGCGTGTGCCCCATATTCCTGTCATAGTGGCGCCGGCTTCTGTACAAGGCATCAACGCGCCTTCAGAGTTGCTTCAAAGCTTGAAAAAGCTGGTCAGTTGGCAGGGGTCTTTTTCCACGCAGCCCTTGTCGATCGATGTCATCTTGATGGTTCGCGGTGGTGGTTCTATGGAAGATTTGTGGGCTTTCAATGACGAAGCCTTGGTCAGGGCTGTTGCGTCTTGTCCCATTCCCATTGTTTCAGGCGTCGGCCATGAAACCGACTTCACTTTGACAGACTTTGTGGCCGACTTGCGAGCGCCTACGCCAACAGCTGCAGCCGAATTGGTCGCAACCGAAGGCGCTCAGCTTCTGGCCGATTGTCAGCTTCTGCAAAATGCACTTGCCGATGCGCTGACCACCCACCTAGACCGCATGAGCCAAAGGTTAGACTGGATTGCCAATCGACTTGGGCGGCCATCGAGCCGTTTGAAGGACCAAACTGCGCAATTGATGCGCATGCACCAGTCGCTTCAATACGGATTTAAATCTCAGGTACAAGCTCAAAAGCAAATGCTTTCTAGACATTCAGAACATTTGCCAAGGCTTCTTCAGCAAAATCTTCAGTTGCACCATCAGCGCAACTTGAACATGGGCACCCGATTGGGGCTGCTCGACCCGCACTTGGTTTTGGAGCGCGGTTATGCCTGGCTGACCGATGACAAGGGCCGAGCCCTCACGCATGCCAGTGACTTTCAAGCAAATCAATCCGTCACGGCCAGCTTGGCCGATGGGCAGGTGAATCTGCAAGTCAAATAGCGCTTTGACCAGAGGGCCCCATGTCAACCCCAGACATGCTGTGCCTATTGCATGGAATTCACAGACAAGCAAAGCCGATCGACCTACAATAGACGATTGGATTTTTACTGCACTTTAACGAGGAACTCATGGAACACACCCTGCCAGCATTGCCCTATGCCATTGACGCATTGGCACCCAACTACAGCCAAGAAACTTTGGAATTTCACCACGGCAAGCACCACAATGCTTACGTTGTAAATTTGAACAATTTACAAAAAGGCACTGAGTTTGAATCAATGTCTTTGGAAGAAATCATCAAGAAATCCAGCGGTGGCATTTACAACAACTCTGCTCAAATCTGGAACCACACCTTCTTTTGGAATTGCATGAAGCCAAACGGCGGTGGCGAGCCCACAGGTGCTTTGGCTGCTGCCATCAATGCCAAATTTGGCTCTTACGCTGCTTTCAAAGAAGCCTTTGTGAAAAGCGCTGTGGGTAATTTTGGTTCAGGTTGGACTTGGTTGGTCAAGAAGGCTGACGGCAGCGTTGACATTGTCAACATGGGCGCCGCAGGCACACCTTTGACAACGGGCGACAAAGCCCTGTTAACTGTAGACGTATGGGAGCACGCCTACTACATCGACTACCGCAACATGCGCCCCAAGTTTGTTGAGACATTCTTGGACAAATTGGTCAATTGGTCTTTTGCAGAAGCCAATTTTGCTTAATTGAATTCGAGGTGGAATCAGTCGTGTCTGATACCACCTCAGCTCCAAAAAAGCCCAGCGCATTGCCCTGGGCTTTTTTGTTGAAAAAACAGATCATCTAATCATCATGCCGCCATCGGCCACAATGGTTTGACCGGTGATGTATTTGCCAGCGGCACTGGCCAAGAGAACCGCAATACCGCCAATGTCATCTGGCTCGCCAATTCGGCGCAGAGGCGTTTCATTCTCGACCATGCCCGCTTTCACGGGGTCGTCTGTTAAGGCCTTGGCAAAGGCTGTACGAATGAGGCCGGGTGCGATGCAATTGACGCGGATGTTGTCGGGACCCCATTCAACCGCCAAGTTGCGTGCCAATTGCATGTCGGCGGCTTTGGAAATGTTGTAAGCGCCAATGACCGCTGAGCCATGCAAGCCCCCCACCGAAGAGACCAACACAATGGCGCCATCCTTTTTAGCTTTCATGTCCGGATAGACCATGGTGCAAAGCCACGAGCTAGACAAGACATTGTTGTGCATGACCTTGTTGAAGATTTCATCGCTCATGCCCGTGGTGGGGCCGTAGTAAGGGTTGCTGGCAGCATTGCAAACCAAAATATCAATGGGGCCCCAAGCATCGCGGGTTTTTTGCACCAAGTTCTGGAGTTGCTCTTTGATGGCAATGCTGGCGCTGATGGCCATGGCCGTGCCGCCTTCCGCTTGAATTTCCTGGACCACGGCCTCACAGGCTTCTTGCTTTCGGCTTGAGATCACGACCTTGGCGCCGGCGCGAGCCAATTGAAAGGCGATAGATCGGCCTATGCCTCGACTGGCGCCTGTGACAATGGCCACTTTGTTGTGTAAGTTGAACAGCTTCATGGGTCTCCTTGGTGGATGGGCTTGATTTTTTAAAAAAAGTAGTTTGCCTGTAAGAATCCATTTGAACTGTCGTGCGTGTGTCAGCGAGAATAGGGCATGGATCGAATTCAAACCGTTGTTTTAGGGGCCGGCGTGGTTGGCTTGGCCGTGGCACGTCAATTGGCACTTGAAGGCCGTGAGGTGTTGCTCTTGGAGGCGGCAGACGCTTTTGGAACAGGCACCAGCTCTCGCAACAGCGAAGTCATTCACGCAGGCATTTATTACCCAGCGGGTTCTTTGAAAGCCAAGCTTTGCGTCCAAGGCCGAAAATTGCTCTACGGCTATTGCCAAGAGCGCCACATCCCCCACAAACAGTGCGGTAAATTGATCGTGGCCACCTCTGCATCCCAAGTTGCCCAATTGGCTTCCATTCAAGCCAAGGCCGATGCCAATGGCGTTTTGGGCGCCGATCAATTGAGCTTGTTGACGGCAACCCAAGCCCAGGCCATGGAGCCAGCCTTGCAATGTGAGGCCGCGTTGTGGTCTCCTGGCACAGGCATTATTGACAGTCATGCCTTGATGCTGAGTTACTTGGGCGATTTTGAAAATGCAGGCGGCATGTTGGCGCTCAATTCTCAATTTTTGTCAGCCCAGGTTGTGCACGAGGCGGGGCAAACGCAGTTCATCGTTCGCACTGCGGATGGCACGGAACTTTTAGCCGACCAAGTGATTAATTCAACAGGCCTGATAGCCCCCCAGGTTGCGCGTCAGTTTGCGGGGTCCAATTTGGCGCTACTGCCACTGGCTTATTACGCCAAGGGCAATTACTTCAGCCTCACGGGAAGATCGCCCTTTTCAAGATTGATTTACCCGGTTCCTGAGGCGGCAGGTTTGGGGGTGCACTTAACTTTGGACATGGCAGGCCAAGCCAAGTTTGGACCCGACGTGGAGTGGGTCGAATCGCCCGATGATTTGGATGTCAACCCCAGCCGAGGTGATGCTTTTTATGCCGAGGTTCGCAAATATTGGCCAGGCCTCAAAGATGGCGCTCTGATGCCTTCTTATGCCGGCATTCGTCCCAAAATCAATGCGCCCCATGAGAAGGCTGCCGACTTTTGCATCATGGGGCCAGCGTCCCATGGCGTGCCGGGTTTGGTTCACTTGCTGGGCATTGAATCTCCGGGGCTGACCAGTTCCTTGGCCATTGCCCATGAAGTTTCGCAGGCCTTGAAACACTGAGCTTGACCAGCCCTTAATTGTGAGAGGTCTGCTTCAGGGCCTTGGCCACTTCATGAACCAAAGCAGGTCCCTTGTAAATGAGGCCAGTATAGATTTGCACCACATCAGCGCCCGCCTCAATTTTGCTGACGGCATCGTAGCCACTCAAAATGCCGCCCACGCCAATGATGGGAAATTGAGGGCCTAGGTGCTGACGCAACAAGCGAATGACGCGGTTGCTTCCTGCCAAGACAGGCGAGCCCGACAAGCCACCGGCTTCATCACAATGCGGCATGCCTTTCACAGCATCTCTAGACAAGGTGGTGTTGGTAGCAATCACACCATCCATTTGGTGTTTAACAAGACTTTGGGCAATGACGGTCACCTGAGCATCGTCTAAGTCGGGGGCAATTTTGAGAAAGACAGGTACGCGTTTCTGGTGGGTGTCTGACAAGGCCATTTTGCGTTCGTTCAAGGCTGACAAGAGTTGATCCAGCGCTTCATCGGTTTGCAAGGAGCGCAGGTTTTTGGTGTTGGGGCTTGAGATGTTGACTGTCACATAGTCGGCATGCTCATACACACCACTTAAACCAATGAGATAGTCGTCGGTAGCCCGTTCAATGGGAGTGCTTGCGTTCTTGCCAATGTTCAAGCCCAGCAATCGACCTTGGCTTCTGAACTTAGATTTTTTCACATTGGCTACAAAAGCTTCTAGCCCTTGGTTGTTAAAACCCAGTCGGTTGATCAAAGCCTTGGCGTCTGGCAGTCTGAACATGCGGGGTTTGTCGTTGCCGGGTTGCGGCAACGGCGTGACTGTGCCCACCTCAACAAAACCAAAGCCCATGGCACCCAGACCATCAATGCACCTTGCATTTTTATCAAGTCCTGCCGCCATGCCCACGCGATTGGGAAAAGTGAGGCCAGCCAATTGAACGGGGTCGGCAATCCAAGGCTGTCGATAGGCCCTGTCCAGAAATGTATTCTGCGTTTGTGCCAACTGATTCAAGGTGAGATCGTGGGCAGTCTCAGGATCTAAGTTGAATAAAAAGGTGCGCGCCAGTGGGTAAAGGTTCAGGGACATTGGATAATCTCATTCAATTCAAGCATTGTCTCAAATAAACCCTATGAATCAAGACGAACTCAAAGCCCTGGTCGGTCAGGCTGCGCTTCAATACGTAGTGCCTGGCCAAATTGTGGGCGTTGGCACAGGCTCTACAGTGAATAAATTCATCGAGGCTTTGGCTTCGATGAAAGATCAAATCAAAGGGGCCGTGTCCAGTTCTGAAGCATCCACAGCGCGTTTAAAGGCCTTGGGCATTCCCGTTTTGGACAGCAATGAGGTGGTCGAGTTGGCTGTGTACATTGACGGCGCCGATGAAATCAATGGCCAAGGTCATATGGTGAAGGGCGGCGGCGCGGCGCTCACGCGTGAAAAAATTGTTGCGGCGCAGTCTAAGGTATTTGTTTGCATTGCCGACGAATCCAAATTGGTTTCAGTGTTGGGCGCTTTTCCTGTGCCTGTGGAGGTCATCCCCATGTCCAGCGCGCGCATCATGGCGCAGTTTGCAAGCATGGGCGGGCAAGCTCAAGTGCGCATGAAGGACGGACAGGCATTGGTCACAGACAATGGACAACACATCTTGGATGTGAAGGGCCTGCAAATTACCGATCCTGTGGCTTTTGAAGCCCAAGTGAGCCAATGGCCTGGGGTGGTCACTGTGGGCGTTTTTGCATACCAAAAAGCCCATGTCTGTTTGTTGGGTACTTCAGCCGGCGTGAAGACGCTGAAGTTTTAGTCATCCTTTGGCGGCCATGCCTTGGTGTCTAAGCAAGGCATTGATGGAGGGCTCACGACCCCTGAAAGCAATGAATGATTCCAAAGCAGGGCGACTACCACCGGCCTCCAAAATAGCCTGTCTGTAGCGCCTGCCTGTATCTGGGCTGGGGGAGCCGTCTGGCTGAGCGGTTTCTTCAAAGGCAGCGTAGGCATCGGCAGACAAGACTTCAGCCCACTTGTAGCTGTAATAACCCGCGGCATAGCCGCCTGCAAAGATGTGGCTGAAGGTGTGTGCCCAGCGGTTGAAGGCAGGGGCCTGAATGACGGCAACTTCAGCCCGGACTTTTTCCAAAACGGTCATGAATGTTTCTGCGGGCTTGTGTTCACTGTGCAGCAACATGTCAAGCAAAGCCAGCTCAATTTGCCGCAGCGTTTGCAAGCCGCTTTGGAAGTTTTTGGCAGCCACCATTTTGTCAAACAATTCGCGCGGCAAGGGTGCGCCTGTTGTGACATGAGAGGTCATGTGCTTTAACACAGACCACTCCCAACAAAAGTTTTCCATGAATTGGCTAGGTAACTCAACGGCATCCCATTCCACACCACTGATACCCGACACATCGCGCTCATTCACTTGTGTCAGCATGTGATGCAGGCCATGTCCAAATTCATGGAAAAGCGTAATGACATCGTCGTGCGTTAGCAAGGCGGGGTTGCCATCGACACCTTCTGCAAAATTGCAGACCAAGTGGGCCACTGGGGTTTGCAGTTGCCCGTTGTCTGGTCTTAGCCAACGTGCGCGAACATCATCCATCCATGCGCCACCGCGTTTGCCTGCACGTGCGGGCTGGTCAAGGTAGAACTGACCCACCAATTGACCATTTCTTTCGATGCGATAGAAACTGACAGCCGGGTGCCACACAGGGGCTTTGTCATCGTGGATGCTAACTTCAAACAATGTTTCAATGATTTTGAACAAGCCCTGCAGAACTTTAGGCGCTGTGAAATATTGCTTAACTTCTTGTTCGCTGAAGCTGTATCGGGCTTCTTTCAGTTTTTCACCAATGTAGGGCCAATCCCAAGCTTGTGGATTCTGTAAATTCAAATGCTCGCTGGCGAATTGCCGCATGTCTGCCAAGTCTTTCTCTGCAAACGGGCGGGCTCTTTGGGACAAATCTCGAAGAAAAGAAATGACCTTGGCAGGCGAGTCAGCCATCTTGGTGGCTACTGAAACTTCAGCATAATTTTGATAGCCCAGTAACAGTGCTTCTTCTTGGCGAAGCTGCAATATTTCTTGGATCAGTTCGCTGTTGTCTAGGCTTGCAAATTCGGCATCGGTTTGATCGGAAGCTCGCGTAACGTAGGCCTTGTAAAGTTTTTGTCTTAAGTCACTGCTCGTTGCAAACTGCATCACAGGCAAGTAGCAGGGCATTTTCAAACTGAGTTTGCAGCCTTCTTGACCGTCTTTCTCGGCAGCTGTACGCGCTGCCTGTATGACGTCGTGTGGCACACCTGCCAGATCTGCTTCTGAGACAAAAAGTGAAAACCGATCGGTTGCATCCAAGGCGTTCTCGCTGAATTTCTGACTCAGCTCGGCCATTCGCTCTTGAATAGCGGAATAGCGTGTTTTGGCTTCGCCTTGAAGATCGGCGCCACCAAGCACAAAGTTGCGAAGTGCATTTTTCAAAGCTTGCTTTTGGGGTGCATCGAGTTGCTCTGAATTGACAGCTTTGTATTTGGCGTAAAGCCTTTCGTCTGCGCCCAGTCGGGTCCAAAATTCTGTGACCTTTGGCAGCGCATCGTTGTAGGCTGCGCGCAGCTCAGGCGAGTCTGCCACATGGTTCAAATGACTGACAGCGCCCCAAGACATGCTTAATTGTTCGGTGCAAACATCCAGAACTTTGGAAATGGCATGCCAGTCAGATGGGAAGTCCAATGCTGTGACACGCTCTAATGCTTTTGAACTTGAAATCAGCAGCTCATCCATGGCTGGATTGACATGTTCAGGTTTGATCTGATCAAACAAGGGCAAGCCACCTGTTTGAAGCAAGGGATTGGACAATGAAGGGTTCATAAATGATAGCCTGATGAATATATAAATACAAAGTCGATGGCTTAAATGCGCTCGGCGGCTTCTAGTGTGTTGACCAACAGCATGGTAATGGTCATGGGGCCAACACCGCCAGGTACGGGTGTGATGTAGCCCGCTATCTGTTCAACACCGGCAAAATCTACATCACCGCAAAGCTTGCCTTCTTCATTGCGGTTCATGCCTACATCTAGCACCACAGCGCCTGGCTTAACCATGTCCGCCGTTAGGATGTTTCGCTTTCCAACGGCCGCCACAATGACATCGGCTTGTAGCGTGATGGCTTTCAAATCTTGGGTGGCGCTGTGGCAAATGGTGACGGTGGCATTCTGTTGCAAAAGCATCAAGGCCATGGGCTTGCCAACAATGTTGCTTCGGCCAATCACCACGGCATGCTTGCCTTTCAGTTCATACCCAATGCTCTCCAGCATCTTCATGCAGCCATAGGGCGTGCATGGCCAAAAACCAGGCATGCCCGTCATCAGTGCACCAGCGCTTGCAATGTGGAAGCCATCGACGTCTTTAGCTGGCGAAATGGCTTCAATCACTTTTTGTGCATCAATGTGCTCTGGCAAGGGCAGTTGTACCAAGATGCCGTGAATGCTTGTGTCTTGATTGAGTGCTTCGATTCGATTTAGCAATGCTGCCTCTGTCAGGGACGCAGGATGTTTTTCTAAGATGGAGTGCAGGCCACTGTCTTCGCAGGCCTTCACCTTGTTGCGGACATAGACTTGGCTGGCAGGATTTTCGCCGACCAAAATGACGGCCAAGCCAGGTGTGATGCCTCTGGCTTTCAGCGCAGTGGTTCGGAATGTGACATCTGCTCGCAATTTTTGGGAGAGGGCATTGCCGTCAATTCTTTGGGCTGTCATGGGTTGCTGATTTTCAAAGTGATTGAAAGGATATCGTCAAGTAAAAACGCCCGCGAGTTGGTGTGTCACGGGCGTTCAAATGGGCCTGCTAAAGGCTGAACTGTCTTTAGCCCTTGGGGGCGTTTTGACCCAAAGCAATTTTGAGTAAATCGGCAACGGTATTGGCGTTGAGCTTTTCCATGATGTTGGCACGGTGAGCTTCAACGGTTTTGATGCTGATGCCCAGATCGTCGGCAATTTGTTTGTTCAAGCGACCGGCCACGATGCGCTCAAGCACTTGTGCTTCACGGCCTGTGAGTTTGGACAGCAAGGCATCTCGGTTGGCAGCATTTTGATGATCTGAAAAAGATTCGCGAGCACTGTCGAGCATGCGTTCGACCAGGCTAACCAAATCATCTTCCTTGAAGGGCTTCTGGATAAAGTCCATGGCCCCTTTTTTCATGGTGTCAACAGCCATGGGCACATCGCCGTGGCCAGTGATGAAGACGATGGGAAGAGGTGATCGGCGCTCAACCAATTTGTCCTGAAGTTCTAGGCCCGTCATCCCGCCCATCCGGATGTCGACGATCAAGCAAGCCACCTCACGAGGGTCGTATCGGCTGAGGAATGACTCCGCAGAGTCAAAACACCTGACGCGGTAGTCTTTGCCCTCTAAGAGCCACTGCAGAGAGTCGCGAACGGCTTCATCGTCATCGACAACGTAAACAGTTCCTTTTTTGGGTATCAAACTCATGGTGGTTCCCAGTTCTACTTGCTAATTCAATGTTTTCAGTTGGCTGTGACGGGTATCCAGAAGGAGAAGCAACAACCAACAACTTCGTCGGCATTGTAGAGGTTCTCAGCCGTGATTCTGCCTAGGTGCGATTCGACGATGGTTCGGCACAGGTTGAGTCCAATGCCCATGCCCTCGTCTTTGGTAGAAAAGAAAGCCTCGTAAAGGCGTTCCATGACCTGTGGCGGCAAGCCTTTTCCAGTGTCACTGACCGAAAAATGAACTGTATTTTGAGTGTCTAAGACCTTGGGAACGACCCTCAATTCCACATGTCGACGGCCCATTGGGCGTTCCGCGTTATCTATTGACTCTGCTGCATTTTTCATCAAATTGATTAAAACTTGTTCAATTAAGATGGGATCTACGCTAAGTTGAGGCAATCGCGCTGCGACGTAATGCGAGAGGCGAACATTGCGGCGCCGGAGTTCAATTTCTGCCAATTCAACTGCTTCATTGACCATGTTGACGACTGAGGAAGGCGTCCGATTGGGCTCGCTGCGTTTCACAAAAGAGCGAATTCTGTGAATGATTTGACCTGCGCGCTGGGCTTGGTGCGATGTTTTTTCCAAGGCCCAAATCAGATCGGCCTCTTCAATTTGTTTGCCTTTGATCCGGGACAACAAGCCATTGCAATAGTTGGTAATGGCAGTCAGTGGTTGGTTGAGTTCGTGAGCTACGCTCGATGCCATTTCGCCCATGGTGATAAGTCGACTGGCGTTTTGCGCTCGTTCTGCTTGTTGGGATGATAACTCTTCAGCCTGCCTGCGAGCTGTGATGTCTGTGGCAATGACCAATTGGGCAAGTCGTCCATCGGCCCAGTTGATATAACGGGTGCGAATTTCTAACCATTTGGCCAAATGCCCCAAATAAATTTCAGCGCGTTCAGCAGGGGCAACTGTGAGACTTTCTGTCGGCAAGCCCGCCAAAGCATCGACATCGTCCATTTCGGTTTCTGAGTTTCTGATGTCCAGCATGCCAGCTGTTTCGACCAAATTCAAATGACCCTCTGAGTCAGTGCCAAACCATTGCCGATATAACTTGTTGGCAAATAACAATTCGGCGCTGCCCAGTGGCGCCACAGAAACAGATGCGTCCAAAGCCTCTAACACGATGGTGAAGCGTTCATAGGAAGCAGCCAATTGCTCCCTGACGCGATTGGGCTCTGTGATGTCCGTCATAGAGGTCATCCAGCCAGTTTGTTTGCCATTGGCATCAATCAGGGGAGAGACGTAAAGTCGAGCATCGAAAATGCTGCCGTTTTTGCGTTTGACTCTGACCTGAAAGCCGCCAGCTGTCTGTTTGCCACTAAGTTCTTCTTCCAAGCGCGCCATTAAAGATTCTTTGTCTTCATCTGGCCAGTAAGGGTAGGGTGCAACGGCACCTATCAATTCTTGCTCTTGCCATCCCGTCATTTGGCAGAACGCTAAATTGACATAACTGATTCGGCCCTCCATGTCCAAAGCACGCATACCAGTCAGAATGGAGTTTTCCATCGCGCGACGGAAATTGGTTTCGGCAATCAATTCTTTTTGAGTTTGTTGTCGCTTGCGTGTGTGTCGCCAATTGGCAATCAGCATCCACGCTGTCAGCAAACTGAGTGAGCCGATGATCCAAAAGAATCCGTTTCCAACAAGGTCTTGTGAAGTACGCCAGGCCTGAGCTCGGAGAATGAGGTCATTGCCGACAGGCGATACGGGCACTTCGAATTCATTGTTTTGTATCGAAAAGCCTGGGATGAAACTTCTTAAGCTGTTGCGCTTAGGAATGGACTGCCCAGCAACGAGGTTGCCATCACCGTCTAGCAATGAAACCGCATACTTGGCAGATATCTCACTTGGAACGCCGTATCGCAACAAACTTTCGACCGCATACTCAGCCATGATCACGCCATTGAAACGTCCTTGCGCATTGGTAAGGGGTGTGTGCAGTTGGAGGACAACGTTTTTGGCGTAATTTTCCTGTCCGGCTGAGTTGACGCCAATTGACAGACTGCCATCATCCTCTTGGGAATAGATGGGCTGCATCAAGTCTCTAGCAAGGGTGTAGCTGTTTTCAGTTTCGCCCCACTTTAAAACTTCACCAACTCGCCACTTTTGACTGGCTATGACACTCGGGGCCGTTTGACTGGCCTGTACTTTGCGCCTTTCATCGATCCATGCGATGGTTTTAACTTCTGGATTTTTAAGGACCAAAGCTTCGGCGCGCCTCGAAAATTCCTTTTGGTCAACGTCTTTGTTTGAGACATCACGCGCCAATCGCATGATTTGTTCTTGACGTTCTAACAATCGGAGTCTTAATCTTTGTTGGCTGTATTCGACGTCGCGTTTGACGGCTTCTTGTTCCCGATCAGCCTCTTCGATTTTCAAGTACCAGAATGAGAAAGCAATGGCGCTTAAAAACAAAAGCACAGCAGCAATCGGTGCAAGTGTGGCGAATCTGTCTTGCTTGATTGGGTTTTGACGTTTCCACCAACGACGCCACAAAGACACCGGCTTGATGGCTTTCATGACTTTCGTGATGTTTGGAGGCTTCATGTCCTTAAGTTTAGGGTAAACACCTTGCTTTTAATTTTGCATTATGAAATCATTGATCGCCATTTGAAATAATGTAAATATTGTGAGAGAATTTAGGAAAATAGATAAATCATGCCTTTACAGGAGACAAACATGTCAGCCGTTCAGCCTAACCACATCCTCTCAGACTTGGATGCCATCGAAACCCGCGAATGGATGGACGCACTTTCAGCCGTCATTGAAAAAGAGGGTGGAGAGCGCGCTCACTTTTTGTTGGAGCAACTTTTAGAGCACGCTCGTCAGAGCAGCATTGACCTGCCGTTCTCCGCCAACACGGGTTATGTGAATACGATCGAACCTGATCAGGAAGTTCATTGCCCTGGGAACATCGAAATTGAAGAGCGGCTTCGCTCGTACATGCGATGGAATGCCATGGCCATGGTGGTCAAGGCCAACCGCCACAATCCTGAAGACGGTGGTGATTTGGGTGGTCACATTGGCTCCTTCGCCTCACTGGCCCACATGTTTGGCGCTGGGTTCAATCATTTCTGGCACGCCGAAAGTGAAAATCATGGAGGTGACTGCTTGTACATCCAAGGTCACGTCTCGCCCGGCGTATACGCTCGTGCCTACCTGGAAGGCAGATTGACAGAAGAGCAGCTGCTCAACTTCCGCCAAGAAGTCGATGGCAAAGGTTTGTCCAGTTATCCGCACCCCAAATTAATGCCAGAGTTTTGGCAGTTCCCTACCGTCTCCATGGGCCTTGGCCCTTTGATGGCCATTTACCAAGCGCGCTTTTTAAAGTACCTCCATGCGCGTGGCATTGCCAATACCGAAAACCGCAAAGTCTGGGTGTTCTGCGGCGATGGCGAAATGGACGAAGTGGAGTCTTTGGGTGCCATTGGTTTGGCCGCTCGCGAGAATCTTGATAACTTGATCTTTGTTGTGAACTGCAATCTGCAACGTTTGGATGGCCCCGTCCGTGGTAACGGCAAGATTGTTCAAGAACTCGAAAGTGAATTCCGCGGTTCTGGTTGGAACGTCATTAAGCTGTTGTGGGGCAGTGAGTGGGACAAGCTCTTGGCTCGCGACAAAGACGGTGCCCTGCGCAAGATCATGATGGACACGTTGGACGGCGACTTCCAAGCTTTCAAAGCCAATGATGGTGCCTACGTTCGCAAACATTTCTTCGGTCGTGATCCACGTACCCTTGAGATGGTGTCACACATGAGCGACGAGGAAATTTGGTCTTTAAAACGCGGCGGTCACGATCCTCAAAAAGTGTACGCGGCATACCACCAAGCTGTAAACACCAAAAACCAACCTACAGTGTTGCTCATCAAAACTGTCAAAGGTTTTGGCATGGGCAAAGTGGGTGAGGGCAAAAATAACGTTCACCAAACCAAGAAGCTGTCAGACGAAGATGTTCGCTACATGCGCGATCGCTTTAACATTCCTGTGCCCGACAGTGAGTTGGCCAACGTGCCTTTCTACAAGCCAGCGGACGACACGCCAGAGATGCGTTACCTGCATGAGCGCCGCAAGGCCTTGGGTGGTTACTTGCCGCACCGCCGCACCAAAGCCGATGAAAGCTTTACTGTGCCTTCGTTGGACGTGTTTAAGTCTGTGATGGAGCCCACTGCTGAAGGCCGTGAAATTTCAACGACACAAGCTTATGTTCGTTTTCTGACACAACTGTTGCGTGATCAAGCCTTAGGCCCACGCGTTGTGCCTATTTTGGTGGACGAAGCACGTACCTTTGGCATGGAAGGTTTGTTCCGTCAGGTCGGTATCTACAATCCTGCTGGTCAGCAGTACACACCGGTCGACAAAGACCAGGTGATGTACTACAAAGAAGACAAAGCGGGCCAGATATTGCAAGAAGGTATCAATGAAGCTGGCGGAATGTCCAGCTGGATTGCCGCGGCTACAAGCTACTCTACCAGCAACCGCATCATGGTGCCTTTCTATGTGTACTACTCCATGTTTGGTTTCCAGCGCATTGGCGATTTGGCTTGGGCTGCGGGCGACATGCAAGCGCGCGGCTTCTTGTTAGGCGGCACTTCCGGTCGCACCACGTTGAACGGCGAAGGCTTGCAGCATGAAGATGGTCACAGCCATATTTTGGCGGGTACGATTCCAAATTGCATCAGCTACGACCCCACTTTTGCACACGAAGTAGGTGTCATCTTGCACCACGGCTTAAAACGCATGGTGGAAAAACAAGACAATGTGTTTTACTACATCACCTTGTTAAATGAAAACTACCCCATGCCAGGTTTAACAGCTGGCACGGAAGAGCAAATCATCAAGGGCATGTACTTGTGCAAGGCCGGTGGTAAAAACAAAACGCGCGTTCAACTCATGGGCTCTGGCACCATTCTGCGAGAGTCTTTGGCTGCGCAGGAGTTGCTGGCCAAAGACTGGGGCATCGCAGCCGATGTCTGGAGTTGCCCAAGCTTCAACGAACTGACACGCGACGGCCAGGACGCCGAGCGATTCAATATGTTGCACCCCTTGGAGGTACCGCGCGTGCCGTTTGTGGCTCAGCAATTGGCCAAATTCGATGGCCCCGTCATTGCATCCACCGACTACATGAAAAACTACGCGGAACAAATTCGCTCCTTCATTCCAAAAGGCCGCACTTTCAAAGTGTTAGGGACCGATGGTTTTGGTCGAAGCGATTTCCGCAGCAAATTGCGTGAGCACTTTGAGATCAACCGTCATTACATCGTTGTGGCTTCTCTCAAAGCATTGAGCGAAGAGGGCGCCGTGCCTGTGGCCAAAGTCGCTGAGGCTTTGAAGCAATACGGCATCAAGACCGACAAGGTCAATCCTTTGTACGCTTGATCAAAAGAATTGGAGACACACATGGCATTGGTAGAAGTCAAAGTTCCAGACATCGGTGATTTCGATGAAGTCACCGTGATTGAATTGATGGTCAAGGTGGGTGACACCATCAAAGCCGAGCAATCATTGATCACAGTTGAGTCGGACAAAGCATCGATGGAAATCCCATCTTCAACAGCTGGCGTGGTGAAAGAGTTGCGGGTGAAGTTGGGTGACAAAGTTAAACAGGGTTCGGTGGTGTTGGTGTTAGAGGCCAGTGGGGCTGTATCTGCACCTGCTGAGGTGCCTGCTGTTGCTGCACCAGCGACCGCGCCTGCAGTTCAATCTGAGCCCGTTGCAGCACCAGCAAATGTTGCATCAGTGTCAGTGACATCTTCGACTGTCGCTGCTGCACCTGCACACAACCCCGGCGCTCCAACACTTGGCTTGCCTCATGCCTCACCTTCGGTGCGCAAATTTGCACGCGAATTGGGTGTGCCTTTGGAAGAAGTCAAAGGCAATGGCCCCAAAGGTCGAATTTCACAAGACGACGTACAAGCCTTTACCAAAGCCGTGATGGCCGGTGCCATGCAAACCAAAGCTCAAGCAGACAAAGCACCCGCAGGTGGTGATGGTGCCGCACTGGGCTTGATTCCTTGGCCCAAAGTTGATTTCGCCAAATTTGGTCCCATTGAGCGCAAAGAAATGGGCCGCATCAAGAAGATCAGCGGCGCTAATTTACTGCGCAACGCCATCATGATTCCCGCTGTCACCAACCACGATGATGCCGATATCACTGAGTTGGAGGCCTTCCGTGTGTCGACCAACAAGGAAAACGAAAAGTCTGGCGTGAAGGTCACCATGTTGGCTTTCTTGATCAAGGCTTGCGTGGCCGCCTTGAAAAAATACCCAGAGTTCAACAGCTCTTTGGATGGCGATGCCATCGTCTACAAAAACTATTGGCACATTGGCTTTGCAGCAGACACGCCCAATGGCTTGATGGTGCCCGTGATTCGCGATGCAGACAAAAAAGGCATCTTGCAAATCAGCCAGGAAATGGGTGAGTTGGCCAAGAAAGCCCGTGATGGCAAATTGGGGCCTGCAGAAATGACGGGCGCCACCTTCACCATCTCAAGCTTGGGTGGCATTGGTGGTAAGTATTTCACCCCCATCATCAACGCGCCTGAAGTAGCCATCTTGGGCGTGTGCAAGAGCACACAAGAACCCGTTTGGGATGGCAAACAGTTTGTGCCGCGCCTTATGCTGCCTTTGTCTCTGACCTGGGATCACCGCGTGATCGATGGCGCTGCCGCAGCACGCTTCAATGCGTATTTGGGTCAAATTCTTGGCGATTTCCGCCGTGTACTTCTTTAAAAATTGCGGGAAAGACCAAGGCGAAGCATTGCTCTGTCCCCAACTGATTGAAAAACTATGGCACTGATTGATATTAAAGTTCCGGACATTGGCGACTTCGACGAAGTGACGGTCATTGAGCTGCTGGTCAAGCCTGGCGATGTGGTCAAAGCTGAACAAAGCTTGATCACTGTGGAGTCAGACAAAGCCTCCATGGAAATTCCCTGCTCACATGCTGGCGTGGTGAAAGAGCTCAAAGTGAAGTTGGGCGACAAAGTCAAGCAAGGCTCTTTGGTCTTGGTGTTGGAAGGTGAGGCAACTGCTTCAGCCACCGCACCGGCTGCACCTGCCGCACTGCAAACCATTGCGCCTGTTGCAGCAACCTCGTCCCCAGAAACGCCTTCACCCGTTGCGGTCAACATGCCTAACGCAGCGTCCTACAGTGGCACAGTCGACATTGAATGTGATTTACTGGTGTTAGGCGCAGGCCCGGGTGGGTATTCCGCTGCTTTCCGTGCCGCTGATCTGGGCCTTAAAGTTGTGATCGTTGAACGCTATGCCACCTTAGGTGGCGTGTGTTTGAACGTGGGTTGCATTCCTTCCAAAGCTTTGTTGCACGTGGCTGCGGTCATGGACGAAGTCAGTCACATGGCCGATTTGGGTGTTGACTTTGGAACTCCCAAGTTGGACCTTGGCAAACTGCGCACTCACAAAGAAAAAGTCATTGGCAAACTGACCGGTGGTTTGGCTGCCATGGCCAAAATGCGCAAGGTCACCACAGTTCGCGGCGTCGGTGAATTCCTGAGCGCCAACCATGTGGTGGTAGAAGAAACCACGGGCACCGGTCAAGAAAAGACTGGCGTGAAGAAAGTTCTGGCTTTCAAAAACTGCATCATTGCCGCAGGAAGCCAGGCCGTGCGTTTGCCCTTCATGCCCAATGACCCACGCGTGGTCGACAGCACCGGCGCATTGGCTTTGAAAGATGTTCCCAAGCGAATGCTTATTTTGGGCGGCGGCATCATCGGTTTAGAAATGGGCACCGTTTACAGCACACTGGGCGCGCGCCTTGATGTGGTCGAAATGATGGACGGCTTGATGCAAGGTGCCGACCGCGATTTGGTCAAGGTCTGGCAAAAAATGAACGCCCCTCGTTTTGACAACATCATGCTCAAAACCAAAACCGTGGGGGCCAAAGCTACCAAGGCCGGTATTGAGGTGACATTCGAATCTGCAGAGGAGGGCGTTGCAGCCCCTGCGCCGCAAGTCTACGACATGGTCTTGCAGGCTGTGGGTCGCACACCCAACGGCAAGAAAATTGCGGCAGAAAAAGCAGGTGTGAGCGTGACAGACCGTGGTTTCATACCTGTTGACATTCAAATGCGAACCAACGTGCCACACATCTTTGCCATTGGCGACATTGTGGGTCAGCCCATGTTGGCGCACAAAGCGGTGCATGAAGCCCATGTCGCTGCAGAAGTGATTGCAGGTGAAATTCAAGGCAACAAAGAGTTGGCAGCCAGTGCCTTCAATGCGCGCGTCATCCCAAGTGTGGCTTACACCGATCCCGAAGTGGCATGGGTGGGCTTGACAGAAGATCAAGCCAAGGCGCAAGGCATCAAAGTCAAGAAGGGGTTATTTCCGTGGACGGCTTCAGGCCGCGCCATTGCCAATGGCCGAGATGAAGGCGTGACCAAGTTGTTGTTTGATGATTCACCCGAGGCTCATGGCCACGGCAAGATCTTGGGCGGCGGCATGGTGGGCACGCATGCAGGTGACATGATTGGCGAAGTGGCCTTGGCCATAGAGATGGGTGCAGATGCCATCGACATTGGCAAGACCATTCACCCACACCCAACATTAGGCGAAAGCATTGGCATGGCAGCCGAGGTGGCGCATGGCAGTTGTACAGACCTGCCGCCTTCAAAGAAATAAGCTTTCAAGTGCAGAACAAAAAACCGCCTTCGGGCGGTTTTTTCATGGGCGAACTGGTTTTAATTTTTGACGGGTTCATTTTGTAGTTTGTCGATTTGAACTCTTCTGGCACCATTGAATCTTTTTTGCCAATAGGCTTCGCGCATGTCATCCACCCGGACGGCTTTGCCAGGTCTGGGCGCGTGAATGAATTTACCGTCACCCACATAAATGCCGACATGGCTGAAGGTTCGTTTCAGGGTGTTGAAAAAAACCAAATCGCCAGGCTTGAGTTCACTGCGGCTGATTTCCTCTGTGACTTTGGCTTGTTCCTCTGCTCTTCGGGGCAGAACCAAGCCAACAGACTTTTCATACATATAGCGCACAAAGCCGCTGCAATCAAAGCCTTTTTCTTCGCTGGTACCGCCCCTCTTGTAGGGCACGCCCAGTAGCCCCATGGCTTGCATGACCAGTTCTGAGGCTTTGCCGCCAAAGGCGGTACGTGCTGATTGCAGAGGCCCGCCCAACTGATTGCTGATTTGTTGCGAGAGTTGATCGGTCATCTGCGTGACCAAACCCCGCTCCTTGATCATGCGGTCGAGGTCGTCCTCAACGGGAACCGCCAAGGCCGCCGTTGTCAGAAATACCAGTCCACATAGAATCAAGCGCATAACTGTTCAGTTTAATGCCATCTTCAATGGGTTGACAGCCCTAATTTAGATTGAGCAAACTGATAATTTGATTAATTTGCACCGAGGCCTGAATATGTTGCTTGAAGTTGAATCATCTCAATTGGTTCTGGTTGATTACCAGTTGAACTTGATGCCAGCCATGAAGGATGCACAAGCAGTGTGGCAGCGCGCTGAGTTGCTGGCTCGGGCCGCCAAGCTTCTGAATGTGCCTGTTTGGGCCACTGAACAAAATCCATCAGGACTTGGCGAAACATCTCCCGAGATTCGTCAGCATTGTCAACGGGTGCTGGCCAAAATGGCTTTCAGTGGCGTGGAAGAGGGTTTGGGCGAATGGTTAAGCCCTCCCGCGTCTGCCGCGCCAAAGGGCAATGCCCGCAGCTTGCCACGGCATATGCAAAAACCTGCTGAAAGCTCAGACGGACCCTCAGTGGTCATTGCGGGTTGCGAAGCGCATGTGTGCCTGTTGCAAACGGCTTTGGATTTGTTGGAAGATGAGTTTGAAGTCTGGGTGGTGACAGATGCTTGTGCTTCGCGCTCCGACCGTGATCGCGACGCTGCATTTGATCGATTGGCGGGCGCTGGGGCAGAGCTTTTAACCACTGAAATGGTGTTGTTTGAATGGTTACGCTCTGCAGAAAACCCCGACTTCAAACAGGTTCATGCTTGGATCAAAGCCTTGGTTTAAGCTTTCATTTGTCAGGAAGTCATGTCCGAAGTCAGTTTGCAGCAAGTCCCTCATGAATAATTATAAATTCAGAAGTCAGCCCCCGAATTAGGAGACAACATGGTTCAATATGCAGATTTTCACCAGCGTTCTATTCAGGATCGCGATGCTTTCTGGGCAGAGCAAGCCCAACACATCGAGTGGCACAAAGCGCCCCAAGAAATTTGTGACTACAGCAACCCGCCATTTGCCAAGTGGTTCAAAGGCGGGGAAACAAACCTGTGTCACAACGCCATTGACCGCCATCTGAAAGACCGTGGCGATCAAGCCGCGTTGATTTTTGTTTCTACAGAAACCGACCAAGAAGTCACTTACACCTACAAGCAGCTGCATGTCGAAGTTCAACGCATGGCAGCTTCCTTGTTGTCATTGGGTGTGAAAAAAGGCGACCGTGTTTTGATTTACATGCCCATGATTGCAGAGGCTTCCTTTGCCATGTTGGCTTGTGCGCGCATTGGCGCCATTCACTCTGTGGTGTTTGGTGGATTTGCGTCAGGTTCTTTGGCTTCGCGTATTGAAGACGCCAGTCCCAAAGTCATTGTCAGTGCCGATGCGGGTTCACGGGGGGGTAAGGTCGTTGTCTACAAGCCCTTGTTAGATGAGGCCATTCGTTTGTCATCCCACAAGCCCGATTCAGTCGTTTTGGTTGAACGTGGTTTGGCAAGCATGCACATGACTGAGGGACGTGATTTGCTTTGGTCCACGCTGCGCGAAAAACACATGAACGACGTGGTGCCCTGCGAGTGGGTCGATGCCACCCATCCAAGTTACACCCTGTATACCTCTGGTACGACGGGCAAGCCCAAAGGGGTCCAGCGTGACACGGGTGGTTATGCCGTGGCCTTGGCTTCGAGCATCCCCAACATTTTTTGCGGCAAGCCAGGCGAAACATTTTTCTGCACCAGCGACATCGGTTGGGTAGTAGGTCACAGCTACATCATTTACGGCCCCTTGATTGGCGGCATGGCCACCATTCTTTACGAAGGCTTACCTACACGCCCCGATGGTGGCATTTGGTGGAGTCTGGTTGAGAAGTACAAAGTGACCGTGATGTTCAGTGCGCCTACAGCCATTCGTGTGTTGAAAAAACAAGATCCGGCTTTGCTTAGCAAATACGATTTGTCCAGTTTGAAGGCCTTGTTTTTAGCGGGCGAGCCCTTGGACGAGCCCACTGCAAAGTGGATTTCCGAGGGTCTAGGCAAACCCATCATCGACAACTACTGGCAAACAGAATCGGGGTGGCCAATCTTGACGGTGTGCAACGGCATTGAAAAAACACCCAGTAAATTTGGCTCTCCTGGTAAGGCTGTTTACGGCTACGACGTCAAGTTGTTAGACGATCAAACGGGTCAAGAATTGACGCAGCCCCACCAAAAAGGCGTGGTGGCCATTGAAGGTCCTTTGCCGCCTGGTTGCTTGCAAACCATCTGGGGTGATGACGAGCGTTTTGTCAAAACCTATTGGGACACAGTGCCTGGTAAAACCATTTACTCCACCTTCGATTGGGGCATTAAAGACGAAGATGGTTATTTCTTTATCTTGGGCCGCACCGATGATGTGATCAATGTCGCTGGCCATCGTTTGGGCACGCGTGAGATTGAAGAGAGTATTTCTGGCCATCCTGCTGTGGCAGAAGTGGCCGTGGTGGGGGTGGCCGACAGTTTGAAGGGGCAAGTGGCCATGGCCTTTGCTGTTCTCAAAGACAACGCACTTTTGAATGATCCTCCAGCTTTGTTAAAACTTGAAGGTGACATCATGAAGGTGGTCGACAACTCGTTGGGTGCGGTTGCCAGACCTTCGCGTGTTCGTTTTGTGTCTGTTTTGCCCAAAACGCGAAGTGGCAAATTGCTGCGCCGTGCCATTCAAGCGGTTTGTGAAGGGCGAGATCCTGGCGACTTAACCACGATGGACGACCCCGCGGCTTTGCTTCAAATATCAGATTTGGTCAAATCTTCAAGCCCCTGATCTGTCACAAAGCTGACTTATGGCTGACGGGATGGATCTGTATTCATCCCGTTTTTGTTGAATAAAACAGCTGATGTGATGCAAATCAATGGGATAATGCGCAAGTTACTTAGGCCCTTCCCCATGCCACAGTCGCATCCGCCAACCGGTTCAGCCGTGTCGCGGAAGGTAAATCAACCAACTAATGTTCCCTGAAGGGGAGCGAAGGTCAGCGAAATATGAGTGAGACAAAATCCGTCTACACCGCCTACCAAGGCAACACCTATCTCTTCGGAGGCAATGCGCCCTACGTCGAGGAAATGTACGAGAACTACCTGACCAATCCAGGCAGCGTTCCCGACAGTTGGCGCGAATACTTCGACGCCTTGCAACATGTACCTGCTGTTGACGGCTCATCTGCCAAGGACGTTCCCCACTTACCCGTCATCAATGCTTTTGCCGAACGCGCAAAGCAAGGTGGTACCAAAGTCGTCATGGCCAGCGCCGATGCCGAAATGGGCCGCAAGCGTACGGCTGCACAACAACTTATTGCGGCTTACCGAAATGTAGGCCAGCGCTGGGCCGATCTCGACCCCTTGAAGCGCACTGAGCGGCCCGACATTCCTGAGCTCGAACCTGCGTTTTACGGTTTCACCGATTCTGACCAAGAAACTGTGTTCGACACCAGCAACACCTTCTTCGGTAAAAACGCCATGCCCCTGCGCGAATTGCTCAATGCATTGCGCGCAACCTACTGCGGCACATTGGGCGCCGAATTCATGTACACCACTGACCAAACTGAAAAGCGTTGGTGGCAACAAAAACTGGAAAGTATTCGCAGCAAACCCAATTTCAATGCGGATCAGAAAAAGCACATTCTCGATCGCCTTACTGCGGCCGAAGGTTTAGAGCGTTTCCTGCACACTAAATATGTCGGTCAAAAACGCTTCTCATTAGAAGGTGGCGAAACCTTCATTGCAGCCATTGACGAGCTCATCCAATCTGCGGGTGAAAAAGGTGTGCAAGAAATTGTGATTGGCATGGCCCACCGTGGCCGCTTGAATGTGTTGGTCAACACCATGGGCAAATTGCCCAAAGACTTGTTCGCTGAGTTTGACCACACTGCGCCAGAAGATTTGCCAGCCGGCGACGTCAAGTACCACCAAGGTTTCAGCTCTGACATCAGCACACGCGGTGGCCCTGTTCACTTGTCATTGGCCTTCAATCCTTCGCACCTTGAAATTGTCAACCCAGTGGTCGAAGGCTCTGTGCGCGCCCGCATGGACCGACGTGCCGATCCCAAGGGCAAACAAGTGCTGCCAGTGCTGGTTCACGGCGATGCAGCTTTTGCGGGTCAAGGTGTTAACCAAGAAACATTGGCTTTGGCACAAACCCGTGGTTATTCCACAGGCGGTACCGTTCACATCATCATCAACAACCAAATTGGTTTCACCACATCAGACCCTCGCGACATGGGTTCTACGGTGTATTGCACCGACATCGTCAAGATGGTGGAAGCACCTGTATTGCATGTGAATGCAGACGATCCAGAAGCAGCGGTGTTGGCCATGCAAATTGCGCTCGAGTACCGCATGACCTTCAACAAGGATGTGGTTCTTGACATCATTTGCTTCCGCAAATTGGGACACAACGAGCAAGACACGCCTAGCCTGACACAGCCCTTGATGTACAAGAAAATCGGCGCACATCCTGGCACCCGCAAGTTGTTCGCCGATCGTTTGGCCGCACAAGGCTTGGGCGACACCTTGGGCGACGACATGGTGAAAGCTTGCCGCGCCGCATTGGATGCAGGCAAGCACACAGACAGCGATCCCGTGCTGACCAACTTCAAAACTCAGTTCTCTGTGGACTGGGCGCCATTCTTGAACCAAAAATGGACTGATGCAGGCAGCACTGCATTGCCCTTGGCTGAATGGAAACGCATTTCCGAAAAAATCACTACCTTGCCAAGCAATGTCACACCGCATCAGTTGGTGAAAAACGTTTACGACAACCGTGCAGCCATGGGCCGTGGCGACATGCCCGTCGATTGGGGCATGGGCGAGCACATGGCTTTTGCTTCCTTGGTGGCCAGCGGTTATCCCGTGCGCTTGTCGGGTGAAGATTGCGGCCGTGGCACCTTCACACACCGACACGCTGTCATTCACGATCAAAATCGTGAGAAGTGGGACATTGGTACTTACGTGCCTTTGCAAAACGTTGCTGAAAATCAAGCGCCTTTTGTGGTCATCGACTCCATCTTGTCTGAAGAAGCTGTGCTTGGCTTTGAGTATGGCTACGCTTCCAACGATCCCAACACCTTGGTCATTTGGGAGGCTCAATTTGGCGATTTCGCCAATGGCGCCCAAGTGGTCATTGATCAGTTCATTGCTTCGGGTGAAGTGAAGTGGGGCCGTGTGAACGGCCTGACGCTCATGTTGCCGCACGGCTATGAAGGACAAGGCCCTGAGCACAGCTCGGCCCGTTTGGAGCGCTTCATGCAGTTGGCGGCTGACACCAACATGCAAATTGTGCAGCCCACCACGGCCAGTCAAATCTTCCATGTGCTGCGCCGTCAAATGATTCGCAATTTGCGCAAGCCTCTGATCATCTTCACACCGAAGTCTTTGCTGCGCAACAAAGACGCTACATCACCTTTGTCAGAGTTCACCAAAGGTGGCTTCCAAACTGTGATCCCGGAAAACAAAACACTCAAGGCTGACAAAGTCAAACGTGTTTTGATTTGTTCCGGCAAGGTTTACTACGACTTGGTTAAAAAGCGTGAAGAGCTGGGTGCTGACGACACGGCCATTTTGCGTGCCGAACAGTTGTACCCGTTCCCGCACAAAGCTTTTGCAACAGAGTTGAAAAAGTACCCGAACGCTACCGAGTTGGTTTGGACGCAAGACGAGCCACAAAACCAAGGCGCTTGGTTCTTTGTCCAGCACTACATTCACGAGAACATGACCGAAGGTCAGCGCTTGGGGTATTCCGGCCGAGCAGCTTCCGCGTCGCCTGCTGTGGGTTATTCACACCTTCACCAAGAGCAACAAAAAGCTTTGGTGGATGGCGCATTCGGGAAGATCAAAGGCTTTGTGTTGTCCAAATAACGGACGCCACAAAAAGTATTGAACCAATTAAGAAAGAATCGAAATGGCTATCGCAGAAGTTAAAGTTCCTCAGCTGTCTGAGTCCGTGGCAGAAGCCACCATGTTGACGTGGAAAAAGAAAGTTGGCGACAGTGTCGCAGCCGACGAAATATTGATCGAAATTGAAACTGACAAAGTGGTGCTTGAAGTCCCCGCACCGTCAGCAGGTGTTTTGTCAGAAATCTTGGTCGGCGACGGCGCTATGGTGCTTGCTGAGCAACTGATTGCTCGCATTGATACCGATGGGAAAGTGGCTGCATCAGCATCCGCAGCAGCAATGGCACCAGCCTCTGCAGCTAGCGCCGCCGCCGCACCCGCTGCAAAAAGCAACAGCATGGCGGGTGTGGCCATGCCTTCTGCCGCAAAGATCATGGCCGACAACAACTTGTCGGCTGGTTCTGTAGCGGGTTCAGGCAAGGACGGACGCGTTACCAAAGGGGATGTATTGTCTGCTGTGGCCGGTGGCGCCAAACCTGCACCGCAAGTTTCTATTCCAACCGGTGTGCCCACAAGTTCATTGCCACAAGTGGCTGCACCTGTAGTGAATTTGGGTGAGCGTCCTGAACAACGCGTGCCCATGACTCGACTGCGTGCGCGTGTGGCCGAGCGTTTGTTGCAATCGCAAGCAACCAATGCCATTCTCACCACCTTCAACGAAGTCAACATGGCGCCTGTCATGGACATGCGCAAGCGCTTCCAAGACAAGTTTGAAAAAGAGCACGGCATCAAGTTGGGCTTCATGAGCTTCTTCGTGAAAGCAGCCGTGCACGCTTTGAAGAAATACCCCGTGTTAAATGCCTCAGTAGATGGCAGCGACATCGTTTATCACGGTTACTTTGACATCGGTATTGCCGTGGGCTCACCCCGTGGTTTGGTGGTGCCTATTTTGCGCAATGCCGATCAAATGAGCTTTGCCGACATCGAGAAAAAGATCTCTGAGTTTGGCGCCAAGGCCAAAGACGGTAAGTTAGGCATTGAAGACATGACCGGCGGTACGTTCTCCATTTCGAATGGCGGTACCTTTGGCTCCATGATGTCCACCCCCATCATCAACCCACCTCAGTCTGCCATCTTGGGTGTGCACGCTACCAAAGACCGCGCCATGGTTGAGAACGGTCAAGTGGTGGTTCGCCCCATGAACTATTTCGCCATGTCTTACGATCACCGCATCATCGACGGCCGAGAAGCCGTCTTGGGCTTGGTGGCCATGAAAGAAGCGTTAGAAGACCCATCACGCTTGTTGTTTGACATCTAAGCCTTAGGAAAAAAGCATGAGCAAACAATTTGATGTGGTCGTCATTGGTGGCGGCCCAGGTGGTTACATTGCTGCCATTCGCGCAGCGCAACTGGGATTCCAAGTAGCGTGTGTCGACGAATGGAAAAACGCAACGGGTGGCCCAGCCCTTGGCGGCACTTGCACCAACGTTGGGTGTATTCCTTCCAAAGCTTTGTTGCAGTCTTCTGAACACTTCGATCAAGCCAATCATCACTTTGCCGATCACGGCATCGAGATGAAAGGTGTGAGCATGGATGTGGCCAAGATGATTGCCCGTAAAGACAATGTTGTGAAGCAAAACAACGATGGTGTTTTGTACTTGTTCAAAAAGAACAAGGTGTCTTTCTTTCATGGCCGCGCTGCATTTAGCAAAGCCGTTGAAGGTGGCTACGAAGTTACCGTCACAGGTGCTGCCAATGAAACATTGCATGGCAAGAACATCATTGTGGCCACTGGCTCTAATGCACGTTCATTGCCCGGCACACCTTTTGACGAGGTCAATGTGTTGTCCAACGACGGCGCTTTGAATGTAGGTGCAGTGCCTAAAAAGCTGGTGCTGATTGGCTCCGGTGTCATCGGCTTGGAAATGGGATCTGTCTGGCGTCGTCTGGGCTCCGATGTCACCATTCTCGAAGGTCTGCCTACTTTCTTGGGCGCTGTAGACGAGCAAATTGCCAAGGAAGCCAAAAAGGCATTCGACAAACAAGGTTTGAAAATTGAACTCGGTGTCAAAGTCGGCGAGATTCAAAATGGCAAAAATGGCGTCAAAGTGGCCTACACCAATGCCAAGGGTGAAGCTCTCAGCATTGATGCAGACAAACTCATTGTGTCCATTGGCCGAGTACCCAACACGATAGGCTTGAACGCAGAAGCTGTGGGCTTGCAGTTGGACGAACGCGGCGCCATCGTGGTGGATGCTGAATGCAAAACCAACTTGCCTGGCGTTTGGGCCGTTGGCGATGTGGTGCGTGGCCCCATGTTGGCGCACAAAGCCGAAGAAGAGGGCGTTGCTGTGGCCGAGCGCATTGCCGGTCAGCACGGCCATGTCAATTTCAATACCGTGCCTTGGGTCATTTACACCAGCCCCGAAATTGCTTGGGTGGGCCGCAATGAGCAGCAGCTTAAGGCTGATGGCGTGGCTTACAAAGCGGGCACCTTTCCGTTTTTGGCCAATGGTCGTGCCCGTGCCCTAGGTGATACCACTGGCATGGTGAAGTTCTTAGCCGATGCCACCACTGACGAAATTTTGGGTGTTCACATCGTGGGCCCCATGGCCAGCGAGCTCATTGCTGAAGCCGTTGTGGCCATGGAATTCCGCGCCAGCGCTGAAGACATTGCCCGCATCTGCCATGCACACCCGTCCCTCAGCGAAGCCACCAAAGAAGCTGCCTTGGCAGTCGACAAACGGACCTTGAACTTCTAAGTTTTTGAAGTCTCGTTAAACTACGAAGCCCGGGCCCGACCCGGGTTTTCTTATTTCAAAGAACCTTTGTTCTCAGTATTTTTAAGAGCATACGATCCATGTCCGTCAGACAAGCCTACGACCAAGAACTTCTAAGCAGAGGCTATGAGGCTGACCCTGCGCAACTCAGAGCTGTCGAGGCTCTAGAACGCTGCGCACAAGAATGGGCGGCTTATCAAGAAAGTATCAGCAGTCCCTTTCGTTTTTTGAAAAAGAAACCGGCATTACCGCGTGGTGTCTACATGTTTGGTGGTGTGGGTCGTGGCAAGAGTTTCTTGATGGACTGTTTTTACAACGCGGTGCCGGTCAAGGACAAAACGCGTTTGCACTTCCATGAGTTCATGCGAGAAGTTCACCGTGAGATGGCTTTAATGCAAGGCACGGTTAATCCACTGCAAGAGTTGGGCAAACGCATGGCCAAGCGCTATCAACTCATTTGCTTCGACGAGTTTCATGTGGCCGACATTACCGATGCCATGATCTTGCACCGTCTGTTGGTGTCATTGTTTGAAAATGGCGTGAGCTTTGTCACCACTTCCAACTTCAAGCCCGATAACTTGTACCCAGATGGTTTGCACCGTGACCGCTTGCTACCCGCCATTGCTTTGCTCAATCAGCGCATGGAGGTCTTGAATGTCGACAACGGCACAGACTATCGCCGCCGCACCTTAGAAATGGTCAAGCTCTACCATTGCCCCATAGGTGAAGACGCCGATAACGCCATGACAGATGCTTTCAACAAGCTTGTCAGCAGCCAAGATGAAGATCCTATTTTGCACATTGAAGCCAGAGAAATTGTTTCAAGAAGGCGTGCAGGAGGCGTGGTGTGGTTTGACTTTAGAACTCTGTGTGGGGGGCCGCGCTCACAGAATGATTACTTGGAAATTGCCACAGAGTTTCACACGGTGCTACTTAGCAATGTGCCAATGATGCCGCTTAGCATGGCATCAGAAGCAAGGCGATTTACTTGGCTGATTGACGTTCTGTACGACAGGCGTGTTAAATTGATTCTATCGGCTGAGGTTCAACCCGAGGCCCTTTACACGAAAGGTCCTCTTGCGCATGAGTTTCCCAGAACCATCTCCCGTCTGCACGAAATGCAGTCGTCAGAATTCCTAGCGCTAGAACATCGCACCGTGGACACTCAAATCACTTAATTCAAGCATGTTTTCTTGCAACAAAGCTGTTCTGTTTCTTTTTCTGGGTTTGACCTGCGCGATTGCAATGGCGCAATCTGAGAACTCAATGCAATTGCCTGAAACTGAAGTTATTTCACAACAACGCATTGCGTTGGCAGAAGAAAAAAAAATCATTTTGGATCATTTTCATGAGGCTTCTAAGGCTTGTTGGAGGCAATTTGCGGTCAACGATTGTTTGTTCAAAGCCAGACAACAAAAATACCAGGCCTTGTCGCCCTTGGATCAACGTGAAATTGCTTTGAATGCGCGGCAACGTGTTCTCAAAGAGGCAGAGCGTCAGCAACGTATTTTGGGCAAAACCCAAGAATCGTCCAAAGACAAGGCAATGCCTTGAGCGAATTTCTTCAATCCGTCGCAGCCACTTTCACAGAAGATGGCGTCATCGCGCAAGCAACACCCCATTTTAAATCTCGTGCTGGGCAAACAGACATGGCCATGGCTGTTGCCGAAACCATTTCAATCGGTGGCGAATTGGTGGTAGAGGCCGGAACAGGTGTGGGTAAAACCTATGCCTATCTAGTCCCTGTGTTGCTAAGCGGACAGCGCGCATTGGTATCGACAGCTACCAAGGCGCTTCAAGATCAACTGTTCTCACGGGATATTCCCAAACTCATCGATGCTTTGAAATTGCCTGTCCGTGTGGCTCTGCTCA